>JAODNJ010000205.1 GCA_025465155.1 Frankiales bacterium
GGCTGGACCGGATGACCAAGCCGCCGGGTTCGCTCGGTGTGCTCGAGGACGTCGCCGCGCAGCTGGCCGGGATCGCCGGGGCCTGCCCCGCACCGTTGCCCTCCCCCGCCGCGGTCGCGATCTTCGCCGGCGACCACGGGGTGCACGCCCAGGGGGTGACGCCGTGGCCGCAGGAGGTCACCGCCCAGATGGTCGCCAACTTCGTCGCGGGCGGCGCCGTGGAGAACGCCTTCGCCGCGCAGCTCGGCGCCGATGTCGTCGTCGTGGACGTCGGCGTCGCGGCGACCCTGGACCCGGCGGCGGGTCTGCTGGACCGCAAGGTGCGGCCCGGCACCGCCGACCTCGCCGTCGGCCCGGCGATGAGCCTCGCCGAGGCCCGGCAGGCCGTCGAGGTCGGCATCGAGGTGGCGACGACGCTGGCTGCCGACTCCGCCCTGCTGATCACGGGCGACATGGGCATCAGCAACACGACGGCGTCCGCGGCGCTGATCTGCGCGTTCACCGGGGCGGGTCCGGCCGAGGCGACCGGGCGCGGGACCGGCGTGGACGACCCTACGCTGGCGCGGAAGATCGATGTCGTCGGCCGCGCCGTCGCGCGGGTGCCCGGCCGCCCGACCACTCCGGAGGAGGCTCTCGCGGTGCTCGCGGAGGTCGGCGGGCTAGAGCACGCGGGCCTGGCCGGGTTCCTGCTGGGCGCCGCCGCGGCACGGCGACCGGCGCTGCTCGACGGCGTGATCGCCGGTTCCGCGGCGCTGGTGGCGGCGGCGCTGTGCCGGACGGCGCCGGAGTTCGCTCTGGCCGGCCACACCTCCGCCGAGCCCGGGCACGGCCTCGCACTGCGGGCACTGGGTCTGCGCCCGCTGCTCGGCCTGGACCTGCGGCTCGGCGAGGGCACCGGCGCGCTGCTGGCCTATCCGCTCGTCGCCGCCGCGGCCCGGGCGCTGCGCGACGTCGCCACCTTCGACTCCGCAGGCGTGACCGAGAAGGCGTGACCGGCACCCACCCATGAACGCCACTCCCGTCGACCCGAGCTCCGGCGTCGTCTACCCGGTCGGCCTGCGGCTGCTCGGCAAGCGGGTCGTCGTCGTCGGCGGCGGGCAGGTGGCGCACCGCCGTGTCGCCGGGCTGCTGGAGTCCCGCGCCGTGGTGACCGTGGTGAGCCCCGAGGCGACGCCGGCCCTGGAGTCGCTGGTCGGGCCGGGCGCGGTGACCTGGCTGCGCCGTCGGTATCAGGACGGCGACCTCGCCGACGCCTGGTACGCCGTCGCCGCAACCGACGACCCCACCGTGAACGCGGCCGTGGCCGCGGAGGCCGAGCGGGCCCGCATCTTCTGCGCCCGCGCCGACGACCGCTCGGCGTCGTCCGTGTGGACCCCGGCGGTCGGCCGCCAGGGCGACCTCGTCGTCGGCGTGCACGGTGGCGGCGACCCGCAGCGGGCCGTCGGCGTGCGCGACGCCGTCGTCGCCGGGCTGACCGACGGGTCGATCGCGGACCGGGCGTCCCGCTCCGGCGGGCCGGTCGGCCGCGGCAGCGTGGTGCTGGTCGGCGGCGGCCCGGGTGACCCGGGGCTGATCACCGTGCGCGGGCAGCAGGCGGTGTCGCAGGCCGACGTCGTCCTGGCCGACCATCTCGCGCCGCAGGCACTGCTGGCCTCGCTCCCCCCGGACGTCGAGGTGATCGATGCCTC
This sequence comes from Frankiales bacterium, assembly GCA_025465155.1. GTDB lineage: Bacteria > Actinomycetota > Actinomycetes > Mycobacteriales > Geodermatophilaceae > Geodermatophilus. Next base: position 1,689 of record JAODNJ010000205.1, read on the forward strand.
GAAGCTGCCGCGTGGGCGCTCGATGGCGCAGGAGCAGATCAACGCGCTGCTGGTGGAGCACGCGCGCGCCGGCAAGCGCGTGGTCCGGCTCAAGGGCGGCGACCCGTTCGTCTTCGGCCGGGGCATGGAGGAAGTCGAGGCCTGCGTCGCGGCCGGCGTCCCGGTGGAGGTGGTGCCGGGTGTGACCAGCGCGATCGGCGTCCCCGGGCTGGCCGGGATCCCGGTGACCCACCGGGGGCTGACGCACGAGTTCGTCGTCGTGTCCGGCCACCTGCCGCCGGGGCATCCGCAGTCACTGGTCGACTGGCCGGCGCTCGCCACGCTGCGCGGCACGCTCGTCGTCCTCATGGGCGTGGACACCGCCCCCACGATCGCGGCCGCCCTCGTCGAGCACGGCCGCGCGCCGGACACCCCGGTGGCCGTCATCGCGGACGGGTCCACCCCGACGCAGCGCACGGTGCGCACCACGCTGGACCGGCTGGCCGCGACCATCGCGGACGAGGGCATCCGGCCGCCGGCCGTGTGGGTGGTCGGCGAGGTCGTGAACCTTCGGACGGCGGCGGCTTCCGTCCCGGCGGATCCGGCCGCCGAACCCGGCGACGACTGACAGGACGCCGGCCCTCAGCCGCGGACGGGTTCGGCAGCAAGCCGTGTGCCGGGGTAAGTCACCGGCCGACCTGCCCTCACCGGGCCGGAACGTCTCCGCTCGCGCCGGGAGCGGTGGCGGCGCGGACGATCGCCTCGCCGAGGTCGCCGGGTCGGGTGAACTGCGGCCAGTGTCCGGTGGGCAGCTCGATGAAACGCACGGCACGGACCGCGGCCAGTTCGGCGAGGTGCGGGGCTCCCTGCGCCATCCACTCCCGCAGCTGGGCGCTGGAGAACTCGCAGGCGATGACGGTGATCGGCACGTCGTAGCGGCGTTCGTCGGAGAGCTCCTGCCGGCCGGAGGCGACCTGCAGCGGCGAGGGGACCGCGCGGGCGCGGAAGGCCCCACGCAGCTCGTGGTCGAGGTCCACGAGGTCGGCGTCGTCGAAGAACGACCAGTCCGGCAGCGGAACCTCGCCGTCTTCCGAGGGGAGTTCGTCGTTGATGCAGCCGCCCGTGCCGACCGGCCAGC
>JAODNJ010000206.1 GCA_025465155.1 Frankiales bacterium
GGTGACCGACGCCCGAACCGGCATCACCGTTCAGCTGGATGCGCTCGAGGCCGAGGCGCTCACGACACTCGACCGGGGCGAACGGGATGTCCTGGTCAACCGGTCCGCAGGCCGGCTGCGGCGGTCCGATCCGGGTCTGGAAGGACCATAAGGGATGCTGACTCCTGACGACATCCGTGCCCGTTGGGCCACCGGCCTGCCGACCTACGGTTTGTGGGCCGCCCTCAGCGACCCCTTCGCCATCGAGCTGGCCGCACTGTCGGACCTGGACTACATCTGTCTGGACCAGCAGCACGGCATGATCGACTTCGCCCACCTGGGATCGCTCCTGCCAGCCGCAGAACGACACGGCGTGCTGCCGATCACTCGGGTCCCGGCCAACGAACCGTGGGTCATCGGTAGGGCGCTGGACGCCGGAGCCATGGGGGTCGTCGTCCCGATGGTGAGTACTCCTGCGCAGGCGGCGGCTGTGGTGGCCAGTTGCCGCTACGCCCCGCACGGGATTCGTTCCTTCGGTCCCATCCGGGCCGCCATCGCCGCCGGCACCAGTGACCCGCGGCGTCTGGAGTCCGTCCTCTGCATCGTCATGGTGGAGACGGTCGAGGGGCTGGCGAATCTCGAGGAGATCGCCGCGACGCCCGGCGTCGACGCGATCTACATCGGGCCCGCCGATCTGGGGCTGAGCCTGGGGGTGGCCCCGACGCTGGATCCCGTGGAACCGCGGCACGCCGAGGCCATTCAGGCCATCCGGGAAGCGTGCGAGAAGGCCGGGATCGCGGCCGGCATCCAGTGCAACGACGGTGCTCATGCCCGCCGGCAGGTGGAGGCCGGATTCCGCATGATCACGATCGCCAAGGACAGCGCGCTCCTCCAGTCGGCTGTGTCGCGAGAGCTGGCGGCCGCGCGCGGCGACGCCGTCGCCACCGGGGCGGCCGCATACAGCTGAACCTGCGCACCCGGGTCGGCGGCCAAGGGGCTGGCAGGGATTTTCGAGAAACGAGAGGGGAGTTCGACATGCGCGTCGAGATTGACGTGACCGAGTGCCGCGGCTACGCGATTTGCGTCGGCATCGTTCCCGAGTACTTCGAACTGGACGACGAGGGCCTCGCCCGGACACTCAGCGTGGATATCGACCCGCAGGACGAGCAACGCATGCGCGAGGCGGCGTCGACCTGCCCCACGCTGGCCATCCGGCTGGCCGAGTAGACCCGTCGATGTCGACCGAACGTCTCGTCGTGGTCGGCGGATCCGCCGCGGGCGCCAGCGCGGTTCAGGCGGCCTTGTCCGAGGGGTTCCCGGGTCGCATCGACGTCATCTCGCGGGATCGAAGCGCTCCCTACTACCGGCCAGGGCTCTCCAAGCAGTTCCTCGGCGGGGCCTGGGGCGGGCAACGCCTGGCTCAGCGGGTGCCCCAGGCCGAGACCGTGTTCTGGCACTCCGGGGCCGGCGCCACCGAGCTCGACCTCCAGCGCGGTGTGGTCCGGCTGGACACAGGGGATCCGGTCCCCTTCGACCACCTGGTCCTGGCGGGTGGCTGCCGTCCTCGCCGGCTGCACGGCTTGCCGCTCGGTGACCGGGCCTTCGAGGTGCATCGCATCGAGGACGTCGTGGGCATCCGGGCCGCGCTCCCGCAGGGCGGTCACGCGCTCGTGGTCGGCGCCGGGCTGATCGGCTCGGAGGTGGCTTCCACCCTGAGGGCCGGGGGTTCGCGCGTGACGATGGTGGACCCGGCGACGGCACCACTCCTGCCGGCCCTCGGGCCGCTGGGCAACGAGGCCTGCCTGCGCTGGCACCGCGCGAACGGGGTCTCTCTCCTGCTCGGCGTCGGCGTGTCGGCGCTGAGCCGGCACCGCGACGGCATCGTGGCGGAACTGACGAGTCGGGACACCCTGGCGGCCGACATCGTCGTGGTGTGTGTAGGCGTGCGGCCTGACACCGAGTGGCTGGACGGCAGCGGAGTTCCGCTCCTGGACGACGGCGGGATCGACTGCGATGCCCGCCTCCTCGTCCGGGGCAGCGACGTCGTGGCGGCCGCGGGGGACGCTGCTTCCTGGGTCTCACCACGAACGGGGGGCAACGTTCGCGTCGAGCACTGGCTCACCGCGGTCGAACAGGGCGCGGCAGCGGTCCGCAACCTCCTCGCGGCTCCGGATCGACGGACGGACTTCGGTGGGTTGCCCATGTTCTGGACAGAGCAGCACGGCCATCTGGTGCACGGGCTCGGTCATCACCGTCCCGGCTCCACCTGGAGCGTGGTGGAGGGCGAGGTAGGGGAGCCCGGGATGGTGGCCGGCGCGTCGACACAGGGACGGATCTCCGGCTACCTCTTGGTGGACGCCGCCCGGCGGCTGGGCCACTACCGACAGCAACTCCTCGCGGCCTCGGATTCGTCCCCGACGGTGGTGTGAACGGCCGACGCGGGGCGCCTCGGCTCGACGTACCGGGGCACAGCCATTGCCAGCGATGGTCGCTGCGCTGACGAAGACGGGAGAGTGCCGTGAAGCTTGCTCGTGTGTCGATCGACGGGCGGGAGGTGATCGCTCGACTGGAAGGGTCCGCGCTGGCGCCAGTGAGGATGACCGCCGCCGAGACAGAGAGCAGAGCCTGGCTGCGATGGGGCAGCGACGAGGCGGCGGCCCGGCCCGCCGCCGGGCCTACCATCCCTGTCGACCTGGCCACCTACCTGCCGGTCGTGGAGGCGAGGAACATCATCGCGGTCGGGCTGAACTACGTCGACCATGCGACGGAATCGGAGTTCGAGCCGCCGTCCCAGCCGCTGCTGTTCGCCAAGACCGGCAACACGCTGGCGGCTCACGGTGACGTCATCCGGTGCCCGGCTGACTTGACCGGGCAGGCCGACTACGAGGCAGAGCTGGCCGTCGTCATCGGCAGGCGGACGAGCGGGGTGTCCCAAGCGGCGGCTCTGGCCCATGTCGCCGGGTACACCGTTGCCAACGACGTATCGGCACGTGACGCGCAGTTCCGCGACGGGCAGTGGATGCGCGGCAAGAGCTTCGACACGTTCTGCCCGCTCGGACCCTTCCTGACCCTGGCGGACGCCGTTCCGGACGTGATGGATCTGCGCATTACCACCCGCCTGAACGGCCAGGTGATGCAGGACGACCGGACGAGTTCGATGATCTTCAGCGTCCCCTACTTGATCAGCTACGTCTCCCGTTTCCTCACGCTCGTCCCGGGTGACGTCATCCTGACCGGGACACCGGCCGGTGTGGGCTTCGCGCGGCGACCCGCCGTGTACCTGCAGGACGCGGATGTCGTCGAGGTCGAGGTCGAGGGGCTGGGGTGCCTGCGCAACATCGTGTCCACGGCAGCGTCGGCAACCGGCGCCGCTCCTGTCGCGGACCTGGGGGAGTCGAGGGCATGAGCCCTCGCCGCCCCGCTCCTGCGGTCGCAGGCCCGGTGAGCGGGCTGTCCATGTCCGTCGCGACCACGACGTCCGTCCCGGCCACGCGCGGGTCGAGACCGTCGACCCCGACGGCGGTCAGGCGGCCGAGCCCGCCGCCTCCCCGCGGAATCGGGGCACCCGCCACGTCCCAGAACCGGGCACCGGGCGCGGACAGAAGACCCGCCCGGCCGTCAGCGGTCGCATGTCCTCCGACGCCCAGCACGATCCGGCGGGCGTGGCCGAGGACCGGCCGGCTCAGCTCGCCGACACCGTAGGTCGTGGCGGTGAGCGGCGGTGAGCGGCGATGGGGGCGCGAGGTGCGGCCCGGCGGCGAGGGCGAGGTCCACACAGTGCGGCGTCGCCTTGGCGATGTGGGCCGATCCGGGTCGATAGGGGCCGACCGCCCGGCCCGCTGACGCGCCCGTGCACCGCCGTCCATCCTGCCCGCAACGCCGCGGCCACCGTTTCCTCCCCGCCGTCCGGTACGGGCACGGACGGTGCGCGACGACCTAGGAGCGGCCATCACCGGCGGCGCGAGCGGCCCATTCGGCATCGGTGGTGAGGTCACCGATGCGGGCGTGCGGGCGGGGACCCGACACCACGGCGATCGCGATCGCGATCTCGTCCGGGTGTGGCGCGTCGGCGAGCCCGAAGTCGACGCCCTGATAGAAGGCGCGGGTTCCCCGAGCCGTCTTGTGCCCGGTCGGGATGCTGACGGTGACCCCGGCGGTGCTGCGGCATTCGATGAACGGGATCGGAGAGGAGCCCCCCACCATGTCTCGGAAGGGAGGACCGAACGCGGGGCCGTGGATGATCCCGGACCCGTGCTCGATATCGCCGGCGACCCCGACCACCGCGCACTTGCCGAACCCGAGGATCGCGTCGCTGCCACCCATCAGCGCGACCAGACGGGTCCCGAGCTCCTGACTGAGCACGGCGCCGACCCGGTTCATCTCGTCCCACAGGTCGTCGACGAAGCCGCGGCCCGCCCAGGGGTTCCGGATGACTGCGCAGGCCACCGCCCGGCGCAGCGGGGACTCAAGCGGGCGTCCGCCTTCAGCGTGGACGTCCTCGGACTGAGCGACGATCTTGCGAACGGCGACCGACGCCAGGGCGTCGCGGTCGCTGATGGCCTCTAGGACAGAAGTCACGGAACAGGCCTCCTCGGGCTGGGAAACGGAAACAGGATCGACGGATCGGGTGGCAACTGGTGCGGGTCAGTAGCCGAGGTACACGGTCTTGACCCGCGTGTAGAACTCCATGGCTGTCACGCCCTGCTCGCGGAACAGGTCGTTGGAGGAGGCCTTCACCCCGCCGAAGGGTGCATTGACGTCCGTGCCGGTGGTGAGGCGGTTCACCTTCACCACGCCGGCCTGCGCCCCGCGACTGAATTCCATGGCGGCGGCGAGGTCGTTCGTGATGATGCCGGTCACCAGCCCGTACGGCGTGTTGTTCGCGACCGCCAGCGCCTCCGCGGCGTCCTGCACGGTGACGACGGCGAGGACCGGCCCGAACACCTCCTCCTGGGCGATGGCGGACTGTGGACCGACACGGCTGAGGAGGGTCGGCCGCATGAAGAGGTCCGAATGGTCGCCGCCGGCCTCGAGGGTCGCCCCGTCCGCCAGAGCCTCCCCTACGTACCTCAGGTCGGTGGCCAGCTGCTGGTGGCTGACGACCGGGCCCATCTGGGTGCCCTCGTCCAAACCGTCACCGACCGCGAGCGCGGAGGTCTGGCGCCGTAGCGCCTCGATCACGGCCTCCTCGTTCTCCGGCAGGACGATGACCCGGCTGGTCGCGGTGCAGGCCTGGCCGGTGAGCCCGAAGGCCCCACGGACGCAAAGGTCAGCTGCCTGCTCCGGATCCGCGTCGGGCAGCACCACCATCGTGTTCTTGCCGCCGAGCTCGAGTTGGACACGGGCCATGCGCCGAGCGGCCAGCTCGTTCACCCGTCGTCCCACCGCCGTCGACCCGGTGAAGCTGATGGCGGCGATGCGTTCGTCCGTGACGAGCGCCTCTCCGACGCGGGCGCCCGAGCCGTAGACCAGGTTGAACACGCCGGCCGGCAGACCGGCGTCGACGAGGCACTCGGCGACCACCGCAGTGCTGGCCGCGGTCAGCGACGCGGGCTTGAGGACCACCGTGTTCCCCGCTGCCAGAGCCGGAGCCGTCTTCCAGACCGGGATGGCCACGGGGAAGTTCCAGGGCGTGATGATCCCCACCGCTCCCAGCGGCTCACGAACCGTGCTGAGCTCCGTGCGAGGCGTCATCGACGGGAGCGTGATCCCACCGAGGCGCCAGGTCTCGCCGGCGTAGAACCGAAGCATCCGGACGCCGCGGCCCACCTCGTCGCCAGCCTCGCGGAGGGTCTTGCCCTCCTCTCGGCTCAGCGTCCTCGCGGCTCGGTCCGCGCGTGCCTCGAGCAGGTCGGCGGCCCGCCGGAGGAGCTCTCCGCGCATGGGCGCCGGAGTCTGGGCCCACTCCGGGAACGCATCGCAGGCACGGGTCACCGCGTCTTCCACGAGGGAGGAATCCCCGTCCGGGGAGGTGGAGACCACCTCACCCGGCCGCGCCGGGTTCTGCCGCTCCTCGCCAGCACCCGGCAGCCATCGGCCGCCGATCAGGTGCCGCACCTCGATCGGGCTGACCTCGAGGGGCGCGGACGTCGTCATAGGGCGGCCTCCTCCCCGGCGACCATGAGCCGCCGGGGGAGCGAGCAGAGGGAGGTGCCGGACCGTTCGCCGACCACGACGGTCTCCGTGCAGCCCATGGCCCCGACGCCGGGCACCTTCAGGATCGGGATCAGGTGGAAGGTCATGCCCGACCG
>JAODNJ010000219.1 GCA_025465155.1 Frankiales bacterium
CCGCGGACGGTGCGGATCTCCGGTGAGTTCAGCCCGGCGGCGAGGAGCTTGCGGCGCAGGTTGGACATGTGCGCCTCGACGAGCCGGAGGTTGCCCTCCCAGTCGGTCTGCCAGACCTCGCGCAGCAGCGTCTCCCGCTGCAGCACCCGGCCCGGCCGTGACGCCAGCGCGGCCAGGAGGTCGAACTCGGTGCGGGTCAGGTCGACGACGGCGCCGTCCACCCGTACCTCGCGGCTGTCCTCGTCCACCTCGAGCTCGGCCAGCCGCAGGACGGCGTCCTCGGCGGCGGGGAGCGGCTCGGGCGGGGCGACGGTGCGCGGGCGGCGCAGCATCGCCTGCACGCGCGCCACGAGCTCCCTGGGACTGAAGGGCTTGGCCATGTAGCCGTCGGCACCGACGGCCAGCCCGATGAGGAGGTCGACCTCCTCGGCCCGTGCGGTCAGCATGAGCACGTAGCACTCGGTCTCGGCGCGGATCTGGCGGCATACCTCGGTGCCGTCCGCGTCCGGTAGCCCGAGGTCGAGCACGACCAGGTCGGGCGTCTGCCGGCGGACCTCCTCGAGGGCCTCGGCCCCGGAGCCCACGGAGCGCACGTCCATCCCGGCGCGCGTGAGGACCGTCGTGACGAGCTCGCGGATCTCATCGGTGTCCTCGACGACGAGCACGGACTGTCCGGCCACGACCTTCCCTCCCACGACACGGTCGCGGCGGCGGAGGACGGCCCTCCGTCACCTGACCGGGTGATCGGCAGGCGCGCCTCGCAGCTTGAGTCCCGCAATGGGACACCCCGGTGCGTCCCCCCTCGGAGTGATCGGACGAGAGCGGATCCACAGCAGTTCCAGGGGCGGCGGCCAGCGACCGCTCCTAGGGTTGGTTGGCGATGCCTTCCCCGATCTCGCGCCCCCGGCTCAGCCTCGCCCCCCGCGCCGGCACGCCGGCCGGCCGACCCGCAGCAGGCACCCGGCGACTCGACCTCGACGTCGTCCGGGGCATCGCGATCGTGCTGGCCATGGGCTGGCACTTCAACCAGAACCCCAGTGGCAACGCCGTCGTCGACGCCCTGCAGTGGCCCGGCGCGACCTTCGGCTGGGCCGGAGTCGACCTGTTCTTCGTCCTCAGCGGCTTCCTCGTCGGCCGGCTGGTGCTGCGCGAGCACCAGCGCACCGGGCGGTTCGACGCCTGGCGCTTCTCCGTCCGCAGAGCGCTCAAGTTGTGGCCGGTCCTCTACGTCTTTCTCGCCGTCTACACGCTCGTGGGCCTGCGACCGTGGCAGACCTACTTCTGGCAGAACGCCCTGCACGTGCAGAACTACGTCGGGACGTCGTTGCAGCACCTGTGGTCCCTCGCCGTGGAGGAGCACTTCTACCTGGTGCTGGTGATCCTGTTTCCGTTGCTCACCCGGCGCCGGGTGGCGCCGAAGGTGCTCGTGGGGGTGCTGGCCGGCCTCCTGGTCACGGCTCTCGCCCTGCGCGGTTACGCAGTCATCACAGGGGTCGGCGAGACCTGGATCCAGTGGCGCACGCACTACCGCATGGACTCGCTGGCCGCCGGCGTCCTGCTGGCCACCCTCTCCGTGTACTGGCCGGGGACGTTCGACCGCATGCTCCGTCTGCGCTGGCTGTGGGCAGGGCTCACCGCCGCGGGCGTCTGCTGCCTCGCGAAGGTCGGCAACTCAGGACCGCTCGGCGACACCCTCGGCTACACCGTCGCGTACCTGACGGCGGCCGCGTTCCTGCTCACGCTGTACCGGGCGGCGTGGGTGCCGCGTACCGGCTGGCTCGGTCAGGGCGTGGCGGCAATGGGCCGCTACTCGTACGGCATCTACATCTGGCACCTGCTGGCGTCCCAACTCCTCGGGATCGGGCTGACCGCCATGCACGCGGGGACGTCGACCCCGGCCGCACAACTGGCGAAGTACGTCTGCGCGGTCACGCTGGGGATCGTCGCCACCCTGATCGTGGAGCGGCCCGTGTTGCGGCTGCGCGACCGGCTGATCCCCCAGGCCCACCTGCCGGCGCGTGTCCCGCCGCAGGCGGAGGCGGACGCCCACGCGGCGCCCCACCAGCAGGTGCCCGCGAGCGCGGTCGCCTAGTTCTACTGATCGGACAGGCTGGTGCACTGCCTCGCGATGAGGCCGATCGTGATGTGAGGAGGGACCTCCGGGGGGCGGCCGTCGTCGGTCAGGCCGTCGGAGGGTCAGTTCAGTGCGCGGGTGCCTGACGGGAGCACTCCTCCGCCGACGACCTCGACGGCGGCGTCCTGCAGCGCGGTGAGCGCGACCCGTTGGGTGAATGGCCCGGTGGAGACACGAGCGACGCCGAGCTCCTCCAGCTCCCGGGCCGGCAGCGACCGGCCGGGGACGCTGATCAGGGAGAGCGTGCGCGGACCGAGACCGTCGACCAGGGCCTCGATCTCCTCACGCGCGACGGCACCCGGGACGAAGACGACGGGCGCGCCGGCCTCCAGGAAGGCACGGCCGCGGTGAACCGCCTCCTGGATGAGCTCGCCGCGGTCGGCGCCCTGCGGCGCCCGGACCAGCGCGTCGGTGCGGGCGTTGAGCACGAAGTCGATCCCGGCGTCGCGCCCGGCCCGCATCACCGCCTCGACGGCCGCCACGGCCTCGTCCAGCGGCTTCATCTGGTCCTCGAGGTTGCCCCCGACCGCCCCGGCGGCGATGACACGGCGCGCCGTCTCACCTGCATCGCCGTATCCGGCCTCGAAGTCCATCGTCACCGGCAGGTCCACGGCGGCCACGATCCGCTCGACCATGCCGAGGTGCAGCTCGAGCGGGATGTTCTCGCCGTCCTCGTAGCCGAACGTCGCGGCGATCGAGTGGCTGGCGGTGGCCACGGCGTGGACGCCCTCGGTGGCGGCCACCACCCGCGCCGAGGCGACGTCCCACACGTTGGCGAGGACGAGGATCTCCGGGGCGCGATGCAGGTCGAGCAGGGTGCGGGCGCGGGCGGCGAGGTCGGGCATGAACACGAACCTAACGACCTCGGACGTGCGCCTGACCGGTCGAGGCGCCGGCCCCCCGCCGACCGGCAGCACGCTCCGGCGAGGTACCGCGCGAACCGGGTCCCGTCCCTCATCCGAATCGATGAGGACCTGCGATCTCGGCTTCAGCTGCCGGGCTTCGCGGCCGATGGAGCAGATGCCCACCAGAGGCCGTGCCGGGGCCCGCTGCCCCACCGATGCGGAAGGACCGCTCCATGATCGGTCTCACGCGTACCACCGGCGAACCGTGCCGGCTCCACCCCGCCGACATCCAGCGGGTGGAGACCCATCCGTGCACCCTCGTCTACCTGTCCGACGGCGCGAAATACGCCGTGGTGGAGGACATCGACGAGATCTCGCGCCGGGTACGCGACTGCCGCGCCCAGGCGATGACCAAGGTCTACCGCATCGTGGACGCTCCGGCTGCTCCCACCGCGCCGTCCGGCCCCGCCGACCGGCGCCCGGTGGTGCCGCAGCGGAGCCGTCAGGATCGCTGACCCGCGGTGGACCCGACCACGCTGATCGGGATGGCCCTCGCGCTCGGCGCGCTGCTGGCCACCATGCTGCTGGAGGGTGCCAGCCCGCTGGCGATCATCCTGCTGCCTCCGCTGGTGCTGGTGATCGGCGCGACCATCGGCGCCGCGATGGCCGGCTCCACGATGAGCGACATGCGGCAGGTGAACCGTTGGCTGCGGATGGCGCTCACCCCGGAGACCATCCCCCCGATCACCGACCGGATCGCCACCCTCGTCGATCTCGCCGGGCGGGCGCGCCGCGAGGGTCTGCTGGCGCTGGACCGCCACGTCAGCAGCATCGCCGACCCGTTCCTGCGCAACGGCCTCCGGCTGGCCATCGACGGCGTCGACCCCGAGCACCTGCGCGCCGTGCTGGAGGCGGACATCGCCGCCCGTCGCTCCGATGACAAGGTCGCGGCGATGTTCTTCGCCCGCATGGGCGGTTACGCCCCCACCATCGGCATCATCGGCACGGTGGTCGGGCTCATCCACGTCCTCGCCAACCTGGAGAACACCGCGACCATCGGTCCGCTGATCGCCTCGGCCTTCGTCGCCACCCTGTGGGGAGTCCTCTCGGCGAACGTCTTCTGGCTGCCGATGAGCGCCCGGATCACCCGGACCACCCAGCTGCGCAGCGCGCAGCTGGAGCTGCTGCTCACCGGCATCGCCGAGATCCAGGCCGGTACCAGTCCGCGGGCCATGCGGCAGCGACTCACCGCACTGCTGCCGCCGGACGAGGCCCGGCGCGCGGCGGCCGCCTGACCCGTGGGCCGCGCGGGGCGATCAGTCGTTGTTCCCGTTCCCGTGCTTGCCGTCACCCTTCGGCGCGCTGGTGGGTGCCGCAAAGCTGACGGTCACCGTCGACCCGGGCGACACCGCACCGGATGGATCGACGGCGACGACGTGGCCCGCCGGGACCCCCGGGGCCCGCACGGGGCTCAACCGGACCTCCAGCCCCAGCGCCGTCAGCTGCGCCTGGACGGCCGCGACCTGGCGTCCGACGTAGTCGGATGCGTTCAGCGGCACGGCCGCGGGCGTCGTCGGGGTCGGAGTGGGTGTGGGAGTCGGGGCCTGTGTGGCTGTCGTGGACGGCGCCGGCGCGCTGGACGTGGTCGCGGACGTCGGCGCCGAGGAGCCGCCGTCGTGCAGCAGGCCGAACACGCTCGCGGCGAGGAGCACCAACGCCACGACGACGACGGCCGCGATCACCCCCCGATGGCCCCGCCGCGCCGGTTCGGCCTCTTGGAGGCCGGCTGCCGGCAGCACAGCCGTGGCCGGGGCTCCCGCCGAGGAGAATCCACGGCCGGGGAACGGGCGGACCGCCGTGCCCTCGGGTGAGTCCGGGCGGTTCGGCAACGGCAGCGGCACCGTCATCGTCGCCGTGGGCAGAAGATCCGGCGACGGCGCGACGGCCGGGATCACCCGCTCGGTGGCGTCGCGCAGCGCAGCACCGTCGGGAAAGCGCCGCGCCGGGTCCTTCGCCATCGCCCGCTCGACCAGGTCGCGGACAGGTGCCGGGACGTCCGGCGGGAGGGGCGCCGGCTGGTCCCGGATCTGCATGAGCGCGACCTGCACCGCGCTCTCCCCCTCGAAGGGCCGGCGTCCGGCCAGGCACTCGTAGGCCACGGCGCCGACGGCGTACACGTCACTGGCCGGTCCGGCCTTGGCACCCTGGGCCTGCTCCGGCGACAGGTAGTGGGCGGTACCGATCACCTGCCCGGTGCGGGTCAGCGGCACGCTCGACGCCGACGACGCGATGCCGAAGTCGGTGATCTTCACCTGGCCGTCCGGGGTCACCAGCACGTTGGCGGGCTTGACGTCGCGGTGCACCACCCCGGCGGCGTGCGCGGCGGCCAGCCCGGCGGCGAGCTGCCGCACGATGCTCAGTGTCAGCGGGACCGGGAGGCGCCGCTCGCGGTCCAGCAGCGCCGACAGCGGCTCCCCCGCCACCAGCTCCATGACGAGGTAGGCACGGTGCTCGCCGCCGTCGTCAGGGACCTCGCCGTAGTCGTACACGGCGGCGATGTTCGGATGGGTGAGCGCGGCGGTGTGCTGGGCCTCCGCACGGAAGCGGGCGAGGAAGGCGGCGTCGCCGCTGACGTCACCGCGCAGGACCTTCACCGCGACCTCGCGCTGCAGCAGCCTGTCGCGCGCCCGCCAGACCTGGCCCATCCCGCCGCCGGCGATCAGCGACAGCAGCTGGTACCGGTTGCCGAGGAGCTGCCCCGTCAGCTCCATCGTCCGTTCCCCCTCGCTGCTCGCGTCGTCGACCGGGCGATTGCACGGCCCGCCCTGCGACAACGGTCGCACGCCGGCCGCCGCGTCGCCGCAAGGCCCTCCGGCCCGGTGCGGGGACGAGGTGCCACCACCCCTCGGAAGAGCGCCGTCAGAAGGGGCCGGGGCTGGACGCCGGGTGGCCGGCCGAGATGGACCCGACCAGCACCCCTGCCCGGCTCCCGCCGCGCGGAGCGGGCGGCGCAGACCCATCTCGACCGAACTCGGGCACACGCCAGCGGTGGGGTGTTTCCTGCCGCGCCGCCGTCACGCCCCTCCGGGCTCCCCGGCGGGCGCGGCAGCGCGCAGCGGCGGTGCGCCCAGGGCGCAGTGCAGCCCCAGGTCCGGCTGCCCCGCCGGAGCCGGCCGCGGGGGGTTCCGGATCGTCAGGGCGGCGATGATCCCCCCGGCGACGCACGCGGCCG
>JAODNJ010000226.1 GCA_025465155.1 Frankiales bacterium
CGGTTCGCCGGCGACCGGCCGGCGGCCACCCTCCTGGACCTCCTCCGCGAGCGCGGCCTGGCGGCCCGGCCGGTCGGTCTGATCGGCCCGCTGCCGTGGGACCAGTACGCCGCGCTGTCAGCGGGCCATCGCGTCGTCGACCTGAATCACGCGCACACCCGGCTGCGGCTGCACAAGTCCGGCGAGGAGATCGGCGCGCTGCGCCAGGCCGCGGCGCTCACCGACGCGTCGGCGTCCGCGCTGGTCGACGGCCCGCTGATCGGCTGCACCGAGCACGAGCTGACGGCCCGGATCGAGGCGGCCTACGTCGCCCGAGGCGGCATGCACCACATCCACTACCTCGGTGTCACCTCGATGGCCGCGCCGGACCGGTCCGTGCCCGCGCAGTGGCCGCGTTCGCGCCGGGTTGCGGCCGGTGACCTGCTGACGTTCGAGCTGAGCGCCGCCGTCGCGCCGGAGTACTCCGGGCAGCTGCTCCGCTCGGTTGCCGTGGGCGCGGAGCCCAGTCCCGACGTGCGCCGGCTGCACGACGTCGCCGAGGCGGCGCTCGCGGCCATCACCGCCCGGCTGCGGCCCGGCGTGCACGCCGCGGAGCTGGTCGCGGCCGCCGACGTCATCGAGGAGGCCGGCCTCACCACCGTCGACGACCTTGTGCACGGCTTCGGCGGCGGCTACCTGCCCCCGGTCCTCGGCTCACGCAGCCGCGCCATACGGCCCGTCCCCGACATGGAACTGGCGGCCGGGATGACGCTCGTGGTCCAGCCGAACGTGGCCACTCCCGACGGCCGGCTCGGCGTCCAGACCGGCGAGCTGATGCTGATCACCGACCGGGGCGCCGAACGGCTGCACGCGTTCCCGTCCGGCCTGGTCCGGCGCGGATGACCGCGCGGAGCGCCGATGTCGTCGTCATCGGCGCCGGCCACAACAGCCTGATCGGAGCCGCCTACCTCGCCTCGGCGGGCCTCGAGGTGGTCGTCCTCGAGGAGCAGCCGCTCGTCGGCGGCAACACCGTCACCGAAGAGCTGACCCTTCCGGGGTTCCGGCACGATTCGTGCTCCAGCGCGCACGTCCTCATCCAGTCCAACCCGGTGATACGGGACGACGAGCTGGGCCTGCTCTCCACCCACGGGCTGCGGTATGTGCACACCGACCCCGCCGTGGTCCTGCCCCTGGACGACGGCGACGCGATCGTCATGTCGCGGGACAGCGGCCGGACCGCGGCGGAACTGGCCCGGTGGGACACCGCCGACGGGGACGCCTACCTGCAGCTGCTGGCCGACTGGGAGGGCGGCCTGGCCGCTGCCCACGCCCGCTGGAACGCCGGCCGGCTGGCCCCCGCGTCGTCGGAGCAGGACGTCGCCTACGAGAACCTGCGCAGCCGCAGCGCCCAGGACGTCATCACCGAGCGGTTCGCCTCGGACCAGGCCCGGGACCTGCTCACCTGGCTCTCCTTCGCCACGATCACCGATCCCCGCCGGTCCGGCACCGGGATCCTGCCCTTCTCCACTACCGCCGGCCGGGCGCAGTTCGGTTGGGCCACGCCCATGGGTGGGTCCGGGGCACTGCCCGTGGCGCTGGTCTCCGCGATCGAGTCGCACGGCGGGCGTGTCCTGGTGGACAGCCCGGTCGAGCGGATCCTGGTCCGCGGCGGCCGCGCGGTCGGGGTCGTCACCGCCGGCGGCGACGAGTGGGAGGCCCGCCGCGCCGTCCTGTCCTCGGCGCACATCACTCAGGTCGCGGGGATGCTCGACGGCATCGAGCCGCCGGCCGCACTGCGGTCGGCCGCGGAGAGCTGGACCTCCGGGCTGACCTTGTTCGCCGTCCACCTCGCCACCACGGGCAACCTCGTCTACGAGACCCGCACGGGGCCCGTGACGGCGGTGGCAGGCGGCATCGGCTCCGCGGCCGGCCTCCATGCCCAGCTGGACGACTTCGCGCGCGGGGTGACCAACGCCGACGACCCGTGGGTCCTGATCGTCTGCTCCACGGTCGTCGACCCGGACCGGGCGCCGGAGGGTCGGGGTCTGGCGAAGCTGCTGACGTTCGCTCCGAAGGAGCTGGCCGGCGGCAGGAGCTGGGACACCGAGCGGGAGCGCTACGCGGCCGCGGTCGTCGAGCGGACGGCGAAGCGCGTGCGCGGCCTCGAGCCGTCGGAAGTCCTCGCCGTCCGCGGGGAGGCGCCCGTGGACCTCGAGGCGCGGAACCGGCACAACGTCGGCGGCTCCTGCCACGGAGGGGAGTTCCGGCTGCCGTCGGGCGAGGTGCTGGTCGGCTGGCCGTCCCACCGCCTCCCGGTCGACGGGCTGTACCTCACCGGCGCCACCGCGCACCCCGGAGGCTCGGTCTCCGGGCGAGCCGGCCGCAACGCCGCCCGCGTGGTGCTGACCGATCTGGGGATCGACCCGGCGGCGGTCATGGGCGCCGGCGCCTGACACGCGCGGCCCCCGGCGGCGCAGGCGGCCTCAGGCGCCCACCCGCGGTGGGGGAGCGGTGGACCCGCGGACCACGAGCGTCACCGGCAGGAGCACCACCCGCGGGGTGACCGTCCGGCCGCTGAGCCGGTCGAGCAGCAGCCGCGCCGCCTCCACGCCCAGCTCGTACTGCGGCACCCGCACCGAGGTCAGCGGCGGGCGCAGGCGGGACATCAACGGCATGTCGTTGAAGCCGGTCA
Organism: Frankiales bacterium; assembly: GCA_025465155.1. Taxonomy (GTDB): domain Bacteria; phylum Actinomycetota; class Actinomycetes; order Mycobacteriales; family Geodermatophilaceae; genus Geodermatophilus. Next base: position 2,672 of record JAODNJ010000226.1, read on the forward strand.
CGCTGACGTCGTCCGGGCAGCTGAGCCCGGTCTCCTCCAGCGCGTCGTAGCAGCCGATGGCCAGCAGATCGTTGCCCCCGACGACGGCGGTCGGCCGGTCGCGGTCCAGCAGTCCGAGCATCGCCGTCCGGCCCGCGGCCTCCGAGTAGACGTCGGTCACGACCACCCGGTCGTCCCGCAGCCCGTGCCGCCGCATCGACTCGCGGAAGGCCCGCTCGCGGACCACACCGGTGGACACCGTGAGCGGGCCGGCCACGTGCGCGATGTCGCGGTGGCCGAGCTCCACGAGGTGGTCGACGGTGCGGGCGATGCCGCTCGCGTCGTCGCCGGCGACGGCGGAGACGTCCAGCCGCTCGGTGAGCCGGTTGACCAGGACCATCGGGACCCCGCGCTCGGCGGCGTCCTGCATCAGCGGGTCCTCGAGCAGCGCCGTCAGCACGATGAAGCCGTCGACCTGCCGGGCCTGCATCGCCGCGAAGTTCGCCGACGTGCGCGCGGGGTCGTTGTCGGTGTTCGCGGTCAGGACCGTGTAGCCGCTGCCGCCCAGCTCGTCCTCGACGCCGCGCACGATCGGCGGGAACAGCGGGTTGGTGAGGTCCGGCACCAGGACACCGACGGTCTCCGAGCGGCTGGTCTTCAGGCTGCGCGCGATCGGGTTGACCTGGTACCCGAGGGACTTGGCCACGGCGCGGACCTTGGCGACGGTGGCCGGTCGCACGAGATCACGGGTCGCCTCGTTCAACGCCCGGGACGCGGTCGCGGGATGGACACCCGCGGCGCTCGCGACGTCACGCAGGGTGGGTCGCGGAGCCACGGCCGGCAGCGTAGCCGCCGGGCCGCTCCCCGGGTGTGCTGGGGTTCCGCCTGCCATCACCGCCCCCTTCGGGTCCGGAGGTAGACCCGGCGGGTCGCCGCCGAGACAGCCGTGAGGGGCAGGAACACCGCCGCCGACAGCGCGAAGAGCACACCGTAGTGGTTGCTCCCGGCGAGCACGCCGCCGAGGGCCGCGCCGGTCGAGCCGCCGAGGAACAGGCAGGCCGAGAACAGTGGCACGACCTGGGCCCGCGCCTTGGGTGCGACCGATGTCGCCCAGGTCTGCAGCGTCGAGTGCATGAAGGCCCAGGCGGCGCCGAGGAGCACGCAGGCCACCACGCCGGCCGGCAGGTTCCGCTGGACCGCGAGGACGGCGAACCCGGCGGCACCGGCCAGACCCCCGACGAGGAAGAGCGTCGGCGTCCGGAGCCGGGCCGACAGCGGCCGCACCACCCGGCTGAACGCAAGGACGGCGACCCCGTAGACGGCGACCACCGTGCCGGCCAGCCCGGCGCCGGCGCCGGTCGCGTGCTGCACGCCCGGCGCCACGAAGGTGAACGTGCCGGTGAGCGCCGCTCCTTCGACGAAGGCGAGGACCATCACCAGCGCCACCCACCGGTCGGCCGCGGCACGGACCAGTGCGTGCACCGGCCGCCGCTGGGGCGGCTCGTGCGGTGGCTCGGGCATCCCGCGCAGGTACAGGGCCAGTCCCCCGGCCACCGCCGCGGTCGCCGCGAACATCAGCCGCCAGCTGGCCAGCTCGGCGGCCCAGCCGGCGGCCACCGTGGCCGCGGCCATTCCCACGGCGACGCCGGCCATGAGGTCGGTGAGCGGCTGCTGGCGGCGCTCGATCGGCACGGTGGCCCCGACGTACACCAGCGTGGAGGGGATGGCCCCGCCGAAGAACCCGCCGGTGGCGAACCTCAGCACGGCCAGCAGGCCGACACCGGGGGAGAGGGCGGACAGGAGGCCGGCCAGTGCCGCCCCGACGAGCGAGATCCGCAGCGTCCGAACCGTGCCGAGCCGCGCGGACACGATGCCCCACGCCGGCTGCAGGAGGCCGTAGCTCAGGTAGTACAGGCTCGCCGCCACCGTCACCGCGGCCACCGACGAGTGCAGGTCGCCGGCGATCACCAGCAGCATCGGCGCGACCGACGAGCGGTCCAGCGAGCTGACCGTGTTGACCGCCTGCAGGGCGCGCAGGTGCCCGCGCGGGAGTTCGGTCGCGACGACGTCTGTTCCCGTCACGGTCAGTCCTGCGCGGATCGCACGAGCCCCCCGCCCGGACGTGCCAGGCCGGCGAGGTCGTGCTCGGTCTCGAAGCCGCCCATGTCCGCCCGCAGGCGCAGCACGGCCTCCAGCGCCGCGGGCTCGACCTCGCCGCCGGCGCACAGACCGTGCTCGGGATCGACGAGCGTGGCGTACATCTGCTCGGCGATCTCGCGGTCGGTGTCCGGCTGCCGGCAGAGCAGGGCGAGGACGTCCTCGCGCCGGCCGGGTTCGAGGACGCTGCGCTCGGCGTCGTCCCACGCGTCGAGCAGCGCGCGGACCGCTGCGCTGTCGCCGTCGCCGCGGATGGCCAGCACCGTGCCGAGGTAGGGCCGGACGACGTCGCTCACCACCCCGAGCACGTGCGCGCCCGCACGCTCCGCCCGGGCCTCGTGGCCGGCGTTGAGCAGCGTGGCCTCGAATGCGCCGTCGGCCAGCAGCTGCCGGCGCTGTGGGGTCGCTCCCGCCGTCACCACCTCCACGTCGCAGCCGGCCTGCAGGCCCGCGCGGTTCAGCAGCGCGAAACCGACGTAGGCGAACCCCGAGGTGGGGACGTCGACAGCGAACCGCCGGCCGGCGAGGTCCTCGACCCGCGCGACCCCGGGGGCACCGACCAGGCAGAGCCGCCCACCGCGGTCGACCGCGCGCAGGATCTGCAGGTCCAGCCGCCGGCCCAGGGGGTTGCCGTGGTTGAGCACATACGTGGCGACGTTGTCGGGCGAGGTGAGGACGGCGTCGTACTCCCCAGCCACGAGGGACCGGAACTGCGCAGGGGAGGAGCTCACCGCCAGCTGCTCGACGGCCAGGCCGTGGGCGGCGAAGACCCCGTGCTCCCGGGCCCAGTCGGCGACGACGTTGGCGCTGAAGATCCCGAGCCGCAGGGGCTGCGCCATCGACTCTCCTGACCTGGGCCCGGGGCGCTGCGGGGCGCCCGTGTACGCCGCCGCCACCGGGAGGGACGGCCGTGGTCGTCGTTGACAACGGTTGCATGCTCTACCAGGCTGCATTCGTTTGCAAGGACAGCTCGACGAGGAGTGCCCGTGGACGAGAGAGTGGCCAGTGCGGTCTCGCACTGGGCGCCGCGCTTCACCACCAACGGTGTCGCGGTCGCCGACTTCCAGAAGGTCACGTCGAGCGTCGAGCGCTGGGACGACTGGTGCTCGGCCTGGTCGGCCGCCGCCCAGGTGCACGAGGACCTCGGCCGCGAGGCGCTGGGGGAGGGCCGCACCCGGTCGGCCGGGGCGCACTTCTCCACGGCCGCCGTGTACTACCACTTCGGCAAGTTCCTCTTCGTCGACCATCCCGACGAGATGCGGGCGGCGCACTTGCGCGCGGTCGCGTGCCTGACGGAGGCGCTGCCGTACCTCGACCCGGCCGGAGAGCGGCTGGAGATCCCGTTCGAGGGCAGCCGCCTGGTGGGCGTACTTCGCCGGCCGAACGGCCCGGGTCCGCATCCCGTCGTCGTCATGCTCGCCGGCCTGGACTCCACCAAGGAGGAGTTCCGCTCCACCGAGGCGCTGTTTCTGGAGCGAGGGATGGCCACGTTCTCGGTGGACGGCCCGGGCCAGGGTGAGGCCGAGTACGACCTTCCCATCCGCGGCGACTGGGAGCTGCCGGGCCGCGCGATCGTCGACGCCGTGGCCGCGCAACCCGGCATCGACGGCGACCGGATCGGTGTCTGGGGCGTGAGCCTGGGCGGCTACTACGCGCCCCGCATGACCAGCGGAGTGCCGGAGGTCCGGGCCTGCATCGCGCTGGCGGGGCCCTACAACTTCGGCGAGTGCTGGGACCGGCTGCCGGAGCTGACCCGGGCGGCGTTCACCGCGCGGTCGTTCAGCCGCGACCAGGAGGAGGGCCGCAAGCGGGCGCTCGAGCTCGACCTCACCGGCGCGGCGGGCCGGATCCGGGTCCCCCTGCTGGTGGTCGCCGGCAAGCAGGACAGGCTGATCCCGTGGCAGCACGCCGAGCGGCTGGCCGCCGAGGCCGCCGGCCCCACCGAGCTGATCATGCTGGACGACGGCAACCACGGGAACATGAACGTGGCAGCGAAGCACCGGTACAGGTCCGCCGACTGGATGGCCCGGCAGCTGGGCGCCGACGGCCCGGCGGCGTCGCGTTCCAGCGCTTGACAGCCGCGCGCGGCGGCCCGAGTCTGGACCGTACGGGCAAACGTTTGCGTCGTCCGTCCGTCCAGCGTCGCGCCGGTCTCGGGAGGAAGCAATGGGCACCAACCGGATCAGCTATGTCCCGCTCGACCGGATGGACGAGCGCATGCAGGGGGAGATGCACCGCTGCGCCCGCGAGGGCACGCCGAGGCCGGAGAGCTCGGCGGTCCGCGCGCACGCCCCGAACGCCTTCTGGGCCTTCGCCGACTCGTGGAAGGCGATCTTCCACAGCGGCGTCTGCGACCACGCGGTCAAGGAATTGTGCCGGGTCTACATCTCACGCACCGTGAAGTGCGAGTTCTGCGGCAACCAGCGCTCGATCAAGGCGGCGGAGGGGGGTCTCGAGGAGCAGAAGTACGACCAGCTGCTCAACTTCGAGAGCTCCGACCAGTACGACGACCGGCAGAAGGCGGCGCTGGCCTACGCGGAGGCGATCGCCTGGCGCCTGGACCCCACCGACGAGCTCTGGGACAGGCTGCACGCGCACTTCTCCGAGCCGGAGCTGGTCGAGCTCGGCTGCTTCATCGCGTTGACCGTCGGCCAGCAGAGCTGGATCCGGCTGCTCGGCATCGACCACCACGAATACCTGGCGGGCACCGACGCCTCGATGGCGCCCGGCTTCCGTACAGCGGAGGAGCTGGCCCGGAGCACGGCCTCGGCCGACTACTGGGCCGCCGGCGCGCCCCGCTAGACCCCGTCAGTCGCGCCACGATCGCCATGTCCGGGGGACCGACGGGGTCGCCGCAGCCCGTGTCATCTCTTGACACCGGCAGTCGTGCAAGTACGCTACAAACGTTTGCATTTCCCGGATCCGGATGGGCAGCTCGATGACACGTACGGACCTTCCCGCGCTCACCGTCGGCTGGCTCGGCACCGGTCACATGGGCGCCGCCCTGGCCGCGCGCCTCGGCCGCGCGGGCCTGGACCTCACCGTCTGGAACCGCACCCGCAGCAAGGCCGAGCCGCTCGTCGACGCCGGCGCCAAGGTGGCCGACGAGCCGGTGGAGCTGGCCGACCGCG
>JAODNJ010000233.1 GCA_025465155.1 Frankiales bacterium
CGGTCTGGCGATGGTGCGGGAGCTGGTGACCCTGCACGGCGGGACGATCGACGTGGTCAGCGCCCCCGACGCCGGCACGACCTTCACTGTCCGGCTCCCCTTCGGCACCGCCCATCTCCCCCTCGACCGGCTGGCGGAGCCGACGGCGGCGGCCCCGGCGGCCCCGGCGGCCCCCGCTGCCGCCGCGCCGTTCGTCAGCGAGGTGCTGCGCTGGCTCCCCGGTGCCGACGAGACGCCGCCGGGGGCCGGAGCGGCAGGGGTCCCGCCGGTGGACGGCGAGGGGGACGGGCGCGGCGGCCGGGTGCTGGTCGCCGACGACAACGCCGACATGCGGGACTACGTCGAGCGGCTGCTCGCCCCCCGCTACTCCGTGCAGGCCGTCCCGGACGGGCTCACGGCGCTGCGCGCCGCCCTGGCCGACCCGCCGGATCTCGTCGTCAGCGACATCATGATGCCGGGCCTCGACGGCATGCAGCTGCTCGCCGAGCTGCGCGGCGACGCGCGGACGTCGCGCGTCCCGGTGCTGCTGCTCTCGGCCCGCGCGGGGCAGGAGGCGGCGGTCGAGGGCCTGGCCGCCGGCGCCGACGACTACCTGGTGAAGCCCTTCTCGGCCCAGGAGCTGCTGGCCCGGGTCGGCGCCCACCTGCACCTCGGGCGGGCACGCCGCGAGGCGGAGGAGCGGTTCACCGCGATGGCCGACCTCGCGCCGGCGCTGATCTGGGTGGCCGATCCGGGCGGCCGGCGCATGTTCGTTAACCGCGGCTGGACCGACTTCACCGGCCGTACCGCCGACGACGAGTACGGCGACGGCTGGCGGGCGGGCCTGCATCCGCAGGACCGGGATCGGTACGCCGAGGTCGTGGCCGCCGCGTACGCCGAGGGGCGTGGCTGGGAGGTCGAGTTCCGGCTGTGCCGCGACGACGGCGCGTACCACTGGCTGCTCGAACGCGCCGTCCCGATCGGCTCCGGGGAGGGCTTCGCCGGTTACGTCGGCAGCTGCACCGACATCAACGCCCGCTACCGCGAGACCGAGCGGCAGACCCTGCTGGCCGCGGTGGGCGCCGCCCTGGACCGCGAGACGTCGGTGGGCGACCAGCTCTCCGGGCTGGCCCGGCTGCTGGTGGACAGCCGGCTGGCCGACCTGTGCACGGTCCGGACCGTCCGCGCCGACGGCCGGATGGAGATCGCCGGCGTGGCCGGCCTGGACGACGCCACGGAGGCCGAGCTCGCGGGCCTCGACCCGTACAGCGGCCTCGCGGCCGACGTCCTGGAGGTCAGGAGCGGCCTGCTGAGAACGGTCCGCACCCCGGGCGGTTCCCACTCCGACGAGGCCATCGTCGACCGGCTCGGCCTCCGGTCGAGGGTCGCGGTCCCGCTGACCGTGCGCGGGCGGGTCCTCGCTGTCCTGGGGCTCGGCCGGCGTGGCGATGCTCCGCCGTACAACGAGGACGACCGCGTGCTCGCCGAGGAGATCGCGGCCCGGGCCGCGCTGGCGCTGGACAACTCGCTGCTGCTGGCCGACGAGCGCGCCGCGGCGCTCCGCCTGGGGCTCCTGCAGCGGGCGACCGCGGAGCTGTCGGCGGCCACGACCCCAGACGAGGTCGCCATCGCGGCCGCCAGCCACATCCGGCAGCTGGTCGGTGACCGGTCCCGGGTGGGGGTGTACGAGCTGGATGCCACGAACAGGTCGCTGTCCGCCCTGACCATCGAGGGTCTGCCCGTGACCGAGGAGCACTGGCGGTCGGTGCCGCTGCAGACGCCGCTCGCCATCACGGCCGCGGTCACCGAGCGGCGGCCGCTGTGGCTGGAGTCGCTCGACGGGTGGCCGGGGCGGCAGGGTGACCTCGCGCCGGAGCAGGTCGAGACGCTGGCCGCCTTCGGGCTGCGCTCCACGGTCGCGATCCCGCTGGTCGTGGCCGGCCGGGCGGTCGGCGTCATCGGCATCGGCTTCCCCGCGGTGCGGCACTTCCCGGCCACCGAACGGGCCATGCTGCTCGCCGTGGGCGAGCAGGCGGCCCAGGCCCTGGACCGCGCGCGGCTGTACCGGGCCGAGCAGGCCATCGCGGAGACCCTCCAGCTGAGCCTGCTCCCGCAGCAGCTCCCGCGGTTCCAGCGGCTCGCGCTGGCGGCGCACTACCTCCCGGGCGCCGAGCACACGTCTGCCGGCGGCGACTGGTACGACGTCGTCGAGCTCGGTGGGTCCCGGGTCGGGGTCGCGGTCGGTGACGTCGTCGGTCAGGGGCCGGCCGCCGCGGCGGTGATGGGGCAGCTGCGCTCCGCCCTCTCCGCCGCCCTGCTGCAGGGATGTGCCCCCGCGGAGGCCCTCGAGCTGCTGGACCGCTTCGCGTCCCGGCTTCCCGGCGCGCTGGCGTCCACGGCGGCCTGCATGGTCCTCGACTGGTCCACCGGCACGGTGCGCTGGGCCCGGGCCGGGCACCCGCCGCCGGTCCTGGTCACCCGCGGCGGGGCGCGGCTGCTGGACGGCGGGGCCGGCCCCGTGCTGGGCGTGCCCGGCCGCGCGCCCTACCGCGACGACCGCGCCGTCCTGGAACCGGGAGCGACGCTGCTGCTCTACACCGACGGCCTGGTCGAGCGGCGGGGCGAGCACCTCGACATCGGCCTCGGGCGGCTGACCTCCGCGGCGGCCCGGCTGGCCGGGGCCGAGCCCGTCGCCCTCACCCGTGACCTGCTCGCCGAGGTCCTCGCCGACGCTGCCCGGCCCGACGACGTCGCCGTCCTGGCCGTCCGGCTGCTCCCACCGCCGCTGCACCAGCGGCTGCCCGCCGAGCCTACGAGGCTCGCGGGAGTGCGCCGGATGATCACCGGCTGGGCACTGGAGACCGGGCTGTCGGAGGAGGTCACCGAGGACCTCCAGCTGGCGCTCGGCGAGGCGCTGGCCAACGCCGTCGAGCACGCCTACCCCCGCTCGCAGGCGGGGGAGTCCGTCTGGACCGTCGAGCGGGCCCCGGACGGCAGCGTGCTCGCCTGCGTCCAGGACTTCGGCACGTGGCGGCCGCCGCCCGAGGACCGCGGTCACCGCGGCCGGGGGCTGGAGCTCATCGCCGCGCTCGCGGTCGACGTCGACGTCCACCGGACCTCGGACGGCGACGGCGAGCGAACCGGGACGACGGTGCGCTTCCGCGTCCCCGCACGGGCCCCACTCCCGCTCTCGCGACCGCCGGCCGGGCGCCCGGCCGACGAGGAGCCGGCGCGGCTGGACGTCATCGAGGAGCCGGGCGGCGTGCACGTCGTCGTGAGCGGCGCCGTGGACCTCGCCTCGGCCGGCCCGCTCGGCGCCGAGCTCCACTGCTGGCTGGCCGCCGTGCCCAGCGGCGGCGTCGTCACCGTCGACCTGACGCGGACCAGCTATCTCGCCAGCGCGGGGGTCGGCCTGCTCGTCGAGGTCACGGCCGGCCTGCGCCGGCGCGGCATCGGCGTGCGGCTGGTCACCGACCCGGGCAGCGTCCCGGCCCGCGTCCTGACGCTCACCGGCGTGGAGGAGATGCTGACGGCGCGGACCAGCGGCCGCTGAGCCCTGCCGTCCGCCGGTGGACCGCTTGCTGCGGCACCCGGTCGCGGCGCTGCTGATGCGGTGTTCGACAATCTCACGACGTCGGCCGGGGACCACGCGGCCAGGAGGGGTCGAGGCGCCTATGGAACGAGCGACGGGGGAGCATGCCGCGCAGCCGGCGCCCTCCCCGTCCCGCGCGCTGCCACCGGCCGCCGCGGGCGGGCACGTCCACATGGGCGCCGTCGTCGATTCCCATCGGGCCGTGCTCGATGCCCTCCTGCCGTTCGTGGACGACGGGCTGCGCGCGGGCGACCTCACCGTCCTCACCTGCCCGCCGGAGACGGTCACCGAGCTCCTCGACGTCCTCGGCGAGCGCGCTGGTCCGGTCGAGTCGGACCGGCGGATCTCCCTGACCGGCGTCCGCGCGCCGGATGGCTTCGTGGTCACCCGCACGCTGCTCGAACGGGCCGCCCGCACGGGCTCGGGTCGGCTGCGCATCGCGGCAGAGGTGCGGGCGGCCGAGGACGACCCGCTGGTCTGGCGGGAGGGTGAGCGGTACGAGGCGGCCGCGAACGTCGTTCTCGCAGGAGCGCCGTTGACCGCGCTGTGCGTCTACGACCGCTCGGGGGTGCCCCCGGCCATCCTGGCGGGCGTGCGGCGAACGCATCCGCTGCTGCTCGAGGGCGGCGTGGTGCAGCCGAGCCGCGGGTTCGTCGAGCCCCGCGTCTTCGTGCGGCGGTTGCCGGTGCCCCGCGAGGGGGTCGAGAGCGGCCCGCCGGTCTTCGCGATGGACGACGTGCCGACGCTCCCGGGTCTGCGACGTGCGGTTGCGGCCGTGCTGGAGCGGTGGGTGCCGGATCACGAGCAGCGTGGCGATCTGCATCTCGCGGTCAGCGAGATCGGCTCCAACGCCTTCCGGCACGGGCTGCGGCCGGTGTCCGTGCGGGTCTGGGCCGACTCCACCCGGATCGTCTGTACGGTCACCGACCGCGGCCGCGTCTTCGACGATCCGCTCGCCGGCTACGCGCCGGCCCACGGGTTGGACCTCGGCCGCGGCGGCATGGGCCTGTGGCTGGCCCGCAAGCTCTGGGACACCGTCGATCTGGTGGCGGGTGAGCAGGGC
>JAODNJ010000420.1 GCA_025465155.1 Frankiales bacterium
AATGCGGTTCATGGTGTTCTCCTTCGGGTTGGTGGTGCGGGGTTGGTCAGACGCGCGTGTTGGAGCGGCCCCACCAGCGGTTGTGGTTGTGGACGTTGGTGATCGTGGTGTTGCCGCCGCCCTTGGAGCTGCCGAGGACCTGCACCGCGATGAAGCCGCCGAAGATGACGGCCGCCAGAATCACCAGCTGCTGCACGAGCGCGGCCAGGGCGGCGATGAACGAGGTGAGCAGCAGCAGGCCACCGCACACCGCGAGGAAGCCGACGCCACCCAACGCGATGTTCACCGCGAGCGGGGACACGGCGGCCTTGACGGGCTCGGCGACGGCCGCCGGCTGCTGCTGCGCCATGGCGTACCCGGTGACGACCCGCCCGTCGGGGAGCAGCACGGACTGGACGGTGGGCACGGCCACCGGGGCGGCGTACTGCTGGACGGGGAGCTGCGCCTGGGCGTCATAGACGGCAGTCGGGACGATCGGCTTCGGGAGGTTGTTCATGCGCGCAGTCCTTCCTTCAGGTCTTCGTCGACCAGGTGCAGCGGCCGGGGCGTGGGCAGCGGGTCGAGGGTGAGTCCGTGTGCGTCCAGCAGCGCCCGCAGACGCGGCGCACCGATGCCGAGCGAGGCGAGGACGGCACGCTGCGACAGCGACCCGTCGGCACCCGTGCGCAGCTCTTGCAGGTGCGTCAGTAGTTCGTCTTCGGTGCGCATCGGACGCGCGTTCCGGGCGGCGCCGGGGGTCTGTCGTGGGCGGGGCGCGGCGGGGGTCGTGCGCGCCTTCGGACGCGGTGCCGGGGCGGTGTCGTCGGCGGGGGCAGTCGCGGGCTGAGCAGGGGCGGCGGCGGTGTCGACGACCGGGCCGTGCGCGGGGTCGTCGGCGGCCGTCGGCAGTGCGTCCGGGGTGCGGACGGAGGTGGATGCGGGTGCGTCCGTGCGCACGTCCTCGGGTGCGTCTGCGGCCTGCCGTTGCGCAGCGATGCGCACCCGGTCGACGACGGCAGCAGCACCCCGGCGGTAGTGCGGGGCTGCCTCTGCCAACAGCACCAGCAGCAGCGGCGGCACGGCGTGCACGATGACATCGCCGGGCGCGCCCTTCACGACCGCGTCCCACGCGTTGAGCAGCAGCGTGCCCAGTCCGGCGAACCAGCGCAGAGCGGCCGCCCACCCACCGCCGTCGGCACCGTTGCGGGACAGGAACGCGTCGGCGGACAGGGTGGCGACCAGAGCAAGGTCGACCATGGGTGCGAGCAGCCACGGCAGCGGCTCGATGACCCCGTGGCCGGCGGCGAACTCCCGGATGTTGCCGAGGGAGAACGCCATCACCAGAACGGCGACCAGGGCCAGCACCACATCGAGGAGGGCCGCGGTACGGCGGGCGGCCCGCACGGCGCCGTTGCGCTCGGCGGTGTCGAGGTCGTCGACAGCCCACTGGGCATCACGGATCTTCGGCTCAAGGCCGAAGGCTCGGGCCACGTCTTCGGTACGCAGGGCGCGGGCGTGCTCCCACTCCAGCCGGTCCAACTCACGGCGGGCGGACTGTAGGCGGCTCACTTCTTTGCTCCGTTCTGGGCGGCGGCGAGGGTGGCTCGCAGCGCGGCAGCAGCCGCTTCTGCGGCGGCAAGGTCGGCGGCGGCTTTGGCAGCGGCAGCGGCGGCAGCGGCGCGGGCGTCGGCAGTCACGCGACATCCCGCCCGTCGTCCTCGCTGAACCGGATTTCCTTCGGCCAGCGGGACGTGTCGAGGCCGGACAGCGCGGCGATCAGGCCACGGACGATGCAGTCGCGCTCCACCTCGTCACGGCCGTTCGGGAGGAGCAGGAAGACACTGCCGTCAGGCCGTTCGACAGCGGCACCGAGGAACTTGTGCTCGGCGGCGAAGCGGTCGGTGGTGACGATCTCAAGGCCCGCCGCGGTGAGCAGCTTCGGCAGCGGCTGGCTGAGGACGTCGGCGAGGGTGACGAGTGCGTTCATCGCTTCCCACCCCCCGCGAACGTCCGGGCGCCGGCCAGGCGGGTCAGCGCGCGCTCTACGGGGCGGCCGGGGACAGAACTGAGCAGCAGTACGGCGGCGACGACGGTGAGCGCGACCGCCGGGTGCTGGGCGGCCAGACCGAGGACTCCGGCGAGGACGACACCGACCAGGTGCGCGACCGGGTGCCAGGCCACCGCGAGCAGCAGCAGCGCCAGACCGAGGCGCGAGAGACGAGTCGTCATGCCGCCACTCCCGTCCGGACGGTGTGGCGGAAGGTACGGAGCGCAGTACGAACGGCACGGCGGACCGGACGGGCGGCACGGGCACGGGTCACGCGGCCGGCCGGGTCGTCGGCACCGATCGAGGCCAGCACCTGGCAGGAGTCGAAGTCGGCGGGCGTCCAGTCGGCGAAGGCAGCGGCCTCGATGGCGTCGGCGACGACGGTACGCAGCACGTCGGCGAAGGTGAGGTTGGCGACGGCCACGTCCTCAGCGGCGGCCGCAGCGGGCAGCCGGCGGGCCTGGGCGTCGTCGGTGAAGTCGGCAACACCCTCGCGGCGGACACGGGCGCTGCGGTAGTGATCGCAGACGCGATGCCGGGCCATGGAGCCAAGCAGGCCGGCCGGGGAGTCGATGACGTTGCCGCGCAGGGTGTAGGTCCAG
>JAODNJ010000429.1 GCA_025465155.1 Frankiales bacterium
CCGGTCTTCTCGACCACCGCGTCATGCACCGTGCGCAGGCCCTCGACCAGCGCGGGCTCCGGCAGCCGTGGCAGGTCGTCGATCGGCATGAGCAGCGGTAGCTGCACGCCGTCCTCCGCCATCCACGTCAGCCAGAGGGAGCGCGCGCCGAAGATCGGCGGCTCCAGCAGATCGGACCACCGGGCGGTGAGCTCGAGTGCGGACCGGACGGGGGCCGCGGGGAGGGGTGTCGTCGTCACGTCGAGGACCCTGGCAGCCTTCGGGAACCGGCATCGGCGATATCCACAGGGAGGGCCCGGGTGGTCTACGACGTGATCGTGCTGGGGCTGGGCGGCATGGGCAGTGCCGCGGCCGCGCACCTGGCCGCGCGCGGGCAGCGGGTGCTGGGCCTGGAGCGGTTCGGTCCGGCGCACGACCGCGGGTCCAGCCACGGCGGCACCCGGATCACCCGGCAGGCCTACTTCGAGGACCCGTCGTACGTGCCGCTGCTGCGGCGGGCGCACGAGCTGTGGGACGGGCTGGCGCGCGACTCGGCCGTCGACGTCGTCCGGCTGTGCGGTGGGCTGTACTTCGGCCGCCCGGACAGCCGCGTCGTCGCCGGCAGCCTGCAGTCGGCGCGGGACTGGGACCTGCCGCACGGGGTCCTCGACGCCGGGGAGATCCGGCGCAGGTTCCCCACGCTGTCACCGCGCGACGACGAGATCGGCCTCTACGAGGAGGCGGCCGGGTTCGTGCGGCCGGAGGCCACCGTGTCGGCGCAGCTGACGTTGGCGGGCCGCCGCGGCGCCGCGCTGCGGTTCGGGGAGCCGGCGCAGTCGTGGACGGCGACGCGGGGCGGCGGGGTCCGGGTGACGTCGGCCGCAGGCACCTACGAGGCGGGTCGGCTCGTCGTCTGTCCGGGTTCCTGGGCGCCGTCCGTCCTGGCCGATCTCGGGGTGCCGCTGATGGTGGAGCGCCAGGTGCAGTTCTGGTTCCAGCCGGCCGGCGGGGTGGCGCCGTACCTGCCGGAGCGGCACCCGATCTACATCCACGAGGCTCCCGACGGCATGCAGGTGTACGGCTTCCCGGCGATCGACGGCCCGGACGGCGGGGCGAAGGTGGCGTTCTTCCGGCGCGGCTCGACGGTGTCCGATCCGGAGGGCCTCGACCGCGTCGTCCACCCGGAGGAGGTGGATCTGATGGCGGCATACCTGGCGCGGGTGCTGCCCACCCTTCCCGGGCGGTTCCTGCGCGGAGACCCGTGCATGTACACGACCACACCCGACGAGGACTTCGTCATCGGGCCTCACCCGGAGCACGCCCAGGTGACCGTGGCCTGCGGGTTCTCGGGGCACGGGTTCAAGTTCGTGCCGGTGGTGGGGGAGATCCTGGCCGACCTCGCCGTCGACGGGACGACGAGGCATCCGATCGAGCTGTTCGACCCGCTGCGGTTTCGCCGTCCGCCGGCTGCTCACGGCGGGCGAGCAGGCTCTCCGGTCCGGTCGTAGCGGGTCCGGGCCTGCTGGATGTCCGTGGTGTGGTCCTCGAGGTGGTGTCCACCAGCAGTGGCCGAACGGCACGGTCAGCAGGGTGGCGCCGCTGCCGCATCCTGAGCAGGAGGCATCACGCTGGTCCCTTCCTAGTCGGTCACCTCGGCGAGTGCCGGTGGCAGCGGCAGGCCCAGCAGTCCGATGAGCCGCGCGGCGGCGTCCTCGACGAAGTCGTCGGCCGGGACGGCGGCCTCCTCGGCGACCAGCGTGCGGACCTCGTCCGGGTCCGGCGCGGAGCCCAGCGTCTGGGCAGCCCAGCCGACGAAGCCGTCGACCTCTGCCGGGATGTCGACCGGCCAGCTGGCGTCGGGGTCCTCGAAGTAGTCCCGCGGCTGGTAGCCGAGGTAGAAGCGGCCGAGCCCGGGCGGCGCGGGGCGGTAGTCGACGGTGGCGATGTCGCTGTCGTGGATGTCGACCACCAGCTCGCGGTCGCCGCCGCCGTGGTCCTGCCACTGGCCGTCGCGGTAGATGAAGGTGCCGAAGTAGCCCACGCGGGGATGGTCCCTGACCTTCGGGGCGTGCCCCGCACGTTCCCCGGCGTGTCGCTTTCCCCGGGGCGTCGGCCGCCGGTTCCGGGCGGCGTACGGGGTGACGCCGGGCCGGTGGCGCCGGGTGAGCCCGGAGAGCCGCTCACAGAGGAGCGGTCCGGCGAGGAGCCAGTGCTCAGCCGGCCGCCCGCGCCGCGGAGGTCTCCCAACCGGTTCCGCAGGCATGCTCGACGCTCACGGTGCCGCGAGGCACGTACCGCCGCTCCTGCGCGCCGCACTTCGTGCAATGCACGTCCAGCCGTGACGCCCCGACCCGCCCCGGGGCCGTCACCGTCACCGTGATTCCGGCAGAACTCGTCCCTGACACACTGCTCTCCCGCGCGCTCGTACCGGACCGCCGGGCTCGACGGTGTGGTCGCGCGAGCGTGCAGCGTTGCTCCACCCGCGTCCTGTTGGTACCACAGGATCCTGGGCCCGGATCCGCAGGGCCGACGTACGACGGGCGGGGTTCCAGGTGTTCGCCGGAACGTCACCGGTGTGTCGAGCGGCCTGGGGAGAGCCCACGCCCGATCGGCCGCCGCAGCGGCTCGGCGACGCCTACCGTGACCGCCGTCACTCTCAGGCGGACGGCTCCGCGGTCCCCCGTTCTGCGGAGGTGCGGCGATGAGATCGATCCCTGGTCGACGGGCTCTGCGCCTGCTGGTCGCGTTCCTCGTGGGCGTGGGCCTCGTGGGCGTGGCCGGCCCGGCCTCGGCCTCCCCCACCCCGTCGCCGCGTCCCACGTACCTGGCGCTGGGCGATTCGGTGCCGTTCGGGTTCCGGGGCAACCTGCCGCCGGTGTCCTACCGGTTCCCACAGCTGTTCGTCGGCTTTCCGCAGGTGGTCGGGGCCGCGCTGGGGTTGCGCACCGTCAACGCCAGCTGTCCAGGGGAGACGACCACCAGTTTCGTCACCGGAAAGGGCAGCAACGGGTGTGAGGACAACGTCAACGGCGGCCCGGTGTACCGGGGCAACTTTCCGCTGCACGTGCATTACCGCGGGACGCAGCTGGACTACGCGCTGGAAGCGCTGGAAGGCGACGCGAACGTGCGCCTGGTGACGGTCATGCTGGGCGCCAACGACGCCTTCCTCTGCCAGAAGACGACGCCGGACCAGTGCGTCGCGGAGCTGCCGGTCATGGTCGCGAGGGTCGGCACGAATCTGGCGTTCATCCTGGGCCGGCTGCGCGGCGCGTACGACGGGAAGATCGTCGTCGTCACGTACTACGCGCTCAACTACGACTCCGCCGATCCGAACGTCGAGGGCACCGTCTTGCTGGACCAGGCGATCAGGGGTGCGGCTGCGAAGGAGGGGGCCGTCGTCGCTGACGGGTTCGGGGCGTTCCGGCAACGGGCGTTGCAGGCCGGCGGCAGCTCCGTGGCCGCCGGGCTCCTGCTGCCGAACGACGTCCACCCCACCCAGCTCGGTCAGGTGCTCCTCGCCAGGGCGGTGGATCAGGCCGTCGGGCACTGACCGCCGGATCGACGGCAGACGCCGACCCCCGCGGTGACGGCCCGCATCCGCCGGCTGCGTCGCAGGCCATCGGGCCCGACGAGCGGCGGCGGCTCGTCGAACTCCGGCGGACGATCGCCGACCAGCAGGGACTCACGCCGGGCGTGCACCCGGGAGACCGGGGGGCGGCGCCCTCGGGGTCCGACCCCGACTGAGGTCCGGTTCGCCCGCCGGCGGGCATCACTGTCGACCGGGCAGCGCCTCGGGTGCCAGGCGAAGTCGCCGGGGCCAGGGGTCGGGGCGCTCACCAGCGGCAACGTAGCCCCGGGTCCGTCATGGCGACGGAGCCCGGGGCATCGGACGCGGGTCAGCCGGGAGAGCCCACCTCGTCGCGCGCCGAGATGGGGGAGCCCTCGCCCGTGGTGATCAGGCTCCGCAGGCTGGTGCCGACGAAGAAGCCCCACGCGTTCGAGCAGACGTCGAAGCACTCGAACCGGGGCAGCAGACCGGCGTGGGTGAAGCGGACCTCGGTCGCGCCGTCCTTCTCCGAGATGTCGAACCGGATCTCGGTGTCCTTCCACTCGGTCGGGTCGTCGATGAAGTTCATGTAGTTGTCGAGGACCTGCCAGACGACCCGCTCGCCGGGAACGAGCTCCACCACCCGGATCGTGGCGAGGTGCTCCAGCTTCTGCGTCTCGTCGTGGCCTCGGTACCTGTATTCGGCACCGACCTGATCGGTGCGGCCGTCGATCTCCTCCGACCACCAGCCGCGGACGTCGTTGATCGCGTCGAAGACCTCCGCCGGTGCGCGGTCGACGGTGATGGACGTGGTGTAGCTCTGATCGCTCATGGCCCCTCCGAGGTCCGGGTGACGCGCTTGCATCACGCAAGCCAACCTAGGGGAGCCGCTTTCATGATGCAAGTGGTTCGGCTACGATCGACGGCATGCTCGGCAACGCGTACGAGGGCGAGGTCTGCTCGATCGCGCGCGCCCTCGAAGTGGTGGGCGAACGCTGGAGTCTGCTGATCATCCGCAACGCCCTCTTCGCCGGGTCGACGCGCTACAGCCACTTCCAGCGCAGCCTGGGGATCGCGAGCAACATCCTCAAGGACCGCCTCGACGGCTTCGTCGAGGCCGGGATCATGCGGCGGCACCGGTACTCCGAGCAGCCCGAGTTGTTCGAGTACCTGCTGACCGAGAAGGGCCGCGATTTCGCGCCGGCGCTCATCGCACTCACCGAGTGGGGCGACCGGTGGTCGGCTCCCGACGGTCGGCCGATCGTCTACAGCCACACCGTCTGTGGCTCCGAGGTCGGTCATGAGGTCCTGTGCCCGGCCTGCGGTCGCGTGGACGACCTCGCCGAGGTGGAGGCCCGACCCGGCCCCGGCATGCCTGCCGAACGCGTCGAGATCATGGAGAAGCGCATGCCGCCCGATCGGGCCGCCCGCGCGCCCGCTTCGTCGCGCCGGGCCGCCCCGCACCGTCCGTAGCCACCGGTGGCGGTGAAGGAGGGATCGCCGGACGGTCTACGGAGCGCTCGTGCCCTCCTTGAGGGCGCCCGTCGACAGGGGGGACCCTGGTCGCCCTCTGGCGGACCGGCAGAGGAGGCCGAGATGAAGTACGTGCTCCAGTGGACTGTCCGGGCGGGTGGTTCGGCGCAGGACAACCTGGCGTCAGCCAAGCGCTCGCTGGAAGTCCTGAGCAAATGGACGCCCAGCACGAACATGCTGCAGTTCGTGAGCCGCGTCGACGCCAAGGGTGGATTCGCGGTCGGCGAGACCGACGACCCGGCCGCGCTCGCGAAGGACTGCGCGATCTTCAACCCGTATGTCGACGTCGTCGTGTACCCGGTCCTCGACATGGACGAGGGAGCGGCGGTTCTCCAGGCCGGTATCGACTACAGCGAGCGCTGACCTCCTGTCGTCGCGATGACCGTCGCCCCGGATCTCTGCTGAGATCCGGGGCGACCGTTCGACCGGGCTTCGACCGGGGGCGCATGGGGTCGTTGTGACGCCGTTTGCAGGCGTGCGCGGTCACGGGAGGTCGAGGAGCCCGCCGATAACGGTTGGGCGACGACGGCTGAACCTCCGACCCCGTCGTCCGGGAGGTTGCTCAGCCCATGGCCGCTCGACATCGGCGGATCGGCGTCGTGCTGGCCGCCATCGCCGGCG
>JAODNJ010000442.1 GCA_025465155.1 Frankiales bacterium
ACCGCGAGAGGTACCGCTTGGGCGGCGTGATGTGGCTGTTCGCCTCGATCGCGTAGGTGCGCAGCGGCTCGTCGCCGGCCGGGACCCACCGGTGCGTCGTCGCACGGGGCAGCACCACGTAGTCGCCCCGGCCGACGGCCAGGGCGCCGAAGACGGTCTCCACGGTGGCGCTGCCGGACTCGACGAAGACGCACTCGTCACCCACGGCGTTGCGGTAGAGGGGGCTGGGCAGGCTGCTGACCGCATAGGAGATCCGGACATCGGCGTTGCCCAGCACCAGTCGGCGGCCGGTCACCGGGTCGGCCGCCTTGTGCTCCTCGCCGGGGAAGAGCTCGTGCAGCTTCAGGTGCCGCGGGAGCAGCGGGCTGTTCGGTCTCGTCGTCAGGTCGGGCAGCTCCCACGGGCGGGCGTCGACCAGCGCCGACGGCAGGCCGCGGTGGTAGAGCAGCGAGGCGTCGGCGGTGAAACCCTCCTCCCCCATCAGCTCCTCGGCGTACAGCCCGCCGTCCGCACGGCGGTGCTGGGTGTGCCGCTTCGGTGGGACGTCGCCCACCCGCCGGTAGTACGCCATGGGTGACCTCCTTGGAACGGCCATCCTTCAGGGTCCCGCGCCGAACCTGCGAGGCGTGGGCGAAGGGTGGTCCTGTCAGAAGTTGCCGCGCCGAGCCTGCTCCCGCTCGATCGCCTCGAACAGGGCCTTGAAATTGCCCTTGCCGAAGCCCAGGGAGCCGTGCCGCTCGATCAGCTCGAAGAAGACGGTGGGCCGGTCGCCGGTCGGCCTGGTGAAGATCTGCAGCAGGTAGCCGTCCTCGTCGCGGTCCACCAGGATCCCCCGGCGTTTCAGCTCCCCGATCGGCACGCGCACCTCGCCGATGCGGGCCCGGAGCTCGGGGTCCTCGTAGTAGGAGTCCGGCGTCGACAGGAACTCCACCCCCTCGGCCACCATCGCGTCGACCGTGCCCACGATGTCGCTGGTCGCCAGCGCCACGTGCTGCGCGCCGGGACCGCCGTAGAACTCGAGGTACTCGTCGATCTGCGACTTCCTCCTGCCGGCGGCCGGCTCGTTGAGCGGGAACTTCACCCGGTGGTTGCCGTTGGCGACGACCTTGCTCATCAGCGCCGAGTAGTCGGTGGCGATGTCGTCGCCGACGAACTCCGCCATGTTGGTGAAGCCCATGACCCGGTTGTAGAAGTCGACCCACCGGTCCATCGCGCCGAGCTCGACGTTCCCGACGACGTGGTCCACGGCCTGGAACAGCCGCTTCGGCGCGCCGGGCCTCGGCACGTAGGACGACGTCCGCTCGACGTACCCGGGCAGGTACGGGCCGGTGTAACGGCTCCGGTCGACCAGCGTGTGCCGGGTGTCGCCGTACGCGGCGATGGCGCCGACCCGCACGGTGCCGTGCTCGTCGGTCACGTCGTGGGCGGGCTCGAGCACCGTGGCGCCCTGCGCGGCGGCGTGCGCGAGGCAGCGGTCGACGTCCGGGACGGCGAGCGCGATGTCGACGATGCCGTCGCCGTGCCGCCGGTGGTGGTCGGCCAGCGGACTGGCCGGGTCGTAGGCGCCCTGGATCACGAACCGGGCGGCCCCCGAGGTCAGCACGTAGGCACGGGAGTCGCGGTTGCCCGTCTCCGGGCCGGAGTAGGCGACGAGCCGCATGCCGAACGCCGACCGGAAGAAGTGCGCCGTCTGGACGGCGTTGCCCACGACCCAGACCAGCGCGTCCCAGCCCGACACCGGAAAGGGGTCGGTCGAGGCGTCGTACTCCACGAGGCCGACCAGCTGCCGGAGCTGGTCGAGGTCGAGGTCCGCCAGCCGCTCCTCGTCGTTGAGTGTGTCGTCGAGGGTGCCGTCGAGGGTGCCGTCCAGCGTCACCGTCGCGCTCCTCCGTCCGCCCGTGGCCTGTCAGGGTCAGGACACAGCCGGAGAGCCGGACTGCGCAAGCATCCCGTCTCGGGGTGATCGGGGCGACCACCCGGACTAGCTGGATGCGCCTTCTGCTATGCACACTGCACAGCATGACCGCACCGCTGCTGGACGAGCTGGACGTCGCACTGCTGGACCAGCTGCGACGCGAGCCGCGCGCCGGCCTGATGGAGATCGCCCGGCGCACGGGCGTGGCCCGCGCGACGGCCACCGCCCGGCTGCAGCGGCTCGAGCGGCTCGGCGTCGTCACCGGCTACGGACCCGACGTCGACGTGGGGCGGGCCGGCTTCGGCGTGCAGGCGTTCGTGACGCTGGAGATCGCCCAGGGTGCGCTGGACGCCGTCCGGCGGCACCTCGAGAGCCTGCCCGGGGTTCTCGAGGCGCACGCGACCACCGGCAGCGGCGACGTGCTCTGCCGGGTCGCGGCCCGGTCCAACGAGGCCCTTCAACGGGTACTGCTGGACATCGACCGTTCCGCCGCGGTGGCCCGCTCGATCAGCGTCGTGGTTCTCTCCGAGCTGGTGCCCTGGCGGACGCTCCCCCTGCTCCGATCGGAGGCGGTGCCGGGCTCCGGCCGCTCGCCGTCCTACCGCGAGGGCTGACCGGGCCCCTCGCGGTCCAGATCGCGCTCCAGCAGGAAGAAGAACGGCTGCGGGAAGCCACGCACGTCCGTGAGCCCGAGCAGGGTGTCCCCGTCGAGTCTGCGGAAGACGTCGACGATCGGCAGGGCGTCGTAGATCATCGCGGCGGTCACGACCCCCCGGTGCTCGACCGGTCGCAACCGGCCCCCCGCACGCCGGGTGTAGCGGAGGGGACGGACGGCGGCGAAGGCGGCGCGGGCCGCCCGGGTGCGGGCCAGGCCCGGGTACCGGCGGAGCAGCCAGAGCGGGGCGTAGGCCGGGTCGACGGGCCGCGGCAGGCCGAACCGGTCGACGAAGAGCAGCGGGTGCACGGTCTCGACGTCGACGAAGTCCTTGCCGTACCAGCCGTAGGCCTCCAGCAGACCGTCCAGCGGATGGCCGGTGGGGTGGGTGCTCCCACGCCACCGCCCGAGGATCTCCCCCGGCTCCACCGGAGCTCCGCCGTCGAAGAGGGCAAGCGCTGCCTCGGCCCCGGTCATCGCCCGACGCTAGCGCCGGGAGAGGATCCGGGGTGACTCCCACCGTCCCGCAGGAGGAACGATGAGCCCGCCGCCGCGCGCCGAGGCGCCCGCGTGGTTCCTGCGCGCCCTGGCGGCTGCTCCCGAGCACCGGGACGTCGACGTCGACGGTGCCCGCATCCACTACCGGGCCTGGGGAGAACGCGGCCGTCCCGGGCTCGTCCTCGTCCACGGCGGGGCGGCGCACTCCGGCTGGTGGGACCACATCGGCCCGCTGCTGACCTCGCACCGGTTCGTTGCCCTGGACCTGTCCGGCCACGGCGACAGCGGCCGCCGCGAGGTCTACGACATGCACCTGTGGGCCCGCGAGATCGTCGCCGTCGCGGCGGCCGAGGGCCTGGAGCGGCCGGTGGTCATCGGCCACAGCATGGGCGGCTGGGCCGCGGTGACCACCGGTGTCGAGCACGGCCACGCCGTCTCGGCCGTCGCCTACATCGACTCGCCGCTCAACGACCAGCCACCCGAGGAGAGCCGGCTGCGGGAACGGCCGCGGCCGCGACGGGTCTATCCGACGGTCGAGGAGGCGATGGCCCGCTTCCGCACCCTGCCGCCCCAGGACGTGCTGCTGCCCTACGTCCGTGACCACGTGGCCCGGGAGTCGTTGCGGCGGGTCGAGGGCGGCTGGACCTGGAAGTTCGACCCCTCGTTCTTCGGCCGGCGACTCCTCCTGCGCGACCTGCTGCCGGAGCTACGCTGCCCCGTGGCCCTCTTCAGGTGCGAGCACGGGTTGGTCCCGCCGCAGATGGCGGAGGAGATGGCCCGGCTGGTACCGGGCCGTCTGCCGGTCGTGGATCTGCCCGACGCAGGCCACCACCCGATGCTCGACCGGCCACTGGCCCTCGTCACCGGGCTGCGCACCCTGCTCGCGGTGTGGCCGGGCGGCCCCGCGTGACCGCGACGGTCGCCGCCCGTCTCGCGGCGCTGTGCCTGGATGCCAAGGGGCACCTCTCCGGTAACGCGTACGCGTCCATGGCCGTGCGCGCCGGGCTCCTGGTCGACCTGACGCTCGCCGGCCGCCTCTCCCAGACCGACGACAGCATCGATCTGGACACCACACCGCTCGGCGCACCGTCGGCCGACCGCGCGCTGGCGGAGCTCGCCGTCCTGGACGGGCGGACGCTCGACTGGTGGCTCGAGCACGGGCACGTCGGGCTCCGGGACGTCGCCGACGACCTGGTAGGTGAGGGGTCCTGGGAGCGACTCCCCCGGCAGGCCCTGCTGCGCGATCCCCGCTTCTCCCCCCGGAGCCCCGAGGAGGGCGCCCGCGACGCCGCGGTCTCCCCCGGACGGGAGCCCGCGCAGTCGGCCGGGGACGCCGCCGTCACCGCGCTCGCCGCGGCCGCCGGCCTGGCCGCCTCCGACCGGGCCGGGCCGGCCGAGGAGCTGCCGGCCGGTACCGACTCCGCCGCCTGGGTGGTCCGCCTGGCCACCGATCACATCACCGAGACACGTATCCAGGGAACCGCGGTCGGCCAGGCTAGCCAGACCGCGTTGTGGACCGGGCCCATCTGATCGCGGCCGCTCGGTCGACGTCAGGGCGCGCGTCACGGTTGCGGATCCGACGGCGGACGCGGACCTTGCTGACGTGGACCCCTTACGCGGACTGGGCATGCCCCGCATCCCCGGCCTCTCGGACCTGATCGCGACGCTGCAGGCGCAGACGGAGGCGCTGGCCCAGTTGCCGCGGACGATGACCGACCTGAACGGTGCTGTGCGCGAGCTCATCACGGCGACCACGGTCGCCAGCGAGACGATCTCCTCGGCGCAGCGCACGGCCGACCGCCTCGAAGCGCTGGTCGAGGAACTCGAGGAGCCGGTCAGGGCGCTGAGGCCGGGACTGGAGCGCGTGGGCCGGGTGCTCGACGACCCCGTCATCGACACGCTCCCGGAGACGCTGGGGCGCATCCACGACGACCTGATGCCGCTCATCCACGGCCTGCGCCAGGCCCAGGCGAGGGTCGGAACCGTCACCGGGATCCTGCGCCGGCGCGCCCGGCCGGAGGACGAGCCGGCCGAGGACGCCGATCCGCCTTCGCCGCCCGACACGTCGTCCTGAGCGCCCGGGCCACCGGCACGATCGCCTCCACGCAGGCGAAACCGGTGTGGGGGGACATCGCGGGGCCGAGGGCTATGCTTGCCCACCGATTGCCCGTCACACAGCCGGCGCGCAGTTCGGGGCCTCGGCCTCGGGGTCGGAGTCCTGAACCACGGGGACCTGGCCGGACCCGCCGGCACGTCGTACGTCCGGTGCGATCACCCACCGGAGTTCGAACCCGTGAGCAGCCCTGACACCGATGACCCGGGGTCCGTCGTCCAGCGGGCCTTCGAGGAGCTCGGCCGGATGTCCTTCGCCGAGCATTCCCTCGACTCGCTGCTTCAACGGGTGACCGATCTGGCAGCCCGCGTGGTCCCCGGAGCCCGGGAGACGTCCGTGACCATCGTGCGCGGCCGGAACGCGAGCACGGTCGCCGCCAGCGGGCCGCTCTCCCTGCAGTTGGACGAGACGCAGTACCGGCTGGAATCGGGTCCCTGCCTCGAGGCCGCGACGTCGGGGCGGCAGGTCGAGATCGCCGACACGCTCGCAGAGGTTCGATGGCCCGAGTTCGCCCTGGTCGCCGCCGGCCGGGGCGTCCGGAGCGTGCTGTCCTTCCCCCTGCCCCCGGCCGAGCAGGTCACCGGAGGGCTGAACCTCTACTCCACGGCCCCGGGCGCCGTCGACGACGGCATCCGCCGGACGGTGGAGCGCTTCACCACCTACGCCGTCGTGGCCGTCTCGAACATGTATCTGTACCGCTCGGCCGCCGAACGGGCCGAGAACCTGGCCGCGGCGCTGGACTCCCGCGCCGTCATCGACCAGGCCAAAGGCATCCTGATGGAGCGCTTCCGGATGACGGCCGACCAGGCCTTCCAAGCGCTCGCGCGCGTCTCCATGAAACGGAACACCAAGGTCCGCGATGTCGCCGAGCGTTTCGTGGCCACGGGCGAGCTGCCCGGTCCCTGACGGCGCCGAGGTGCCCGGGCCGAGGACGGCGCGCTCAGCCCGCCGGTGGCGGGTCCCGGCGGACGAAGTCGGCCACCGCCTCTTCCAGGCGCGCCCAGGTGCCGCTCCACTCGACCAGTGGGCCGAGAATCCGCTCCAGCACCGCCAGCTGCTGGTCGAAGGCGTCCAGCTGATCCCTGATGGCCGTGATGGAGCTGCGCTGCGCCCGGACCGCCTGGGCCACGGCCCGCAACTGCGCTGCCGACATGGCGCCCGGGGGGCTCGGCAGCGCCGGCAGGCTGAGCCGCGAGGGGACCGCGCCCTGTGCCAGGGCGCGCGCGCGGTCGGTGAAGGTCCGCA
>JAODNJ010000164.1 GCA_025465155.1 Frankiales bacterium
ACGGCGTGGAGCGGGTCGAGATCGAGAAGCCGCGCCAGGCTCTCGACGAGGCCGGCGCGCGGACCGAGGTGCTCTCCATCAAGAGTGGCGAGATCGCGGCGCGCAACCACGACCTGGAGGACGCCGGGACCTTCCCGGTGGACCGCCTGGTCGGTTCCGCGTCGGTCGACGAGTACGACGCGCTGCTCCTGCCCGGGGGAACGGTCAACCCGGACAAGTTGCGGATGGAGCCGGCCGCGGTCGAGTTCGTGCGCAGCTTCGTGCAGTCCGGGAAGCCGGTGGCCTCGATCTGTCACGGGCCGTGGAACTTCGTCGAGGCCGACGTCGCCCGGGGCCGCCGGCTGACCTCTTGGCCGAGCGTGCGCACCGACCTGCGCAACGCGGGCGCCGAGGTCGTCGACGAGCAGGTCGTCACCGACGGCAACATCACCACCAGCCGGTCGCCGGATGACATCCCGGCCTTCAACGAGCGCATCCTGCAGGAGTTCGCCCGGGCGCCGCGGTCGGCCGCCGCCGGGGCCACGTGACCTACCTCCTCCTGGCCTCCTCCTGGCACACGTGCCGACGGCCGCGCGTGCCGGCGGCATCGTCGTGCGACGGGTGCACGATGGGCTCGTCCTCGTCCGGGACGGCCGTGCGGGGTGGGTGACGTCGACGGAGGCGATGGGTCATGGAGCTCCGCCAGCTCGAGTACTTCCTGGCCGTCGTAGAGGAAGGCTCGTTCACCCGGGCCGCCTCCCGGTTGTTCATGGTGCAGTCGAGCCTGTCGTCGGCCCTCCTCGGGCTCGAGCGGGAACTGGGCACGGAGCTGTTCATCCGCGGCCGTCGCGGCGCCGAGCTGACCGACGCCGGCCGCGCCTTCCTGGAGCCCGCGCGGGCGGCACTGGCCGAGACCGACCACGCGCGGGACGCCGTCGCCGGCGTCCGCGGTCTGCTGCGCGGATCGGTCCGTGTGGCCACCGTCGCCGTGCCCCGGGCGGTCGACGTCCTCGAGACCATCCGGCGGTTCCGGTCGGAGCACCCCGGGGTCCGGGTGCATGTCGTGCACGACGGCGCCCAGGATCTCGTCGCGCTCGTCGCCGACGGACAGGTGGACTTCGCCGTCACGCCACTCACCCGCCGCACGACCCCGGCGGTCCGCTTCGAACCGGTCCTGAGCACGCCGCTGGCGCTCGTCTGCCCCCCGGACCACCGGCTGGCCGGGGCGTCCGACGTGGACCTCCGCGCGGTCGTCGACGAGCCCCTCGTCGACCTGCCCAGGGGGTGGTGGGTCCGTGAGCTCCTCGACGGGATGTTCGAGGAGCGCGACCTGCCGCACCACGTCCGGCTGGAGGTCAGCGAGTGGTTCGGCGTCCTGGCGATGATCCAGCGGGGGCTCGGGGTCGGGTACGGACCGGAGGCATGCGTCGATCACGAGATCTTCGACGGCCTCGCCGTCACGAGCCTGGCCGACGCTCCCGACTGGGAGCTGGGGATCGTGACCAGGGACGAGAACCTCCGGGGCGCCGCGGGCCGCGCGTTCCTCGATGCCTACCGCCAGCAGTGCCGGAAGGCCGCGGACCGCTAGCCCGCGGCGCGAGGCTCCGGTGCGAGCCCCTGGCCCGGAACCAGGAGGGCCCGGCAGACCTCGGGGAGGTCGACCAGCCCGACCAGCCGCTCGCCGTCGACGACGGGCAGGTGGTGGATGCGGCGCAGCAGCATGAGCCGGGCCGCGTCGTCCACCCGCATCCCGGGCTCGACCGTGAGCGGGGGCTGGAGGCGCAGATCCGTGATCCGGGTATTGCCCAGATCCCTGCCGTCGGCCACGGCCTGGCTGATGTCGGCATCGGTGATGATGGCGGTCGGCCGGCCCTCGTCCGTGGTGACGACGAGCGCGGTGTCGCCGGACCGCTTCATCAGGTAGGCCGCGCCGGCGAGGTGCCCGGCGTCCTCCACGGTCGTCGCCGCCGGGCGCATCACCTGGCCCACGGTCGTTCGCGCCCCCTGATCGTGCACGCTCGTCGCCACGAGTCCGTCGTCGGTCGCCATGGCCGTTCCTTCCCTGGGACTGCGTTCGGCCCGGACCGGTCTGAGGGCCGGAACCTGTGCCGCCCACTGTGCCCGCCTCCCGGCCGCACGTCAGCGCTCCCGGCCGCGCGCCGACATCCCGGACATGCGCCCACGGCCCGATCGGTCCCGGATATCGGATTAGCCCGGCCGCGAACTGGACAGTCAGCAGAGGACGGCGCCGCCGGAAAGCTGAGCAGCGGCCGGACGTGGTTTGTCGCCGTCACCCCCTCTGTCCCTCCAGGAGGCTCCATGCGAGCGATGGTGTACCGCGGGCCGTACAAGATCCGCGTCGAGGAGAAGGAAGTCCCGTCGATCGAGCATCCCAACGATGCCATCGTCCGCGTGTCCATGGCCGCGATCTGCGGCTCCGACCTGCACCTTTATCACGGGATGTTGCCGGACACGCGGATCGGTCACACCTTCGGCCACGAGTTCATCGGTGTCATCGACCAGGTCGGTTCGTCGGTGCAGAACGTCAAACCCGGCGACCGGGTGATGGTGCCGTTCAACATCTTCTGCGGCACCTGCTGGTACTGCGCCCGTGGCCTGTACTCCAACTGCCACAACGTCAATCCCAATGCGACGGCCGTCGGCGGCATCTACGGCTACTCGCACACCACCGGCGGTTACGACGGCGCCCAGTCGGAGTTCGTTCGCGTTCCGTTCGCCGACGTCGGTCCGTCGGTCATCCCGGACTGGATGAGCGACGAGGACGCCGTCCTGCTGACCGACGCCGTGCCCACCGGCTACTTCGGTGCCCAGCTCGGTGACATCGCCGAGGGCGACGTCGTCGTCGTCTTCGGGGCCGGCCCGGTCGGGCTGGTGGCCGCGCGGGCGGCGTGGCTGATGGGCGCCGGCCGGGTGATCGTCGTCGACCACCTGGACTACCGGCTGGAGAAGGCCCGCGAGTTCGCGTTCGCGGAGACGATGAACTTCACCCAGTACGCCGACATCGTCGTGGAGCTGAAGAAGACCACCGGCTACCTGGGGGCGGACGTCGCCATCGACGCGGTGGGGGCGGAGTCCGACGGCAACCTGATGCAGCACGTCACCGCCGCCAAGTTCAAGCTGCAGGGCGGCTCGCCGATCGCGCTGAACTGGGCGATCGACTCGGTCCGCAAGGCCGCGACCATCTCGGTCATGGGAGGCTACGGCCCGCTGTTCAGCGCGATCAAGTTCGGCGACGTGATGAACAAGGGCCTGACCCTGCGAAGCAACCAGTGTCCGGTCAAGCGGCAGTGGCCACGGCTGCTCGAGCACGTCCGCAACGGCTACATCAAGCCCAGCGAGCTGGTCACCCACAGGATCCCGCTGGAGCACATCAGCGAGGGCTACCACATCTTCTCGTCCAAGCTCGACGGCTGCATCAAGCCCGTCGTCCT
>JAODNJ010000465.1 GCA_025465155.1 Frankiales bacterium
TGTCACCGTCGGTCTTCCCCGCGGCCACGGTGAGGGTGACGTTGTCCTTCGCCGCCTCCGTCTTCGCGTCGTTCTCCATCGAGACGAAGTAGGGGTTCGACAGCGTCTTCAGGATGAGGCTGACCCCGACCTTCGAGTTGGAGCCGCCGCCCGAGGAGCCGCCCGAGGAGCCGGAACTCGACGAACCGCAGGCGGCGAGTGCCAGCGACCCCGCCGCCAGCGCCGCGATCGCCGCCGAACGACGGCGGCCGGCGCGCCCGTGCGCCGTCCACTGTGTGCCCATGACCAGCCTCCTGAGTCTCCGTCCGGCAGCTCCGGACAACGATGTCCGGCATGTATAGGGCTGCCGCTTGTGGCGGTCAACACGCCTGTCGCCCCGCCGGCGTGCCGAGATTTCCCGCCTGGCGCGTCAGCACGCACCGTGAGCCGATGTGACCAGTGCCACTACCGCACGTTGTGGGCGGGACGGGCAGCCATCCGCCCGGTCCGACGCTGAGACAACGTTCTCCCGCACCACTTTCCCGTTGACGGCGTGCCGGTGACCCGGGCCGGACCGGCCTCCGGCGTCCTTTCCCGCGACGCGCCTCGTGCGTCCCAGCAGTCCCGGGTGCGCCGAACCGTCGGCCGCCCGTGGTGTCATCGGGAGGTGGCGCAGCGGGCAACGACGCGGAACGTGCCTGCGCACGGTCATGAACACGGTCACGGCGAGCTCGAGGCCGGGGCACCGGTCTACCGGCTGGTAGCGCTGCCCGGGTCGCCCGGCCCGCGCCCTCGGCTCGATACCACCCAGCAGGCGGTCGTCGACCATCCCGGCGGCCCGCTGCTCGTCCTCGCCGGACCGGGCACGGGCAAGACGTCGACGATCGTCGAGGCCGTCGCCGCGCGCATCGACCGGGGGGTCGACCCGGAGCAGATCCTCGTCCTGACCTTCAGCCGCAAGGCCGCCGCGGAGCTGCGGACGCGGATCAGCTCCCGCGTCGACCGGACCATCCGCGAGCCGCTGGCCCGCACCTTCCACTCCTATGCCTACGGCGTCCTCCGGCGCGCGGCGCTGCTGCGCGGCGAGCCGCCGCCCCGGCTGCTCACCTCCGCCGAACAGGACGCCGTCATCGCCGAGTTGCTGCGGGGCGACGCCGACGAGGCGGGCGCGGTCCGCTGGCCCGATTCCCTGGCGCCGGCGCTGGGCACCGCCGGTTTCCGGACCGAGCTGCGCGAGCTGCTGCTCCGTGCCACCGAGCGCGGCGTCGGCCCCGAACGGCTCGCCGCGTGGGGCCGCCGGTTCGATCGCTCGCCGTGGGTGCACGCCGCCGCGTTCGCCGAGCAGTACGAGGCGGTCACCGCCTTCTCGACCGCCGGCGGCGGTGACGCGTCCGGCTACGACCCGGCCGAGCTGGTCCGGGCGGCCATCGACGAGCTCGACGGTGACCCGGAGCTGCTGCGGCAGGAGCGCGAGCGGGCCCGCTGGCTGTTCGTCGACGAATACCAGGACACCGACCCCGCTCAGGTCGCGCTGCTCGAACTGCTCGCCGGCGGTGGTGGCGACCTCGTCGCCGTCGGCGATCCCGACCAGGCCATATACGCGTTCCGGGGCGCGGAGCCGCGCGGCATCATCGAGTTCCCGGATCGGTTCCGGCACGCCGACGGGCGCCCGGCCGGCCGCGTCCCGCTGGGCGTCTGCCGGCGCTCGGGGGAGGAGCTGCTCCGGATCACCCGCGCCGTCGCCGAGGGGCTGCCCGGCCCGTGGGAGCACCGCCGGCTGGTGGCGGGAGAGAGCATCGAACCGGGCGGCGCCGAGGTGCGCGTCTTCGGCTCGGCCGCCGTCGAGGCCGCATACCTGGCCGACCTGCTGCGCCGGGCACACCTGCTCGGCGGGACGCCGTGGTCCCGGATGGCGGTCGTCGTCAGGAGCGCGGTGTCGCTGGGCCCGCTGCGCCGCGCCCTGGCGCAGGCCGGCGTCCCCGTTGCGGTCTCCTCCGACGATCTCCCGCTGGCCGCGCAGCCGGCCGTGGCCCCGCTCCTGGCCGCGCTGTCGGCGCTGCTCCCCGCCCGGGGCAGCGAGGCGGCGCCCGTCGGGCTCGACGAGCCGGGTGCCGAGGCGCTGCTGGCCTCACCGCTCGGCGGCGCCACCGTGCTGGACCTCCGCCGGTTGCGCCGGGCGGTGCGGATCGAGCTGGCCCGCCGCGGTATCGACGCCGCCGAGCGTGGTGCTCCGCTGGCCACCGCGCTGGCCGACGACACCCTGCTCGACGCGCTTCCCGAGCACGTGGCCCGGCCGGCGACCCGCCTGGCCGGCGTCCTGGCCGCGGGCCGGGTGGCCCTGACTGCCGACGGCACCGCCGAGGACGTGCTCTGGGCGATGTGGCAGCGCAGCGGCCTGGCCGCTCGGTGGTCGCGGGCGAGCGCGGTGGGGGGCCCGTCCGGTGCCGCGGCCGACCGCGACCTCGACGCCGTCGTCGCGCTCTTCGACGCCGCCGCCGGCTTCGTCGACCGGCTGCCCTCGGCGGACGTCCGCGCCTTCGTCGACCACCTCTCCGCGCAGGAGCTGCCCGGCGACACCGGGGCCGCGCGCGCGGTGGCCGGTGAGACGGTGCGGCTGCTCACCGCGCATGCCGCCAAGGGCCTGGAGTGGGATCTCGTCTGCGTCGCCGGTGTGCAGGAGGGCGTCTGGCCCGACCTCCGCGACCGGACGACCCTGCTCGGCGCCGAGGACCTCGTCGAGCGCGCCGCCGGCATCGACGGCACCGGCGTGGACCGTCGCCTCCTCGCCCTCGCCGAGGAGCGGCGACTGTTCTACGTCGCCTGCACGCGTGCCCGGAGCCGGCTGGTGGTCAGTGCCGTCCAGGGCGCGCTCGACGGGCCGGACGCCGGCGCCACGCCCTCCCGCTTTCTCGACCTCGTCGAGCCACCCCCGGAGGAGGGCCGCCCGCTCACCGAGCTGCCCCGGTCGCTGACCCTGCCGGCGCTGGTCGCGGCGCTGCGCCGCGCGCTCACCGACCCCGACACCGCCCCCGCGAGGCGCTCGGCCGCGGCCTCGCTGCTGCGCCGGCTGGCCGACGACGGCGTCGCGGGCGCCGACCCGTCCGGGTGGTGGGGGCTCGCGGCGCTGTCGGACGACGCCCCGTTGGTCGACCCCGCGGAGGTGGTCCGGGTCCGTCCCTCGGCGATCGAGGGCTTCCGCCGGTGCCCGCTGCGCTGGGTGCTGAGCGCCGTCGGCGCCGAGGCGGCGCCGGACACCACGCGCACGGTCGGGACGGCGGTGCACGCCGTCGCTCAGCAGGTCGCGGACGGGCTGCCGCCGGCCGGCGCCCGCGCCGCCCTGGACGCGGAGCTGGACACCCTCGACCTCGGCCCGGGCTGGGCCGACCAGCGGCAGCGGACCTCCGCGCACGAGATGCTCGACCGCTTCCTGGCCTGGAACGGGCGGCACCGCCGCGAGCTGGTCGCCGCCGAGGCCGATGTCGACGTCGTCGTCGGCCGGGTACGGATCCGGGGGCAGGTGGACCGGCTGGAGCGCGACGGCGAGGGGCGGCTCGTCGTCGTCGACCTGAAGACCGGCCGGACCGCCGCCAAGCCCGACGAGATCGGGGAGCACGGCCAGCTCGCCGCGTATCAGGTCGCGATCGCCGCCGGCGGGTTCGCCGACCACGGCAGCGTGCCCGGTGGCGCTGCGCTGCTGCAGATCGGCGGCACCGGCAAGGAGGCCAAGGAGCAGCAGCAGGACCCGCTGCCGGCCGGCGTTCCGGCGGAGGCCAGCTGGGCCGGGGAGCTCCTGGCCGAGGTCGGCGAGGGCATGGGCGGCGCCACGTTCGAGGTGCGGACCGGCGGACACTGCGACCGCTGCCCGATGCGGCGCAGCTGCCCGTTGCACGAGCGCGGCGCGCAGGTGACCCGATGAGCGGGGACGACGGGCAGCTCTCCTTCGACGACCTCCCCGGCGAGGAGACGGCGCAGTCACCGGCCGCCCGGACCGACCTCACCCCGGCGGAGGTGTCGGCGCGCTGCGGTCTGTCCTACCCGCCGAGTGAGGAGCAGGCGCGGGTGGTCGAGGCTCCGGTCGACCGCCCCCTGGTGGTCGTGGCCGGTGCCGGTTCCGGCAAGACCGAGACGATGGCCGCCCGGGTCTCGTGGCTGGTGGCCAACCGGAAGGTGGAACCGGGGGAGATCCTCGGCCTCACCTTCACCCGCAAGGCCGCCGGCGAGCTGGCCGAGCGGATCCGCCTGCGCCTGGGTGCGCTGGCCCGCCACCCGCGGACCGAGCCCGAGCTCAGGGAGCGGCTGGCGCTGGCGCTGCCGACCGTCTCGACCTACCACGGGTACGCCGCCTCGCTGGTCGCCGAGCACGGCCTGCGGATCGGTATCGAGCCCGGCGCCGGAGTGCTCGGGCCGGCCATGTGCTGGGGCCAGGCGGCGGCGGCCGTCACCGCCTGGACCGGCGACATGAGCGACGTCCCGTTCAGCCCGCTGACCACCGTGGAGGACGTGCTGGCCCTCGCCGGCGAGCTCGGCGAGCACGACGTCGGCCCCGAGCAGCTGCGCACCTGGACGGCCAGGCTGGAGGCGCGCATCGCCGGGTACGCCGACGCCCCGAAGGGGCCGAGGGGGGTGCGGGCGCCGGTGCGCGACGTGCTCGCCCGGCAACGGGCCCGGGTGGCCCTGCTGCCGCTGGTGGAGGCGTTCGTCGCCCGCAAGCGGGCCATGGGGGCCATCGACTACGCCGACCAGGTGTCCTACGCCGCGCGGATCGCCGTCGTCGCGCCTGAGGTCGGGCGCCGGGAGCGGACACGGTGGAGGGTCGTGCTGCTCGACGAGTACCAGGACACCAGCGTCGGCCAGCTGCGGATGCTGACCGCACTGTTCGGCGGCGACACCGGGCACCCGGTGCTCGCGGTCGGTGACCCGCGCCAGTCCATCTACGGGTGGCGCGGCGCCTCGGCGGGGACGATCGAGCGCTTCCCGCGGACCTTTCCCGGCCGGCCGGGTCGCGGGGCCCAGCGGCTGACCCTGGCCACCAGTTGGCGCAACGACCGCGCCGTCCTCGCGGTCGCGAACGCCGTCGCCGGGATGCTGCCCGAGCCGGACGAGGAGCTCCCCGACCTCGCGCCGGCGCCCGGCGCGGGCGACGGCGGCGTCACCGTCGGGCTGTACACGACCGTCGCCGAGGAGACCGAGGCCCTGGCCGACCGGCTCGCCGCCTGCTGGCACCGCGAGGACCCTGCGGTCGCCGAACTGGACCGGCGCCCGACGATCGCCGTCCTGGCCCGGGCCCGCAGGCAGTTCCCCGGCGTCGCGGCCGCCCTGCGCGAGCGCGGCGTCCCCGTGGAGGTGGTCGGCCTCGGCGGGCTGCTCGCGGTGCCGGAGGTGACCGACGTCGTCGCCACCCTCACCGTCCTCGTCGACCCGACCGCCGGGGACGCGCTGGGCCGCCTGCTGACCGGCGCCCGGTGGCGGATCGGCCCGCGCGACCTCGCCGCGCTCGAGGCGCGGGCCCGTGCCCTGGTGCACGCCCGGCGTCCGGCCCGCACCCCCGAGACCGTGAGCCCCGAGAACAGGACGGATGACGGCCCACCGGAGCGCGGCAGCATCATCGAGGCGCTCGACGACCTCGGCGACGCCGGCCAGTACTCGCGGGTCGGGTACCGGCGGCTGCGGCGGCTCGGCGGCGAGCTGGGTCACCTGCGCGGGCGGCTGGGGGAGTCGCTGCCCGACCTGGTGGACGAGGTGGCCCGCACCCTCGGCGTGGAGACCGAGCTGGCCAGCGCCCCCGAGGTGAGCCCCGGCCTGGCGCGTGCCCACCTCGACGCCCTGCACACCGTCGCGGCCGAGTTCGTCGAACTCGCCGAGCTGCCCTCTCTCCCGGCGTTCCTCGGCTACCTGCGCGACGCCGACGAGCGGGAGCGCGGACTCGAGCCCGGCGAGGTGGCCGTGAACCCGGAGGCGGTCCAGCTCCTGACCGGCCACTCGGCGAAGGGCCTCGAGTGGGACGTCGTGGCTGTTCCCGGCCTCACCCAGGACCAGTTCCCGGCCAAGGCCGACACGAAGGACTCCTGGATCAAGGACCCCGGTGCGCTGCCGGCCGAGCTGCGGGTCACCGACCGCGACGAGCTCCCCGCCCTCGTCCTCCCCGTTCCGGGCTCGGGGGACCAGGCGGCGGTCAAGGAGGCGCTCGACGACTACGTGCAGGACTGGAAGGACTTCGGCACCGGCGAGGAGATCCGGCTCGGCTATGTCGCGGTCACCCGCGCCCGGCGGCTGCTGATCTGCTCGGGCAGCTGGTGGCGGGACGGGAGGACGGTGTACGGGCCGTCGTCGCTGCTGCTCACCGCGCGGGAGGCCTGCGAGGAGGGTGCCGGCACCGTCGAGCACTGGGCATCCCCGCCCGAGGACGGCGCCACGAACCCCGCACTGGAGGAGTGGCCGATCGGGCGCTGGCCTGCCGACCCGCTCTCGGCCGGCCGTCGGCGGGCGCTGTCCGCGGCCGCCGAACTGGTCGCCGGCAGCGCCCCGCACCCGCTCGCTGCCGAGCGGTCGCTGGGCGACGGCGACCCCGAGGTCGCGCAGTGGGTACGCGACGCCGACCTGCTGCTGCGTGAGCGCGCGCGGCACGCCGCCCCGACGGTCGACGTCCCCCTGCCGTCGCACCTGTCGGTGTCGGCGCTGGTCCTGCTGCGCCGCGACCCGGCTGAGCTGGCGCGCCGGCTGCGCCGCCCGATGCCCGCCGCTCCGGCACCGCAGGCCCGCCGGGGGACCGCCTTCCACACCTGGCTCGAGGAGCGTTTCGGCGCCGCACGACTGGTCGACCTCGACGAGCTGCCCGGCTCCGGCGACGAGTCGGCAGCGCCCGACGGAGCGCTGGCCGGGCTGCAGGAGGCCTTCCTCGCCAGCGAGTGGGCCGAGCGGCAGCCGGTCGACGTCGAGGTCCCGTTCGAGACGCCGCTCGGGCCGCTCACCCTCCGGGGCCGCATCGATGCCGTCTTCGCCACGCCCGGCGGCGGCTTCGAGGTGATCGACTGGAAGACGGGTCCCCCGCCGTCAGGGGGCGAGCTGACCGCCGCCGGCGTGCAGCTCGCCGCCTACCGGCTCGGCTGGTCGCGGCTGACAGGTGTGCCGGTCGAGCAGGTCAGCGCCGGGTTCCACCACGTCGCGGCCGGCGTCACCCTCCGCCCCGTCGACCTCCTGGACGAGGCCGGCCTGCTCGCCCTGGTCACCGGGACCGAGCGGTGAGCGGCGAGCGGGATCCCGCCCGGCTGCCGGCCGGCCTGCGGCCGCGGCGGGCCGAGGGCAGCTACGTCTACACATCGGTCGAGGGCGGGGGCGTCCCGGCCGGCGTGCGGCCCTTCGCCACCGTGGACGAGAGCGAGGGGCTCACCCTGGTGCTGCCACGGGAGGACGCCGACGCGGCCGGGCTGCCCTACGACTACGTGGCCGCGCTGATCACCCTCGAGGTGCACTCCGACCTCGCGGCGGTGGGGCTCACCGCCGCCGTCAGCACCCGGCTCGCCGAGGCGGGCATCAGCTCCAACGTGATCGCCGGTGCGCGGCACGACCACCTCCTGGTCCCCGACGAGCGTGCCGACGAGGCGGTCCGCCTGCTCGAGGAGTTCGGTTCGCGTGCCCACTGACGGCACGGCGGCGGTGGACCTCGGCGCCGTCCGGGATTCCTACGACCGGGTCGCGGCCGACTACGCCGACCTGCTCCGCGACGAGCTGGCGGCCATGCCGGTCGACCGCGCCGTGCTGGGCCTGTTCGCCGAGCTCGTCTCCGCCGACGGTGGGGGCGAGGTCGCCGACCTCGGCTGCGGCCCCGGCCGGATCACCGCGCACCTTGCCTCGCTCGGGCTGTCCGCGCGGGGCATCGACCTCTCGCCCGGGATGGTGGCCGTGGCGCGGCGGGACCACCCGAGGCTGAGGTTCGACGTCGGCACCATGACCGCGCTGGACCTGCCGGACCGCGCGCTCGCGGGCGCGGTCGCCTGGTACTCGGTCATCCACACCCCGACGGGCCAGGTTCCGGCGATGCTCGCCGAGCTGGCCCGCGTCCTGCGCCCGGGCGGTCGACTGCTGCTGGCCTTCCAGGTCGGCGACGAGCCCTCGCACCTTCGGCGGGCGTACGGCCACGAGGTCTCCCTCGTCGTCCATCGCCGGACGCCCGAGCTGGTCACCCGGCTGCTCGCCGAGGCCGGGCTGCCCGTGCACATCCGGACGGTGCGCGAGCCGGAGGGCCGGGAGAAGAGCCCGCAGGCCTACCTGCTGGCCCGCAAGCTGCCGGCGGACGGCTAGGTCGAGGCGATCCGTTCCAGGATCGCCGTGGCCAGCTCGCGGGGCGCCTGCTCCGGGATCCAGTGCGAGGTCCCCGGCAGCTCGACGAACCGGTACTCGCCGGTGACGAACTCGGCGCAGAACTCCGCGGCGGTCCGCCCGATCGCCGGGTCGCCGTCGCTCCACACGTACGTGGTCGGGAGGGACACACGGTCGACCGGCGTCCCCGAGTCCATCGCCCGGTACCAGTTCAGCGCCGCGGTCAGGGCACCGGGCGCGGAGAGGATGGCGACGTACTGGTCGATCGCCTCCTCGGGCACGCCGGTCTCCGAGCGGCCGCCGAGCAGCCGCCGCAACCTGCGGGCGTCGTCGGCCAGGAGCAGCTCCTCCGCCCTGCCGGGCTGCCAGAACAGCCGGATGTATGCCGAGCGCTCCTTCTGCTCCGGATCGCTCCGGTAGGCGGCCGTGTAGGCCGCCGGGTGGGGCACCGACACCGCCGTCAGTGAGCGCACGCGGTCGGCGTGCCAGGCGGCCAGGGCCCACGCCACGTTGGCGCCCCAGTCATGGCCCACCACGTCGGCCTGCGGGATCGCCAGCGCCGTCATCAGGTCGGCCGTCACCTGCGCCAGAGCGGGCAGGGCGTAAGCGCCGACCTCGGCCGGCCGTGCGCCGGGGGAGTAGCCCAGCTGGTCGGGGGCGTAGGTGCGCAGCCCCGCCTCGGTCAGCAGCGGAGTGACCGCGGCCCACGACAGCGACGTCTCCGGGAAACCGTGCAGCAGCAGCACCGGCCGCCCGTCCTCCGGCCCGTCGGCCCGGACGCGGAAGGTCAGATCGCCGACGTCGGTGTGCAGCAGCTCTCCCGGCATGAGCCGGACGGTAGCCGGGCGAGACCGGAACGGCGCCCGCCACTAGCGTCAGGGGCCGTGACCAGCCCGGAACGCGAGTACGTCCAGAGCCACCTCGACGACCTGCACGCCGACCTCGACGCGTGGCTGCGGATCCCCTCGATCTCGGCCGATCCGGCGCACGCCCCCGACGTCGCCGCGAGCGCCGAGTGGCTGGCCGGCGCGCTGCGCCGGACCGGCTTCCCGACCGTGGAGATCTGGCCGACCCCGGGCGCGCCCGCGGTCTTCGCGGAGTGGCCCTCGGCGGACCCGGGCGCACCGGTCGCGCTCGTCTACGGCCACCACGACGTGCAGCCGGTCGACCCGCTGGAGCTGTGGGAGCGGCCGCCGTTCGAGCCCACCCTCGTGGAAGGCCCCGACGGGCCGGAGCTGCACGCCCGCGGCGCCATCGACGACAAGGGCAACGTCGCCTTCCACCTGCTCGGCATGCGCGCCCACCTGGCCGCCACCGGGCGCGACACCCCCGCGGTCACGGTCAAGCTGCTGGTCGAGGGCGAGGAGGAGTCCGGCTCCCCGCACTTCGCCGGCCTGCTCTGCGAGCGCCGCGACCGGCTCGACTGCGACGTGGTCGTGGTGAGCGACACCGGAATGGCCGCGCACGACATCCCCAGCACGGTCACGGCGATGCGGGGGCTGGCCGACGCCGAGATCACGCTGCGCGGCCCCGCCGTCGACCTGCACTCGGGTTCGTTCGGGGGCGCCGTCCCGAACCCGCTGCACGCCATGGCGCGCCTGCTCTCCGCCCTCCACGACGAGCAGGGCCGGGTCACCCTGCCCGGGTTCTACGACAAGGTCCGGCCGCTCTCGGACCGGGAGCGCGAGCTCATGGGCCGGGTGCCCTTCGACGAGCAGGCGTGGCTGAGCGGCCCCGCGGCGTCCCGCGTGGCCACCGGCGAGACCGGGTTCAGCACCCCGGAGCGGGTCGGCGCACGGCCGACCGCCGAGGTCAACGGCATGTGGGGCGGGTACGCCGGCCCCGGCCACAAGACGATCATCCCGGCCGAGGCACACGCCAAGCTCACCTTCCGGCTGGTCGCCGACCAGCGGCCCGAGGACGTCGCGGCGCAGGTCCGCGCCTGGGTGGACGCACACCTGCCCGAGGGCATCGAGGCCGAGGTGCACGCCCCTCCCGGCGGCGTCGCGCCGGCCGCCAGCGACATCGACTCGCCCGCGATGACGGCGCTGCTGCGGGCCATCGCCCAGGCCTTCGACGCCGAGCCGGACGCTGTCCTGTTCACCCGCGAGGGCGGCAGCGGGCCCGAGGCCGACCTCCAGGAGCAGCTCGGGGCGCCGCTGGTGTTCCTCGGCGGTGGGCTGCCGACCGACCGCATCCACTCGCCCAACGAGCGGGTCCTGCTGCCGATGCTGCACCGCTGCGCCGAGGCCACCGCGCACCTGTGGCGGGAGCTCGCCGGGCTCTCCCTCCGCCGGGGCGCCTCCTAGGCTGAGCCGATGGACCCCGCGCCGGTGTACCGACCCGGGGCCGCCGCGCCCGCCCCGGGCTGGTACCCCGATCCGGACGGCGCCCCGGGGATGGTGCGCTGGTGGAGCGGCAGAGGCTGGTCCGACGTCGCCACGCCGGCGGGTCCCGGCGTCGCGGTGCAGACCTCCCCCGTCCTGGCCCCTCCGGCCCGGCCTCCGGAGATCCCCGCGGCCGGGGAGTCGCCCGCGCCCCGGCGCGGGGGTGGCGGCAGGCGGAGCTGGGTGTGGGGCCTGGTCGCCCTCCTCGTGGCGGTCGTGGTGGCGGTGGGACTGCTCGTCGGCCGCTCGGCGGCGCCGTCTCCGGTCGCCACCAGGCCGCAGGTATCGGCGCAGGCCGGACCCACGTTCGCGCCCGGCACCGTACTCATCGTCGACCCCCGGGCCGGCATCTCCTACCCGTTCCTGGGCAGTGGCTGGTACGAGTACAACCTCCCTCAGCAGGTGGAGACGACGTCGACCGCGGGCCAGTACTTCACGACCCAGGCGACCGTTCCCGCCGGCGGTGAGTTCATCGCGCAGTGCACGTCCGGCCCGGTCGCGAACAGCTACGGGTGGACCG
>JAODNJ010000483.1 GCA_025465155.1 Frankiales bacterium
GCCGCGACGACGTCGGCGCGAAGTCCGGCGCCAGGACCGGGCGACCGGTGCGCGAGGCGTCCACGCACGGCCCCTGACCGAGGGTGAACTGCAGTTCTTCCAGTTGCCGCGCCCCGGAGTCGCTGGCGGCCACCGTGCCGGCCGGACCGTCGTCGGTCATCAGGGCCAGCCCCACACCGCTCACCGGCAGGGTCCGGGCGCACAGGCATACCAGGCTGTCGGGCAGCTCCTCCCCGTCGCGGGAGCCGGCCCAGACCGCCGAGAGGATTTCCCTCACCGCTCTCGACGACATGAAACTTCCCCGGCGCCGTCGTGGGCACGGGCCGCTAGCCCGTCGATGGACACGAGGGACGGCTGCCGTTCCCGGCTCCGCGCTCGCCGTGCGGCGCGGCCGGGAGCCGACCGTGCCGGGGGCTGCTGCGGATGGTGACCCTCGTTCCTTGTCGCCCCGCGGCGACGGTGGTATCGGCCAGGAGCCACATCATCTGCAGCCCCCCGGTCGGTGCCGGCGACCGCATCCCGCCAGCTGCCGGAGTCGCAGACGGTGATCGTCACCCGGGCGTCACCGATCTCGGCCAGGACCTCGACGAACGGCTCGGTCGGATTCCGGGCGTGCTCGATCGCATTGCTGGTGGCCTCGCAGGCGACCAGGAGAAGGTCGTAGCGCTCGTCGTCGGACAGCTGCGCCTGGCGGAGGCAGTCCTCCAACGCCCGGCGCAGAACGGTGACCGAGCGCACGGTCGCGGGCAGTCGCCAGTGGCCTCGGGGTCCAGCCGGCCCGCGGTTGTGGGCGGTGCCGCCCGACGGGCGGCTGTGCGCAGCGGAGGGTGCCGGCTGGGGCGCTGGGCCGGCTAGGGGCGGCCGGTCGAGATGACCGGCGGCGGTGTCCGGCGACCTCACCACTTCGTCGTCTGCGTCGGCGACGGGGCTTCCCAGGCGACGCGGAGCACTCACGATTGGCTCCGGACGTCGCGCCCTCGGTCGAGGAGCCCGCGGTCCCGCTCGGCGCGGCGGACGACGAGCAGCATCTCCGTGTCGCGGCGGCGCCGGCGCGCCGGCAGGCCCGCGCCCGAGGAGACGGTCGACCGGGAACCGCTGTGCCGGTCGCTGGTGGCCTCCTGCCCGGGGCCGGCGGCCGCCGAGCCGG
Source organism: Frankiales bacterium (assembly GCA_025465155.1). Classification (GTDB taxonomy): domain Bacteria; phylum Actinomycetota; class Actinomycetes; order Mycobacteriales; family Geodermatophilaceae; genus Geodermatophilus. The sequence continues at coordinate 1,148 of JAODNJ010000483.1, forward strand.
AGGGACCCGCAGCCGGTTGCATCGCTCCCGGTGGTTCGAGGCGCAGTCGTGCTGCGCCGGTGCGGCGCGGAACATGCCCAGGGGCGATGACCTGTTCCGGTTCTGCTGCCAGTGTTGGACGCACAGACCCAGCTCCCCAGAACGGTGAGGTCGCCGGGTCCGGGGCCACCAGATGAGCGGTCGAGCCGCTCTGCTGACCTCAGCGTAGCCCCGCCCTCCCACAAGCCCGCCCCAAGCGGAGCGCAGCGAAGACCCTCGATGACGCGTCGTCACCCGCCCGACCGCCAGGCGCGCCCCGTGGGTACCGCGCGGTACCTGAGGCACTCAACCTCTCGCGGCCCGCGCGGGCCGCGAAGGGCCCGTGAGATGCGCGCAGCGTCAGCGGTGACGCCAGCTCGGCGCCCAGCCCCTCCGCTGGCGGAGGGAGACCGGCGGTCCCCGGTGGGACCCACCACGATCCAGACGACCCACCCGCTCCCGGCGGACCGGTCATGACCACCATCCGCCGCAATCGTGTTCCCGGGCATCCGGCGGGGAACACCGACAGCACGGCGCCGAGAACTCCCACCACGACCGACCGTCGCGACGGCGATGCGGAGCCGATCCGGCTCGCGCTCACCGACCCACCTGCCCAGCGGACGACGTTGGACGGGGCATGGTGGCCACGGACCCGCAGCCTGAGCGACGAGCTCCCCGGACTCGTCGAGGAGTTGGATCGTCGGGGCGTCCGGGTGACCCGGGTGGCCTACAACCCCGATGCCTGGGAGACGGCCCCGCGCCGCCTGGCAGCCGACGGACGCACCATTCGCCTGGGCTGGTTCCGCCGCATCGACCCGCAGCTGCTGAACATGACCGGCGACACCACTCGCGGCCGGCTCGACCTGCTCGTCGTTCCGCCCGAGACCGCGGCGGCAGCCGCAGGGCAGGCCTTCGCCGCCGCGTCCGACCGCGCCAACCGGCGCACACCCACCGCGGTGCTCGCCTCGCTGCACCCGGCCGCGGCGCCGGTGCCATCCCCGCGTCCGGCCGCCGACCGGGCGAGCGGGGGGAAGGCTGCCCCCGGCGGGCGCGGTGGCAACGTCAGTCTGGGACACGGAATCGGCGGTCTGGGATTCCGAGGGAGGCCGCCCACTCAGCTGAACCCGGCGCAGCGATCGTCGAGCCGCGACCGTGCAGCGGGACACGACCGCGGGTCGTCGGTGCAGGTCCGGCCCTGTCAGCATTCCGTGGCAGGCCGGGCCCGCGCGCCCCCAACGGCCGCGGCCCGATCAGCAACGCTTGCCGACCGCCCTTCCCCTGTGCGGGCGGGAACTCCGTCGCCGACGCCTGCGGCGCGTAGCGTTTGCGGTGTCCGGCAAGAGTGCGGTCTTTCCGCGGGTGCCCACCGAACCGGCGACAGCACCATGACGGAGCACACCATGTCCCTTTCCCATCCGAACAGCGCACCCGCCTCGACTCCCCATGCCGACGCGGTGCCCATCGACGCGCCCCTCTCGAGCGAGGCGCCGGCCGGGCAGGGGAACCCCTCGCCGCCTTCCGAGCCACAGCGGGTGCGCGGCACACGTACCGGCCGGGTCTGGGTCGGGGTCTGCGCCGCCGCGCTGATCACCGTTGCCCTGATCATCTTCATGGTGCAGAACACCCACACCGTGCAGGTGACATTCCTCGGGCTGACCGGCAGCACGTCACTGGCACTCATGCTGCTCATCGCCGCGGTCGGCGGAATCCTGCTGACCCTGATCCTCGGCAGCGCGCGCATCCTGCAGTTGCGCCACGCCGTCCGCAGACGCCACTGAGTTCAGAGCTGGGCGGCGGGGTCCAGCGCTGGTCCCGAAGCAGGACAGGCGGGGCGGCCGGGATGTGTCGTGCGGTGGGGCAGGCGTTCGGCCGAAGGCACAGATCGCGGCCGGGGCGCCGACATTCCAGGCAGACGCGTACGGCGTGGATCAGCGGGTCCTGGCCGCCTCGGTTGCCACCCCGCTGAGGTGGCTGAGCACGAGGCGGTAGGACGTGAGCAGACCCGTCTCGGTGTAGCGGATCCCGCGTTCCGCGAAGAACTGGACCACCAGAGGTTGAGCGCGACGCAGGTTGGGCCGCGGCATGCTGGGGAACAGGTGGTGCTCGATCTGGTAGTTGAGACCGCCGAGAAGCAGGTCCACGAAGCGCCCTCAGCGCACGTTGCGCGAGGTGAGCACCTGCGGCGCAGGTAGTCCTGCTGCTCGACGAGGGTGAGCGGTGGCATGCCCTTGTGGTTGGGGGCGAACGAGCAGCTCATGTACAGGCCCCACACCGCCTGGTGGACCCCGATGAAGGCCAGCGCCTGCCACGGGCTCAGCACGAGGAAGGGGGCGGCGACGAACGCGGTCAGGTGGACGGCGAGCAGGGCCGCCTCCAGCCGTCGGGCCTTGACGATACCGGTGCGCAGCGCCTCGATGCTGCCGACGTGCAGGTTGATGCCTTCCAGCAGTGTGAGCGGGAAGAACAGCAGCGCCTGGTGGCGGGTCGCTCAGCCGAACGGTCCCCGGCGGCCGGCCCCTTGCTCGGGGAAGTGGATCAGCGGCCCGGCCCGGTGCGACGTCCGGGTCGAGTTCGGTGTGGTTGGGATGGGCGTGGTGCCGGTTGTGTTTGTCCAGCCACCACCCCATGCTCAGGCCCACGACGAGGTTGCAGTGCACCATCCCGAGCAGATAACTGGTCCGCCGGGTGCGGGTGACCTGCTTGTGACCCAGGTCGTGACCGAGGAAGGCGATCTGGGTGGACAGCACACCGAGGACGACCGCGGTGACCAGCTGCCACCAGGTCGCACCGATCAGCACGAAGGCCACCCACGCGGCGCCGAAGCTGGCCCAGGTGAGCGTGAACTTGGCGAGGTAGTAGGTCGTGCGCCGCTCCAGCAGGCCGCCGGAACGGATCCGCGAGGACAGTTCGGCGTAGTCCGACCGGCGCTCGCGAGCGTCCCGGGGGATGAGGTGGGTGCTCATAGCCAGTCCTCACCACAGCCCGTACGGTCGTCGTTCCGGTCTGGGACCTCCGGCGCGTCGTCCGGTTCCGCCGGCCGACCGGTCGCGATCATCCCGTCGCGCCGGACGTCGACGAGGTAGCGGGAGACCGCGGCCGACACGGACGACAGCCGCATGGACGCAGTCCGGGAGCACATCGCCTCGTCGGCTTCGAAGATCGGCGCCATCCCGTCCTCGTCGACAGTGCGGACGTCTGACAGGTCCAGGACCAGTTCCCTGGGGCCGCCGTCGATGGTGAACATCGACAGGAACATCCGCAGCCGGCCGGCCGTGTCGGCATTCAGGGTGCCGGCGATGCCGAGCGCCACGGACTGCTGGCGGAGACCGAGCGTGAGCGGCCTGTGGACGCTCGGGAGAAGCGGCAGGATGGGCTTCTCGAGGGGCGTCAGGCCCTCCCGAACCACGTGCAGACCGTGCCGTGATCGTCCAGACATGCGGCGCCCTCATCCCCTGAGCAGTGGAACGAGTCGCTGCCGGGTCCGGGGCAGGGTTCCGCTTCCGCGGACGTACCAACCAGCCTACGGCTCTGGGTGCGGCCCTGCCGAGCTGCGACGACGTCCGACGAACGCGGCGCTCACGCCAGGAGCATCGCTCTCTTGTCTCCGCTGGCCGGCCTCACGGTCGCGGTCATGACGGCCGGGCCACTGGCGCAATGAGTTGTGCGACTGATTGGCTGACACATGCCGAAGATCCTGCGCATGGCCGGGACCGAACTCTTCTGGGAACTGGAAGACTCCGTCGACGTGGCACGTCGCGCGGAGGAGATCGAGACAGCCCGGTCGAGCAACCAGTTCGTGACCCTCAGAGCGCGTCTGCCCGGCCAGCGCGAGTTCGCCCATCTGACGCTGGCGCCCGGGCAGCTCGCGTGGTGGTCGCTCGGCGAGGAGACCATCCCGAGCGCGATGGGTTGGGGCCGCTGACCTCCAGGAGCCACCCAACGGCGCCGGTCGCACCCGGCGAAGCGCGGATGCGACGGGAGGTGCGGCCTGCACCGGCCGTGCGCTCGCGCTCGAGTTCGGGGTGCCCCTCTCATGACATCTGCCTCCCCGGTTCCGGCTGCGGCTGGCGAGGGCGTCGCGGTCCCAGCCGGCCGGTCTACCGTGGACAGGCTCCAGCAGCGAGGCGTCGGAGGTGGGCGGCCGTGAACGGCGACCTGGCGACGAGCCTGGCGGGTCTGTCTGGGCTCCTGAACGATCACCGGCCGCTTCACGAGACGCTGATCGAGATCGCGGAGTTCGCCGTGCAGGCGATCCCGGGTGCTGATGGCGCCGGCCTGACGATGCTGGAGGGCGCCCGGGCGCCGACCGTGGTGGCCAGTGCCGACTTCGTGCACGCGGTCGACGAGGTGCAGTACGGCCTGGGGGAGGGACCGTGTCTGCTGGCGGTCGAGTCGCGGGCCACGCAGACGTCCGGGTCGCTGGGCGGGGACTCCCGCTGGCCGAGGTTCGGTCCCCGGGTCGGGCGGATGGGCGTTCACAGCGTGCTGTCGCTGCCGCTGCTGCTGCCTGAGGGTGTGGTGGGGGCGATGAACGTCTACGCCCACGCGAGGAACGCCTTCGATCCGGCGGCCGTACGCACCGGCGAGCTGTTCGCCCGGCCGGCCGCGGTGGCGGTGCACAACGCGCAGGTGCTGGCGCAGTCGCAGCGGCTCGCCGCACAGCTGGGGGAGGCGCTGACCAGCCGGGCGGTCATCGACCAGGCCCTGGGGGTGCTGATGAGCCGCACCGGGGCGAGCCCGGACGAGGCGTTCGGCAGGTTGCGGTCGATGAGTCAGGCGCAGCACATCAAGGTTGCCGAGGTTGCACGGCTGCTGGTGGACGAGGCGGTGCGGCAAGCTCGCGGCCGGCGAGTCGCGGCTGCTTCCGACGGCGACGCGGACTGATCGGCGCCGGGCCGGCCTGCTCCCGGCGGTTCGTCGCGCGCACGGCGTAGCGTGACCGTCGCGGATCGGCAGAGATCTGCAGCGTGCGTGATGCCAGGGACCGGAGCGGTCGTTCACCCTCGTTCCGATGTCGCCTCGTACCAGTGGCTCGCACACAGGTCGCCTCCGCTGTGCTCACATGGGCGGCGACATCCGGTGGGCAGGCGGGTCCTCGCGCACCGCGCATGTCAGGAGAGCGTCCCGTGGACGTTGCGCCGACCGTTGCCGAGCAACTGCGGGTTCTGAGTTCCTCGCCCGATGCCTGGGCCGATGCCGCTGCCTGGGCCTGGGGACGCCAGCACCCTGGTCCCGCCGGTGACGCGGAGGGCGCTGCCGGCCCGGCCGACGGTGAGCTGACCGCCAGGTGGGGCCGGCTCAGCCGCGAGGTGGTCGCCGTGGTCCCGTCCTGCGTGGCCGTGTCGATCGCAGTCAGCCGCCTGGGCATCGACGTGGTGATCACGGCTCCCACCGCCGCGCCGGAGCCGATGCCCAGGGTGCTCCAGGTGTATTCGTCCCTCGCCCTGTCGCTCCCGGCGGCCGGCTCGGGCTGCCTGCTGGTTCTGCAGGCGTCGGCGCCGGGAGCCTTCGTTCTGCTCGCCGAGCAGCTGGCGGTCCTCCTGGGGAGCGGACACCAGCCGCCCGAGCTCGATGCCCACCTCGCCCCGGTTGCCACCTCGACCGGTTCAGCCCTGGCCGAGGCGCTCGCCGACCTCAGTCTTCTCGACCGGGCCCTGGGCCTGCTGATCGACCACGGCTGGCCGCCGGAGGCCGGGGAGCGGGAGCTGCATCGCCGGGCTTCCGCGTCGGGGCTGACGGTGACCGGCGTCGCCGAGCGGATGCTGACGCCATCGTCGCCTGCTGTGCCGGACGGCCTTGATTGACAGTGTGACGAGCGAGAGCGCACTGTTGAGAGGCTGAGTGCCAGCCACTCCGGAACGGAAGCGCCGCCCACGCCGCGCTTCCGCGAGCGAGACCGCTCACCGCCGGAGATCTCGGTGACCTCCCTTCGAGGCACTCATGACTGTTCTTCTGACCGTCCTCGTCGTGCTCGTCGTCGTCGTGCTGATCGGGCTGGCGATGTCGCTGCGCGTCGTCCAGCAGTACGAGCTGGGCGTGCTGTTCCGCTTCGGCCGGGTGGTGGGGGTGCGGCAGCCGGGCCTGCGGGTCATCGTTCCGGTGGCCGACAGGCTGCGCCGCGTCTCGCTCCGCATCGTGACGATGCCGATCCAGTCGCAGGGGATCATCACCCGCGACAACGTCAGCGTCGACGTCTCCGCGGTGGCCTACTTCAGGGTGATCGACGCGACGAAGTCCGTCGTGGCGATCGAGAACGTGAACGCCGCGATCAACCAGATCGCGCAGACCACGCTGCGCAAGGAGGTCGGCCAGCACACGCTGGACGAGACGCTGTCGGAGACCGACCGGATCAACCTCGATATCCGCGGGCTGCTGGACGTCGCCACCGAGGAGTGGGGCGTGCAGGTGACCCTGGTGGAGCTCAAGGACATCCAGTTGCCCGACAGCATGAAGCGGGCGATGGCGCGGCAGGCCGAGGCCGAGCGGGAGAAGCGGGCGAAGATCATCAACGCCGAGGGTGAGTCCCTGGCCGCGGCTGCGCTGGGCGAAGCTTCGGACATCATGGCGGCGCACCCTCTGGCGCTCCAACTGCGCAATCTGCAGAGCCTCGTCGAGATCGGGGTCGACAAGAACACCACCGTCGTCTTCCCGGCGCCCCTGATGAGCACCATCGGTGAACTGGGCGCCTTCCTGGCCCGCGAGACTGCCGCCGCCGGCGCCCTGCCAGCAGCCCCGGCGGCGGAGGCAGCTGATTCGGCGACCTCCGCCGTCCCGTTGCCGGTCGTCACCCTCCCGCGGAACGGCAGTTCCGCCACTCCCACCCGCGGCTGACGCCGCAGCGAGGAGGCGGACCGGTTTGCGCCCTGCCCCCGCGCGTCCGGTCCGCATCCGCCCGCCCCGTCCGTACCTCGTACGACAACCTCCAACCCTCCCAGGGGCCAGCCCCGAGAGCACACGACACGGAGCCGCTCCATGCTGCAGTCCCCGGTTCTCCAGCCCACCGGAGCCAACGGACGCTGGGCCACGCCGGCCCTGTCCGGAGTCCGGTCGCCCCTCGACGACGTCGAACTGGCGCTGATCGACGCCTACTGGCGGGCGGCTAACTACCTGTCGGTCGGTCAGATCTACCTCATGGCCAACCCCTTGCTGACCGAGCCGTTGTGTCCCGAGCACGTCAAGCCGCGGCTGCTGGGGCACTGGGGGACGACGCCGGGACTGAACCTGGTCTACGCGCACCTGAACCGCGAGATCAAGGCACGGGACCTGGAGGCGATGTACGTGATCGGCCCCGGCCACGGGGGGCCTGGGATCGTGGCCAACGCCTACCTGGAGGGGACCTACTCGGAGGTCTACCCGCAGATCGGGCGGGACACCGACGGGCTGCGCCGGCTGTTCCGGCAGTTCTCCTTTCCCGGCGGGATCCCGAGCCACGTGGCCCCGGAGACGCCGGGCTCGATCCACGAGGGCGGTGAGCTCGGCTACGCGCTGGTGCACGCCTACGGCGCCGCCTTCGACAACCCCGACCTGCTGGTGGCCTGCGTCATCGGGGACGGCGAGGCCGAGACCGGCCCGCTCGCGGCGAGCTGGCACTCCAACAAGTTCGTCGACCCGGCCCGGGACGGGACCGTGCTGCCGATCCTGCACCTGAACGGCTACAAGATAGCCAACCCGACCGTGCTGGCCCGCATCCCCGAACCCGAGCTGCTGGATCTGCTGCGCGGCTACGGGCACCGCCCGATCCTGGTCTCCGGCGACGATCCGATGCTGGTGCACCAGGCGATGGCGGCCGCGCTGGACGACGCCCTGGACGACATCGCAGCCATCAAGGCCCGGGCCCGTGCCGGTGACCGCAGCCGGCCGGTGTGGCCGATGATCGTGCTGCGCACCCCGAAGGGCTGGACGGGCCCGGAGACGGTCGACGGGGTGCAGGTCGAGGGGACGTGGCGGGCCCATCAGGTGCCGCTGGCCGAGGTCCGCACCAACCCCGAGCACCTCGCCCAGCTCGAGGAGTGGATGCGCAGCTACCGGCCGCAGGAGCTGTTCACCCCCGACGGGGCGTTGCTCGGCGACCTCGCCGCGCTGCCGCCGGTGGGGGAGCGGCGGATGAGCGCCAGCCCGCACGCCAACGGCGGCACGCTGCTCGAGGACCTGCTGCTGCCCGACTTCCGGGATTACGCCGTCGACGTCTCGAAGCCCGCAGCGGGGACGAGCGAGGCCACCCGGGTCACCGGCGGCTTCCTGCGCGACGTCGTCCGGGCGAACCCCCGGACGTTCCGGGTGTTGGGCCCGGACGAAACCGCGTCCAACCGGCTGACCGCACTCTTCGAGGCCACCGACCGCGCCTGGGACGCCGACACGCTGTCCGGCGACGACCACCTGGCGCCGGACGGCCGGGTCATGGAGGTGCTGTCGGAGCACCTGTGCCAGGGCTGGGTGGAGGGCTACCTGCTGACCGGCCGGCACGGGGTGTTCAACTGCTACGAGGCGTTCATCCACATCGTCGACTCGATGGTCAACCAGCACGCGAAGTGGCTCAAGGTCACCGCTGGCATCCCCTGGCGGCGCCCGATCGCCTCGCTGAACTACCTGCTGTCCAGCCATGTGTGGCGGCAGGACAACAACGGGTTCTCCCACCAGGACCCCGGCTTCATCGACCACGTGGTGAACAAGAAGGCCGGCATCGCCCGGGTGTACCTGCCGCCGGACGCCAACACGCTGCTGTCGACGGTGGACCACTGCCTGCGCAGCCGGAACTACATCAACGTGATCGTGGCCGGCAAGCAGCCTGCGCTGGACTACCTGGCGATGGATGAGGCGGTGCTGCACTGCACGCGCGGGCTGGGGATCTGGGAGTGGGCGAGCAACGACGGGGGCGAGCTTCCCGACGTCGTCATGGCCTGTGCCGGGGACATCCCGACCCTGGAGACCCTCGCCGCAGTGGCGATCCTGCGGGAACGGCTGCCGGGGCTCCGGGTCCGCGTGGTCAACGTCGTCGACCTCATGCGGCTGGAGCCCGACACCGAGCACCCGCACGGCCTGCCCGACGCGCAGTTCGACGCGCTGTTCACCCACGACCGGCCGGTGATCTTCGCGTACCACGGCTATCCGGCGCTGATCCACCGGCTGACCTACCGGCGGGCCAACCACGCCAACCTGCACGTGCGCGGCTACCAGGAGGAGGGCACGACAACCACCCCCTTCGACATGGTCATGCTCAACGACCTGGATCGCTTCCACCTGGTCATGGACGTCATCGACCGGGTCCCTGCCTTGCAGGGACGGATGGCGCACCTGCGCCAGGAGATGGTCGACGCGCGGGTTCGTGCCCGCGCCTACACCCGTGAGCACGGCGAGGATCCGGCGGAGATCTCCAACTGGACCTGGCCGGTCTGATGGCGGAGTTCTGACATGCGGGTGCTCGTGGTGAACGCCGGGTCCAGCTCGCTGAAGGTCGACCTGATCGACGACGGGAAACGGTCCGCGTCCTACGACGGGCTGCCCGAGACGGCCCCGGACGTCGACGCGGTCGG
>JAODNJ010000487.1 GCA_025465155.1 Frankiales bacterium
GGTTGTCCCTCGTCTCGTTGTTCCTTCTTGCCGCTGCCGCCTTGCTGGCGGCTCTCTCCGCTCGGGCCGAGGCGGCGGAGGCACCCGTCCGGTGCGGCGTGACGGGGACGTCCCAGGTGGCGCCCTCAGCGGGGACGTCGGCGGCGGGCGCCTGCGGTCCGATCAGCACCGTCCCGGGGCAGGACAGCAGCCCGCCGCGCGCACAGTCCGGGGTCGGCGCGGACGAGCACAACCGCACGGATCCGGCGACGGCGACGGCGACGGCGGCCACGGTGACCCCGCCGGCCACGGTGACCCCGCCGGCCAAGGTGACCGATCCGGCCACGCTGACCGATCCGGCCACGCTGACCGATCCGGCCAAGGTCACCGCGCCGAGCGATCCGACCAAGGTCACAGCGCCGACCGATCCGGCCAAGGTCACCCCGCCGACCGATCCGACCACGGTGAGCGATCCGGCCAAGGTCACCGCGCCGACCGATCCGACCACGGTGACCGATCAGGCCACCGTGAGCGAACCGGCCACGGTGACCCAGCCGATCACGGTGCCGACTCCGCCGATCCCGGCTCCGCCGGTCCTGCCCGCGCCGAACGCAACGCCGAGCGCAACGACCAGCGCGACCCTGTGCCCGGCGTGCGTCGAGCGGCCCTCCATGTCCGTCGCTTCCCCGGCCTGGGCCTCCGACGGCCTCACCTTCCAGAGCAGTCCCTCCCCCAGCACGCCGATCACCGCGGGTGCGCTTGCGCCGAACGGTCACGCCCCGGAGGCCGCTGACGCTCCGCGGCCGTCCTTCCCGGATCCCACTCCCACCGCACCTGCGGTTCCCTCCCCGGTGGTGGTTCCGGCCCCGGCAACGCCGGACCGCACCACGTCCTCGAGCTCGACCGGCGGGACCGGAGGGACCGGCGGCCAGATGGGGATTCCCTACACCGGTCCGTCCGGGTTCAACCTGTTCGAGCCTCGGAGCGCGCTCCTCGCGCCGGGCGACCAGGACCTCGGCCATGTCCGCGGGGGTGCGCAGGTTCCTCCTGTGACGCCGGACTGAGTCCTGGGCGCCCGCTTCCGCCCGCCGGTCGTCGAATGCGCGGCCTCCGCCTGCGCCGATCCGACCCGGGGTCAGTCACGTCCCGACGGCGGTCCCGCGTCCCGAGCGGCGTGGTGCCCCTGGGCGTGTAGGGCCTGACGCGAGCGGTTCCGCGTGCCGACCAGCGCTCGGACGGTCATGCCCCTCCCTTCTCTCGCGCCATGCACTCCATCGCGCCGCAACGGCGCACCTGCCCCGCCGTACCAGGGCCGGCCCACGAGGCCGCAGCCCTCCATAACCCGTCGCTCTCCAACGTCTGTCGGCCCGCGCTCGCCCCTGGCGGCGCACCACGCCGGTGCCTCATCCGAGGAGCCGAGGGAGATCCCGTCATGTCCCTAGCAGTCAACGCTCCGTCGTCCGGTGGGGGGTCCGAGGAGCGACCCACGAACGGACACACGCGGCAACTCGCCTCCGTGGAGGGGATGGGATCCTTCGCGCCGGCGGGAGCTGCACCGGCTCATTCGTGGGTGGACGAGCAGGCAGAAGCCCTCGAGCCCGACGTCGCCCTCGACCGGCCTCCGTCGCGCTCGCCGCTGCCGGAGGACGGTGACGTCGAGGTCAGGCGCCTGGAGGAGCTGCGACCGGTGCCACCGCGGCGACCCCGCTCCCGGCCAGGGGCTGTCCTCCCGCTCGCACCGGAGGACCGACTCCCCGTCTACGACCCGTTCACGGTGCGCCGACGGCGCGCTCCGGAGTGGCTCATCGGGTACACCGCACTGCTGGTGGCCATCGACGTTCTCGCCGTTCTCGTCGCGGTCTGCCTGGCGGTCGGCGCCCCATTGCCCGGGACGATGCCGAACCTGGCGCTCGCCGCAGTCATGGCGTGCGGTTGGCCGGTGCTGCAGGCGCTCGCCGGCACCTATGCCGAGCGCCTGTACGGGACCGGTTCGGACGAGTACCGCCGTGTCCTGTTCGCCGGTGTCGCACTGCTCGCGGCACTGGGATTCATCGCTGCGCTCCTGCCCGGTGTGGGGCTCGGCCGCCTGCTCCTGATGGACCCGGTCGCCGTCGTCCTGACCCTGATCGGCCGGATGGCTGCGCGCCGCCGTCTGCACCGCGCGCGCAGGCGGGGGCTCATGACGAAGCGGCTGGTCGTCGTCGGGCCAGTCACCGCCGTCGCCGACCTGGTCCGACGGGTGCGCCGTGATACCGATGCCGGGCTGCGGGTGGTGGGCGCATGCGTCCCGCGGGGGGCCGACGCAGGCAGCCTCGTGGGACTGGGCGTGCCACTGCTCACCGACCTGGACCATGTCCTGGGCGCGCTGGACGACGCTCGCGCGGACGCCGTCCTCGTCGCCTCCGGCACCGAGACGGCCGCCGGTTACCTGCGTGATCTCGCCTGGCGGCTCGAGGGCACGAACATCGAGTTGCTCGTCGGCCCAGGGATGATCGAGGTGGCTCCCAACCGGCTGCAGGTGCGGCCGACCACGACCGTGCCCCTCATCCGGATCCAGGAGCCCGAGTTCCGCGGCATCCGGAGACTGATCAAGGCACTGTTCGACCGCGTCGGGGCGGCCGTCCTCCTGGTCCTGGCAACGCCCGTTGCGGTCGCGATCGCCGTCGTGATCCGGGTCACCAGCCCGGGGCCGGTGCTCTACCGGCACCGGAGGATCGGGAAGCGAGGGCGCGAGTTCGACCTTCTCAAGTTCCGCAGCATGGTGGTCGACGCTCCGCCCGATATGGCGATCCTCGGCCTCAACGAGGGCAACGCGGTGCAGTTCAAGGTCAAGCGCGACCCGCGAACGACCCCTGTCGGCCGGTTCCTGCGGCGGTACTCCCTGGACGAGCTACCGCAGCTGCTCAACGTGCTGAAGGGCGACATGTCCCTCGTCGGGCCGCGACCGCACGTCACCCGCGAGGTGGAGCAGTACGGCCCCGACACGCACCGGCGGCTGCTGGTCAAGCCCGGCATCACCGGGCTCTGGCAGGTCAGCGGGCGCTCGGACCTGAGCTGGTCCGAGTCCGTCGAGCTCGACATCCGGTACGTGGAGAACTGGTCGATAGGCCTCGATCTGATCATCCTCCTGCAGACGCTCCGCGCCGTGATCAGAACCTCCGGCGCGTACTGAGGAGCCGACGATGCGCATCACGTGCTGTGGCACGTACCCGGGGGTCCAGGCCGTCCCCTCAGCCGCCGAGCGAGGGCCGGCGATGAGGCGGCCGCCGCAGGTACACGTCCAGCAGCGCCTGCTGCTGGTCGGCCACCGTGTTGTGGGCCAGCAGGCGGGCCCAGGTGGCGAGGTTGGCGGCCGCAGCCCCCGGGTCCCGCAGGCAGGCCACGGCGTTCGCCAGGTCGGTGCCGGCCAGGGTGAGCTCGTCAGGAACGTCCTCGAAGCTCGGCGCACGGCGGACGACCGTGGGCACGTTCAGGGCCACCGCTTCCGCGACCATCAGCGGGAAGCCCTCCCAACGAGCGGAGTGCAGGTAGAGGGTCGCGGCGCCCAGCCGTTCCAGGACACCGCTCCGGGGCAGCCAGCCGGTCACCTCGACCGCGGCCCTTTCCAACGGTGCCCGGAACGCCGCCTCGCCGTCGCCGAGCCATACCGCCCGCAGACCGGGGACCCGGACCCGCAGTCGCTCCACGGCCGCGAGGAAGTAGACCGGATCCTTCTGCGGCGACAAGCGACCGCCCCCGGCGACCGTCGGAGGCCCTGTCCGGCGTGCAGCCGGGCGGCCGTCCGCGTGCGCGATGTTGGGGACGACGTAGCGCGGGGCCCGGCGCGTGGGCCAGGCCGACAGCCGCCACTCGCGTGGCGAGCAGGCGGCAAAGGCCGACGTGTTCACCGCGAGCAGCGCCTCCAGCGCCCAGAACGCGGCGCGGACCGGCGCCGGCACGTCGCGGCGCTCGAAGGCGTAGCAGTGCGGCGTGTAGACGACGTACTGCCTCCGGCGTGCCACGGCCAGCCGGGCGTAGGCGCCACCGTGGCTGGAGTGCCCGTGCACGACGTCCGGGCGCAACTCGTGCACCGCCCGGCGGACGCGCCCCACCTTCTCCAGGTGGGAGCCGGTCATCCGGATGACTCCCGCGAAGTCGGCCTGCTCGGCGAGGTCACCCTCCGCGTCGACCGGGGTGCCGCTGAGCAGGTGGTGCTCGGCGCCGGGCAGCGAGTGCGTGTACTGCGCGACCGCCGCCCCCACACCGCTGCTGAATTTCTGCACGACGTGCAGCACTCGAAGCGGCGGCCCGTCCGGGCCGTCGATGGACGAGGGGATCGGCGGCACGGTTCGGATCATGCCCACCGGCCGTCCCCGCAAGCGCAGGGTGCCTTCCCTGCCGGACAAGGAGCCCACAGTGGCGAATGAGATGACGGGCCCGCGCCGGCGGGCCATTCCCCGTCGGCGGTGGATCGCGGTGGCGGTCGCGGTCGGCGCGCTGATAGGCGCGTACGTCGGCGTCCAGGTCGCGGCGAGGACGAGCGCGGAACGGTCCGCGACACTGCTGGACCTCTCGCCGGCGTTGATCACCTCCGGCGGCCCGCCCCCGGCGCAGGACGCCGACCGGGCCATCCAGTCCGAGCTGCTGTACCTCAACAGCTCCGGCTTCGCGCGGTCCGTCGCCCGCGCGGCCGGGAACCCGGCAGGCAGTTCGTTCTCCGCCGCACAGGTCGGTGCCACCGACGTCCTCCAGCTGGTGGCGGTGGCGCCGAACGGGCCACAGGCCCAGGCGTTGGCCACCGCCGCGGTCCCGCTGTACGCCGCGCACCGGAAGGCCGCCCTGAACGGCCAGATCACCGGTCTGCAGCCGCAGCTCGCCGCCGCGCGGAAGGATCTCGCGGACGCCCAGGCCCAGGCGAACGCCCAGGCGCAGGCGGCCGCGGTGGCCAACGCTCAGGCAGCGACCCAGGCCGCCCTGGTCGGCGCGTCCCCGCCCCCGCTGGTGACGCCGACGAACGATCTGACCGTCTTCCAGAACCGGGTGAACGCACTGCAGAGCCAGGTCGACTCGGTGCAGGCGACGCTGAACTCGCCCGCCGTCGGTGGAACCGTGGTCCAGAGCGCGCATGACGCCGGCGCCTCGCGCACCATGTCGCCGACGATCGCGGGCGGGGCAGGCCTCGCGGTCGGCGCGCTCCTCGGTCTCCTGCTCGCGGCGGTGCCGCTGCCGGGCTCGCGCCGGGTCTGGACCGAGGAGGACGGGCCCGACCTCGGCGTATCGGTGCTGCAGCCCCCTCTGCCGGTGGCGCGACCCGACTGGCTGCAGGACCTGCCGGCGCGACGTTCGGACGACCCGGTCGAGGCAGCGGCCCGGCTGCTCGCCGCCCGTGTGGCCGGGTCGCTGGCCGAGGGCCGGCCGTTGGTCCTCGTCGGCGCCGGGCCCGGCGTCGGGACCAGCTTCACGGCGGTCAACCTGGCCACCGCGCTGGCGCGGCGTCGACGGACCGTTCTGGTGCCGCTGGGAGACGTCGCCGACGGGCAGGTCGCCGGGTGGTTCGGCGCCAGGCCCGACGGGGCCGGGTTGCTGGACGCGGCGAGGGCTTCCTCGGTCGAGAAGGTCGAGGGGGCGCTGCTCACGACGTCGGTGCAGCAGTTGTACCTGCTCACCGTGGCGCGCGACGGCCGGTGGGAGCCGGTCGAGGAGGCCCTGGCCGGACAGGCTCTCCCGCAACTGCTCGCCTCAGGCTGGACGGTCGTCGTGGACTGCCCGCCGGCCGACCTCTCCACCGCCTCCTTCGAGCTCCGGTCCCTGCGCCCGGTGACCGGCGTCGTGGCCGCCCTCGGCCGTACCGCGTCCGACCGGCTGAGCCGCACGGTGGAGCAGCTGCCGAAGGACGAGAAGGCCGAGCTGGCGATCGTGCTCAACCGGATGCCGCGGCGGGGGCCGTTCCGTCCGCCCAGGAAGGGGAAGGCCTGATGCGGCCCGTGCTGAGCCTGGTGGTGACCACGACCGGGCGCGTGCCGGAGACCCTCCGGCTGGCCCGTTCCATCGCGGCCTCCCGGGCGGCGGGCCGGCTCGAACTCGTCGTCGTCGACCAGAGCTCCGACCGGCGGGCCGCCCGGGCCGTCGCGGAGCTCGACCCCGCGGTGCGATGGCGCACGGCGACGTCGGGCCGCGGCGCCTCCATCGGTCGCAACACGGGTCTGCGGCTGGCCATCGGTGACATCGTGGGGTTTCCCAACGACAACAGCTGGTACCCCGAGGCCACGCTGTCCGCGCTGCTCGCCCGGTTCGCCGACCAGCCGGAGCTGGACGGCATGTCGGCGCGGGTGGCGACGGCGGACGGGCGCCCCGCGATGCTCCGGTGGCCGTCCGGCGCCGGCCCGGTCCGGCGATCCACCGTGCACCGGATCGGCATCACGCCCAGCCTCTTCCTCCGCCGGTCCCTGGTGGAGGACCTCGGTGGCTTCGACGAGCGGATCGGCACCGGCTCTCCGGGACCGATCCAGTCGGGTGAGGATTCCGACCTGGTCCTGCGCGCGCTTTCGTACGGCGCACGCATCCACTACGACCCGGCCCTCGTGGTGCACAACGACGAGCCGCGGGACCACCTCGACCGGCGGTTCGTGACCAAGATGGGCGGCTACGGGGTCGGCCAGGGGGTCCTGTGGCGCCGGCACCATCTGCCGCCCGCGCTGCTGGCCGGGCTGGTGGCGCGGAAGGTCGTGGCGGCGCCCGTGCGCGCGGCCCGCGGGGACCGGCTGCTCGCTCGATCCGACGTCGCCTGGGCCCGCGGCTGCCTCACGGGCTACCTCACCGGGGAGCCGCGGTGACCGTCCTGGAGCGCGCTCCGCTCGCCTCGCCCGGAGCGGTCCGCCGGAGCGGCCCGCCGCTCGGGCTGTGGTGGCTGTCGCCGGTCGGGGCCATGCTCATCGTGGCGCCAGCGTCGCTGCTGGGCGCCTGGCTCATCGGTGATGCCCGCTACCGGTCCGAGTGGCGCACCCCCAAGGAGCTGACCGGCTCGTTCACCGTGCTCATGCTGCTGGGCCTGGTCGCCTTCGTGCTCGGCGCCGCCTGGTGGCAGCTCCGGTCCCCGGTGGTCTGGCGCGGGCGATGGCCGGCGTTGTCCACCCGCGACCGCGCCGTGCTGCAGGGCGCGGGCACATGGACCTTCCGCGCGACCCTGTTCGGGTACGTCGCCCTGGCGGCCATCGGAGCGGCCCGGGGCGTCTCACCGGCGACGCTGCTCCATTCGCTGGCCACGCAGACCACCTCCGACACCCTGAAGGACTCCTTCGCCCCGATCGCCGGAGTGTCGTCGTTCACCCAGGTCGGCATCGCGCACGTCGTCGTCGCGGGGCTGCTGTTCCGCCGTCGGCGCGACCCGGCGTGGGGGATCCCCGACCGGCTGGTCCGCCGCCGGCTGATCGTGATCCTGATCCTGGGGATGCTGCGCGCCTTTCTGCTCAGCGAGCGGCTGGCCCTGCTCGAGCTGGTGGTGCCGCTGCTCACCATCGCGGTGCTGCGACTGTCCGTGGCCTCGGGGCGGAGGGTGCGGGCGGGGTTCCGGCTGGCGCCGGCCGTCCTGCTGCCGATGTTGCTGGCGGTGTTCGGCGCGTTCGAGTACTCACGGAGCTGGCAGTTCTACAGGAGCCACGGCGGCACGTCGTTCTGGGATTTCGCGATCGTCCGCTTCGCCGGCTACTACGCGACCTCGTACAACAATGCCGCGATCGTGCAGGCCCACGCATCCTTCCCCGGCCGGCTGCCGTACTCGGTCACCGAGTTCATCTGGACGGCGCCGGGCATCTCCCAGCTGAACCTCTACGACCTGCTGTCCGGCGGCGACGCCCAGGGAGCCTTCGCGGCGGCGATCGGCCACTACGGCAACCCCGAGTTCAACAACCCGGGGGGCCTGGGTGCGCCCTTCCTCGACCTGGGCGCCGTCGGCGGCCTGCTGTTCTTCCTGGGGCTCGGGGCGCTCTCGGGCTGGTGCTGGAGCCGGCTGCGAGCGGGGCGGCCGATCGGCATGCTGCTCTACCCCGTCTTCCTCACCGGGCTCTTCGAGATGCCCCGCTACCTGTATCTGTCCCAGGGCCGGGTCCTGCCCGCCCTGGTGGTCCTGGTGCTGATCGCGCTGCGGCTCGAACGCGGGCGGCCGGCTCGAGCGGCCCAGCGCGTGGGATCCCGGCTGCGGGTCGGCCGTCCGGAGCCAAGGGCCGCCGGACGCCCCACCGGCGATCCGCGTCGGACGGTCCAGCTGTGACCGGCCGGACCGGCCGGCCGCAGCGGTGGCTCCTCCTGGCCACGCACGTCCCCGCATCCGGTGCCGGTGGCGGAATGGTCCGCTACTGCGTGGAACTGGCCGGTGCGCTGCACCGCCGGCCGGACGTCGAGCTGCACCTGCTCTGCACCCCGGCGGCCCACGCCTTCTTCGCCGACCTGATCGGCGCCGATCGGGTGCACCTGTTGCCGGACCTGCCGGTCGCGGCGCGCTCCCTCGTCGAACGCGGCGGGTCGCGGCTGCTGCCGGTGCTCGGCCGGTCCTGGGACGTGGTCCACGGGGCCAAACACCTGCTCCCGCACCGCGCCGGATCTGCCACGCGGGTACTCACCGTGCACGACCTCAACCCACTGGACCGCCCCGGGGACTTCGGCCGGCTCAAGCGGACGGGGCTGCGCCGGCCGTTCCTGGCCTCCATCTCGGACGCCGATCTGCTGCTCTGCGTCAGTGCCGCCACCCGCGCCCGGCTACGCGCCTGGGTGCCGGCGGCCGCCCACCGGGCCGAGATCGTGCACCTGGCCGCGGCGCCGGCGTTGCTCGCCGCCCGGCCTCGACAGGTGGCCGAGCTGGCCGGGCGGCAGTTCGCGCTGGTCGTCGGCGACTCCTCGCCGCGCAAGAACCTTGCCCTGGTCTTCCGGTTGTGGGCGGAGGTCGCCGTGGCGCGGCCGGGAGCGGTCCTCGCCGTCGTCGGCCCGCCGTCCTGGGGTCCGTCGCGGCTGGGAGCGGCGGAGAGCCTGATCGCGAAGGGCCAGGTGACGCTGCTCGGCCACCGGAGCGACGCCGAGCTCGCCTGGCTGTACCGATCGGCCGTCGCGCTGCTGTGCCCCAGCCAGCTGGAGGGCTTCGGCCTGCCGGTCGTGGAGGGCGCGGCGTTCGGGGTGCCGGTCATCGTGTCCGACGACCC
>JAODNJ010000502.1 GCA_025465155.1 Frankiales bacterium
GGCCGGCCGGCGCCCTGACTCTCCCCGCGCCCGCTCCGACCGCGGCCTGCCTCCCGAGGGCCGGCCGGTCGACCCTCGCCGGCCCCAGGCTCGCCCGTCCCGCGGCGTCGAACGCCCGGTCGAGACCGGCGGCGGCCGCCTGCGCGGCGTCGTCGCCGTCGTGGCTGTGTTCCTCGTGACCCTCGCCGGCTGCGCCGTCGACAGCTTCCTCAGCACCGGCCTCGGCACGGTCACCCTCGTCGCCCTCGTCGGCGCGACCGCGCTGGCGACGCTGATGGTGCGCCGCCGCGACCTGCTCTCGGTGATCGTCGCGCCGCCGCTGATCTTCGTGGCGGTGGCGGCCGTCGACGTCGTCGCCGCGCCGTCCGCGAGCTTCAGCCTCGCGACGATCGCCACGCTCCTCATCCGGGGATTCCCGGCGATGGGGATCGCCACCGGCGTGGCCCTAGTCATCGGCATCATCCGGCTGGCCGCCCGCCGCTGAACTCGGGGGCCGCGGCGCCGGACCGTGGACTCCTCAGTTCGCGGAGCGGCGCGGCTTGAGCTCGTGCGGAAGCGCGAAGACCAGCCGCTCCTCCGCCGCCTTGACCGTCTCGACGTCGGCGAAGCCCCGTTCGGCCAGCCAGTCGAGCACGTCTGTGACCAGCACCTCCGGCACAGACGCGCCGCTGGTGACGCCGACGGTCCCAACCGCCTCCAGCCACCGGGGATCGATCTCCGCCGCGAAGTCGACCAGGTGGGAAGCCCGCGCACCGGCCTCCAGCGCGACCTCCACCAGCCGCACCGAGTTCGACGAGTTGGTCGACCCCACGACGATCACCAGGTCACACTCGGCGGCCATCTGCTTGACCGCCTGCTGGCGGTTCTGGGTGGCGTAGCAGATGTCGTCGCTCGGCGGCGCGGACAGCGACGGGAAGCGCTCCTTGAGCCTGTCGACGGTCGCGAGGGTCTCGTCCACCGAGAGCGTCGTCTGCGACAGCCACACGACCTTCTCCGGGTCGCGCACCTGCACGTGCGCGATGTCGTCGGCGCCGTCCACGAGCTGGATGTTGGCCGGCGCCTCGCCGGAGGTGCCCTCGACCTCCTCGTGCCCGCGGTGGCCGATCAGCAGGATGTCGTAGTCCTCACGGGCGAACCGCTTGGCCTCGGAGTGCACCTTGGTCACCAGCGGGCAGGTCGCGTCGATCGTGCGCAGATTCCGGGAGCGCGCCTGCTCGTGCACCGCCGGGGAGACACCGTGCGCGCTGAAGACGACGACCGCGCCCTCGGGGACCTCGTCGGTCTCCTCGACGAACACGGCACCGCGCCGCTCGAGCGTGGCCACCACGTGCTTGTTGTGGACGATCTGCTTGCGGACGTACACCGGCGCACCGTGCAGCTCCAGCGCCCGTTCGACCGCCTCGACCGCGCGGTCGACGCCGGCGCAGTAACCCCTCGGATCGGCGAGCAGGACGCGTCCGCGCTGATCAGCCATGGCCCCATCGTAGGTGGGCGCGGACCGCGGGCCCGGTTCCCCGGAGTGGGACGGCTCACCGCCGGCACCAGCACGCTGGGGAGGATCCGCGCAGGTGGTGCTGCCGCGTCCGTCGTCGTGAGGCAGGCTGTGCCCATGGCTCGTGAGATCCCTGAGGCCGTCCGCGCTGCAGCGGGACTGGCCGCCACCGTCCTGGACGAGGCCCGCCGACTTCCCGAGACGCTGCCAGGCCTGCCCGTACGGGTACTCGGCCTGGCGATGCAGCTGTCGATGAAACTCCAGCAGCAGTACGCCGGCCTGGTCGCGCGGGGGGACGAGCTGTTCACCGGCATGCGCGGCGTCGACGAGCCGGGTCTGGCCACCTTCGACGAGGACGTCGCGCCGGCCGGAGCGGCGGGCACGTCCGCCTTCGACCGCGTCGCCGAGACCATCATCGAGGTCACCGAGGACGACGACGCGGCGGCAGCGGACCTGGCGCTCGACGAGATCGCGATCGAGGAGCTGGTCGACGAGGCCCCCGGATCCGCGGGTGCGGACGCCCTGGCCGACGCCGTGCTGGAGAGCGGGGACGGCGTGGCCGTTGCCTCCGAGGGGACCGACCGCGGTCGCGACGCCGACGGGCTGACCGAACCGGAGGTCCTGGACCAGAGCCCGGCGCCCGTCGTTCCCCCCGAGGCTCCCGCTCCCGAGGTCGACGAGACCGAGGTCGACGATGCCCCGGTCGACGTGATCGAGGTCGACGTGATCGCGCCGGGGGGCGAGGTCGACACCGTCGATGCGACCCTCACCGACGAGGCCATCGCCGTCCCGGAACCCGCTCCCGCGGCTGCGGGGGAGCGGGCGGGCGTCAACAGCCTGGCTGCCCCCCGCACCGCCCCCGTCGAGGGCTACGACGACTGGTCCATCGC
This sequence comes from Frankiales bacterium, assembly GCA_025465155.1. Taxonomy (GTDB): domain Bacteria; phylum Actinomycetota; class Actinomycetes; order Mycobacteriales; family Geodermatophilaceae; genus Geodermatophilus. The sequence goes on from JAODNJ010000502.1 coordinate 2,383, forward strand.
CCAGCTGCGCGGGCGGCTCCGCGGCTACCAGCCGGTGACCGTGGCCGAGCTGCTCGCCTACGAGGAGGCGGCCCTGGCCCGCGAGCCGTACGTCCGGATGCTGCGCAACCGGCTGGAGAAGCTCGACGAGCAGGCGGTCGAGTCCAGCCCGCTGGCTCCGCGCGGCGCCTGAGCCGCCGGGGCCGTCGGGGGCACGTGGCACGCTCGGCGGCGTGACCACCCCCTCCTCGCCCGAGGCGCCGTGGCCGGTCCGGACGGTGGCCCGCAAGATCGCCGACTGGATCGGCCGGCTCGGGGAGGTCTGGGTCGAGGGGCAGGTCGCCCAGCTCTCCCGCCGGGGCGGGGCGGCCACCGTGTTCCTGACGCTGCGCGACCCCGCCGCGGACCTCTCCATCCCGGTGACCTGCGCCCGCGACGTGGCCGACCGGCCGGGGCTGGAGCTGACCGAGGGCGCCCGCGTGATCGTCCGCGCCCGGCCCGACTACTACGTCGCGCGCGGCTCCTTCTCGCTGCGCGCCACCGAGATCCGCGCGGTCGGCCTGGGCGAGTTGCTCGCCCGGATCGAGCGGATCCGCCGGCTGCTCGCCGCCGAGGGCCTGTTCGACGCCGCCCGCAAGCGGCCGCTGCCGTTCGCGCCCGCCGTCGTGGGGCTGGTCACCGGCCGCGAGAGCGCCGCCGAGCGCGACGTGCTGGTCACTGCACGACGGCGGTGGCCCGCGGTGCGCTTCGAGGTCCACCACTGCGCCGTCCAGGGAGTGAACGCCGCCGCCTCCGTGATGGACGGCCTGCGCCGGCTGGACGCCGACCCCGACGTGGAGGTCATCGTCATCGCCCGCGGCGGCGGCTCCGTCGAGGACCTCCTGCCGTTCTCCGACGAGGGGCTGGTGCGCGCGATCGCCGCCTGCCGGACACCGGTCGTCACTGCCGTCGGCCACGAGACCGACACCACCCTGGTCGACCACGTCGCCGACGTCCGGGCCGCGACGCCGACCGACGCCGCGCACCGGATCGTTCCCGAGATCGGCGAGCAACGCCGGCTGGTCGAGGGGCTTCGGGCCCGGGCCCGGAGCCTGCTCGGCAGCCGGCTCGAGCAGCAGGATCGCTGGCTCACCTCGGTCCGCAGCCGGCCCGTCCTCGCCGATCCCGCCCGGCTGCTGCACGGGCGCGTGGACGACGTCCTGGCCCTCCGGCAGCGCGGCCGTCGCACGGTCGTCCACCGGGTGGAGGGCGCCGAGCGTGACCTCGAGCACGCCCGCGCCCGCGTCGCCGCCCTCTCCCCCGCCGCCACCCTCCAGCGCGGCTACGCGGTGGTGCAGCGGTCCGACGGCTCGCTGGTGCGCGACCCCGCCGTGGTCGCCGACGACGAGCGACTGCAGGTCCGGGTCGCAGGCGGCCGACTACCCGTGCGGGTCGACCGGCACCCCGCCGACGAGGAGGACCAGACATGAGTACGCCCGAGCCGACGCAGACCTACGAGCAGGCCCGCGAGGAACTCGCCGACGTCGTCCGCAGGCTGGAGGCCGGCGGGCTGACCCTGGAGGAGTCGTTGGCGCTGTGGGAGCGCGGCGAGGAGCTGGCCGAGCTCTGCCAGCACTGGCTGGACCGCGCGCGGGAGCGGCTGGCTGCCGCCGGCTCGGCCCACGGCAGCGGGAACGGAACCGCGGCTCAACCCGAATAGGGCCGGACCGCGCCGGCCACCGTCTCCAGCTCCTTCTCACTCGCCGAGCCGCTGACCAGAACGGTCACCCCGCCCGACCGCATCCACAGAGCGGTCTCCCCCCGTTGCGTCGTCGACCGGCTCCAGGCCCTCCCGCCGAGGTCGACCGTGCCGTGCTCCTGGGCGCCGTCGAGCACCGACGCCACGGCGTCCGCCCGAGGATCGTCGCTCTCGGCGAAACCCGCGAACTTCTGCGCCGGCGTCAGGTAGCCGACCTGCAGGGTCACCGGGCCGCCCTGCCTGGCCGTGCCGGCGTCGGTCCGCGCGCTCGTCGGCCGGTAGCTGGACGGGAGCCCGGCGGGCAGCACGACCGGATAGGCAGCCCGGGACGCCGCGAGCTGCACCGTGCTCGACGGATCGACGGTCCGCACCGGGTCCACGCCGCTCTGCCGGAACGCCTGCCACCAGACGACGAGCAGGATGATCACGACGAGCGGCACCAGCGAGCGGACCATGTTGAGCGTGGTGAACGTGCTGGCCCGGTCGGCGGCCGGCGACGGCTGGGGGGTCACCCCGGTCGCCCCGCCCCCCGGGGCCTCCTGCGGTCGCTGGCTCGTCGGGCCGATTCCGGTCATGGCCCTAGGATCGCAGCACAGCCTGCCCCGCCCGCCCAGCCCGCCGCACAGCGCTGTGCGGCGAACAGGAGGACCCGTGACGCTGCCCCTTCCCGACGGCCCTGCTCCCTCGACCGGCTACGGCCGGACGTGGCGGGCCGATCGGCCGGCCCCCGACCGCAACCTGGCACTCGAGCTCGTCCGCGTCACCGAGGCCGCCGCCATGGCCGCCGGTCGCTGGGTCGGCCGCGGAGACAAGAACGGCGGTGACGGCGCGGCGGTCGACGCCATGCGCGCGCTCATCGGCACCGTGAGCATGAAGGGCGTCGTCGTCATCGGTGAGGGCGAGAAGGACGAGGCGCCGATGCTCTTCAACGGGGAGCAGGTCGGCGACGGTGAGGGCGCCGAGTGCGACGTCGCCGTCGACCCCATCGACGGCACGACGCTGATGGCCAAGGGCATGCCCAACGCCATCTCCGTCATGGCCGTGGCCGACCGCGGCGCGATGTACGACCCCTCGGCGGTCTTCTACATGGAGAAGATCGCGACCGGTCCCGCGGCGGCCGACGTCGTCGACATCACCGCGCCGATCGCCGAGAACATCCGCCGGGTGGCGAAGGCGAAGAAGAGCTCGGTCGGGGACGTCACCGTGTGCATCCTCGACCGGCCCCGTCATCAGCAGCTGGTCGAGGAGGTCCGGGAGGCCGGCGCCCGCATCAAGTTCATCTCCGACGGCGACGTCGCCGGAGCCATCGCCGCAGCCCGCGAGGGCACCGGCGTGGATCTGCTGCTCGGTATCGGCGGCACGCCGGAGGGGATCATCGCCGCCTGTGCACTCAAGTGCCTGGGGGGCGCACTGCAGGGCCGGCTCTGGCCCCGCGACGACGACGAGCGGCAGAAGGCGATCGACGCCGGCCACGACCTCGACCGGGTGCTGTGCCTGGACGACCTCGTCCGGGGCGATGTCTTCTTCGTGGCCACCGGCGTCACCGACGGCGAACTGCTGCGCGGCGTCCAGTACCGCGCCGGCGGGTGCACCACCCAGTCGCTGGTCATGCGCTCGCGGTCGGGGACGATCCGCTCCATCGAGAGCCTGCACTCCCTGGAGAAGCTGCGGGCCTACTCGGCGGTCCCCTTCGATCGCCAGGACGACGAGGGTCAGCCGGGCTGACGGCGCCGGTCCCCGGCGCCGGAGGGCACGCTCCCCCGCCGCCGGGGCGGCATCTAGGGTCGATCCGCAGGATCGTCACCACACGACACGGGAGCGCAGCGTGGCCCCAGAGCACGGCGCACAGCAGGACGGCGCGGAGTTCCGCATCGAGCACGACTCCATGGGCGAGGTCCGCGTGCCCACCTGGGCGAAGTGGCGGGCGCAGACCCAGCGTGCGGTCGAGAACTTCCCCATCTCCGGGACGCCGATCGAGCGGGAGCTGATCGCCGCCCTGGCCGCGATCAAGGGCGCCGCGGCCACGGTGAACGCCGACCTCGGCGTGCTGGACAAGGACGTCGCAGGCGCCATCACCGGTGCGGCGGCCGACGTCGCCCGCGGTGACTGGGACGAGCACTTCCCCATCGACGTCTTCCAGACCGGCTCGGGGACGTCGAGCAACATGAACACCAACGAGGTCATCGCCACCCTCGCCAGCGAGTCGCTGGGCGCGCCGGTGCACCCGAACGACCACGTCAACGCCTCGCAGTCGTCCAACGACGTGTTCCCGTCGGCCATCCACGTGGCCACTACCCGCGCGATCGTCCGCGACCTGATCCCGGCGCTGGAGCACCTCGAGGCGTCCCTGCAACGCAAGGCCGAGGAGTTCGCCGCCGTCGTCAAGAGCGGGCGCACACACCTGATGGACGCGACGCCGGTGACGCTGGGCCAGGAGTTCGGCGGGTACGCGGCCACCATCCGCTACGGCGTCGAGCGGCTGCGGGCCTCGCTGCCCCGTATCGGCGAGCTGCCGCTGGGCGGCACCGCCGTCGGCACCGGCATCAACACCCCGCCCGGGTTCGCCGCGGCGATCATCGAGAAGCTCGCCACCGACCTGGAGCTGCCGCTGTCCGAGGCGCGCAACCACTTCGAGGCACAGAGCTCACGCGACTCGCTCGTCGAGGCCTCGGGCCAGCTCAAGACCGTCGCGGTCGGCCTCGTGAAGATCGCCAACGACCTGCGCTGGATGGGCTCGGGCCCGCGCACCGGCCTCGGCGAGATCAACCTGCCCGATCTGCAGCCGGGCAGCTCGATCATGCCGGGCAAGGTGAACCCGGTGATCCCGGAGGCGACGGTCCAGGTGGCGGCCCAGGTGATCGGCAACGACGCCGCGGTGACCTTCGCCGGGACGACCGGCAGCTTCGAGCTCAACGTGACGCTGCCGCTGATGGCCCGCAACGTGCTGGAGTCGATCCGGCTCCTGGCCAACGTCAGCCGGATCCTCGCCGAACGCACGGTCGACGGCATCACCGCGAACGTGGAGCACCTCCGCGAGCTGGCCGAGTCCTCGCCCTCGATCGTCACCCCGCTGAACAAGTACATCGGCTACGAGGAGGCGGCGAAGGTCGCCAAGCAGGCCCTGGCCGAGCAGAAGACCATCCGGCAGGTCGTGGTGGAGCGCGGCTATCTCGACCAGGGGAAGCTCACCGAGCAGCAACTCGACGACGCGCTCGACGTCCTGTCCATGACCCACCCCTGACCCCGGCGCCGCCTCGGACCTGAACGGTCCTGGACACCACGACACCAGCGGTCCCACGCGTCCCAGCGGGCCGCGCCTCCCGCGGGGGCGCGGCCCGCTGGGGCACGATGACGCGGCACCGACACCGCCTGCCGTCGTCCGTCCCCGGGCGACCTCACGGGCCGGCCGTACAGGCGAGGTGGGGTGCCGCGACCCCTGCCCCGTCCGCCCGCATGCCCAGTGGAGGCGCAGACCATGCTCGTCCCGGCCGGCGCACCCGCCCGTGTCCTCGAGAACCGCCGGCGTTACGACCAGCTGGTCGCGCTCACCCGGATGTACGCCCGTCGCGGGGACACCGAGCGGGTGCTGCTCACCGCGACCGTGGCCGCCAACTACGCCTGGAACGCCCCTGTCGGCATCCTGAACGACCCCGATCTCGAGCGAGTGGTCGTCGACGCGGTCCGGCAGGGTGGCGAGGTCCGCGTCCACCGTGGACGAACGGGCGGGCGGGTCGTCCACGTGCTGACCGAGGCCTACGCGGTCGGCGGCCACAGCCGGCTGGCCTGGCATTGGATCGAGCGGGATCAGCGGACGTCCGACGTGGTCCTGACCAACCAGGGCGGCCCCGTGCCCGACGAGCTCCGCCGGGCGGCACACGGGTCCGGCGGCCGGGTGTTCGACCTCCGCTCGGCCTTTCCCGGTTTCCTGACACGGACCACGGCCCTGCGGCGCCTGATGGATCAGGCCGACGTCGTGGTCCTGCACGTGCACCCGTTCGACGTGCTGGCACTGGCAGCGGCGAACCTGCCCGGCCCCCGACCGCCGGTGGTGCTGGAGAATCACGCCGACCACACCTACTGGCTGGGCCTGGGCGCCGCCGACCTGGTCGCCGACAACCGCGCCACTGCCGGGCGGCTGTGCCGCGAGCTCCGCGGCGTCCGCCCCGACCGCCTCGGGTTGCTCCCGCTGCCCGTCGATCCGGCGGAGGCGACCAAGGGGCGCAAGTTCGTCCGGAGCCGGCTCGGGGTCCGACCCGACCAGGTCCTCGCGCTGACCGTGGCCGGCGCGAAGAAGATGTCACCGGTCTGGGGCGAGGGGTTCGACGACGTGCTCCGTCGCGCCCTGACCAGGACCCCCGATCTGGCGGTCGCGCTGGTGGGAGTACCGGACGCAGGCCCCTGGCGCGCGCTGAAGTCCGCCTTCCCCCGACGCGTGTTCCCGCTGGGCATGCGCGGCGACACGCACGACCTGCAGACCGCGGCCGACCTGTACCTCGACTCCTACCCGCTCTCCGGGGGAACCGCCCTGCTCGAGGCGGCGGCTGCGGGCCTGCCGGTGCTCAGCCTCGAGCCCACCGGCGAGTACGGCTACGTCTACCAGGCCGACGCGCCGGGCCTCGACCCGACCGGCACGGTGTTCTCGATCGAGGAGGAGTTCCTCGCCGCGATCGACCAGTTCGTCGCCGACCCCGAGCTCCGCGTCGCCCGCGGGGAACAGGTACGGGGCGACGTGCTGGCCAGGCATGCCGGCCCGGGCTGGCAGGACGACCTGGAGAACCTGTACCGGCGCGCCGGGGAGGCCCCGATGGCGGACCTCGACGAGTACCCGGCCCCTGTGGAGGCCCTCGACTACGCAGCCACGCTCGTGCCGTTCGTGCAATCCCAGGACCTGACGCCGGACCCCGTCCTGCTCTGCGGCCCCCTGGGCGACCAGATGGACCAGACGATGCAGTTCGACCTCTTCGTCACTGCCCGGCGGGAACTCGGCGTGTCCCTGTCGGTGCGCGTGAGCCCCGGGTGGGAGGCGAACCCGGCCTGGATGATGCGGCTCATCGCGCTGGCCATGGAGCACCCCCGGCTGTCGGCCAGCCTGCCGTTCGTCGCCGGCGATGCCGGCGACGGTTCGCTGAGCCTGCGGGCACTCGAACCCGTCCTCGCGGCCAACGGCGCCACGACAGCCGACTGCGACAACGTGTCCCTCGACGCACATGCGCCGGTGGCCACCGGGGCCCGGGTGTCCGACGAGCTCGCACTGCACGCGGGTTCTCTGGACCTGCTGGAGGCGCTGCTCACGTCGCCCTGCTGGGACGAGCTTCCGGTCGTGCACGCGGGGGCGGCCGGCGCCTGACCTGGGCGCCGGCCGGCGGCGCCGCGGTGGGTGGATGCAGATCGACGGCGCACCGCCGCAACCACGTCAGCCCAGCAGGGCCCGGAACACCTTCCGCGTGCCCGGTACCGCCCCGACCGCGCGCTTGAAGTCGGTCAGTCCGGCGTTCGGGGTCCCGTCCTTCTCGCTGGACGGCCCGAGGTCCACGAGGCGCGCGCCGCGCCGGCGGCAGTCGGTCAGGACGAGGTAGGCCAGCAGCTCCATGGGAGAGCGCGGGAGGTCGCGGTCGGTGTCCGCCCAGTGCACGACCTGGTGGATCCCGTCGAGCACCCGGTACACGACGGCCGCCGCCACGGGCCGCTCGTCCTGCACGAGCAGCAGCAGCCGGACACGGTCCGGGAACGCCGCCCGGGCCCGCTCGAGGTACTCGCGTGACAGCGGTGGCGGCCGTCCGTGCGAAGCACGGTTGGCGGCCAGAATGCCGTGCAGCGTCGTGAGATCGTCACCGCCCTCGACCTCGACCAGTTCGTACGGCCGGCGGAGGTCCGCGCGGACGTACCGGCGCTTGCGCTCCTTGAACAGCGAGAGGGCGTCCGCGCCCGGCTCCAGCGTCCCGAGGTCCACGTGCATGTTGAGGTCGCAGTGCTCGACGGCGAACCCCATGTTGAGGAAGACGTACTCGAGCAGGGGTTCGACCGCCGAGTAGACGGGCGGCCGCGCCCTGATCCGCACCTCCCGGATCCCCGCCTCCCGCATTGCCGCCAGGGCTCCCTCCACGAGGCCCATCACGTCGCCGACGGTGGGATCCGCGCGCGCCAGGTCGGGGCCACCGAACGGGGCACTGTGGCCGGAGAGGAGGACGCCGTCCGCGACCACGCCGTCCAGCGCACCGATCAGCCGGCCGTCCCTGCGGTGCTCGTAGCGCCACCGCCGATCGGGCGGCACGCCGTTGAGGTCGTGGAAGCGGTCGGCACAGAAGAGGAGGCCGCCTCCGAGCAACCGCTCCGCGTCGCCGCCGTCGCGCGGGGCGGCGGTCGCCGGGACGTCGTCGATCTGCACCTGGGACATCGACGGCGTCAGCCCACGCGCCGCGCGCGCACCGCGATGTTGGCACCGAGGTCCGCGGGGAGCTCGTCCCCGAGATCGTTGAGCCCCTGGATCAGCTCAGGTGAATAGTCGAGCATCATCCCGTTCGGGAGGACCTTCAGGAAGAAGCCCTTGCGCTCGAAGGGCTCGAATCCGGCACGGCGCAGGTGGTCCTCCAACTCCGGCAGGTCGTACACGCGCTGGTGACCGACCAGGTGGTCCCGCGGGCTGAGCGTGTCGAGGTCCGGCTGCAGACCCATGACCACGGCGAGCCGGCGGTGCAGGGAGCGCCGGTTGGGAACGACGACGACGATCTCCCCTCCGGGCACCACCCAGTCGTGCAGGTGACGGCCGAGGGCAACCGGGTCGTCGACGTGCTCCAACACGTGCAGAGCCAGCAACTTGTCGCACGGGACGTCGGGGGTGTAGTCCTCGAACAGTGCCTGGACGACGTCGACACCGGGGAACTCCGTGCGCACCCGCTCGGCCAGACTGGGCGCCCCCTCGACGACCGCGTAGCTGCGGGAGAGCGTCGCCAGCCGGGACAGCGTGACGCCCTCGCCGAAGCCCAGCTCGATGACGGCGTCGTCCGGCGAGACGAGCGAGGAGAGCCAGTCGCAGCAGTACTCCTGGCAGGCGTCCTCGATGAACTTGTCGGCGACGTCGTCGTTGAGGTGGTAGGTGTGCGCGATCCGCTCGAGCTCCTGCATGCGGGCGTTCATCATGACTCCTCCCGTGGACGGATCTGCGACGAGCCGTCGTGCTCGCCGGTCGGCATGCATCCCGGATCCCTCGGGCGGCACCACTTCTGGAAACCGACAGTAGTCGAGGGACGACGGCCTGCCACGTACATCGGGCGGCCGTCGGCGCCGCCCTCCCAGAGGACGCACGGGTACCACCCGGTGACGGCAGGTAGCGTCGGGAGGACGCACTCTCGTGCGTCCGTGCCCCGAGCAATGAGGTCTGCAGCCGTGTCCGTGCCCTTCAACGAGACGGCGCGCGAGTTCCGCGCGCTGCAGCCCGAGCTCGAGACCGCAGTGCTCGGCGTGCTCAGGGGCGGCCACTACGTCCACGGCGTGGAGCACGCCGCCTTCGAGCGCGAGCTGGCGGACTTCCTCGGCGTCCCACACGTGGTGGGCGTCGGGAACGGCACCGACGCGCTGGAGATCGCGTTGCGCGCCGTCGGCACCACGGCCGGTTCCGAGGTGGTGACCGCTGGGAACGCCGGCGGATACGGCGCAGCCGCGGCGCGGGCCATCGGTGCGGACGTCGTCGTGGCGGACGTCGACCCCTGCACCCTGCTCCTCGACCCGGCGAGCGCCGGCGCGGCGTGCACCGACCGGACGAGCGCCGTCATCGTCACCCACCTCTACGGCCGCGCGGCGGACGTCGCCGCCGTCCGCGCTGCCCTGCCTCCCTCGGTCGCCATCGTCGAGGACTGCGCCCAGGCCATCGGCGCCCGCACGGCCGCGGGCCGCTGCGGGTCGCTCGGGGACGTGGGGACGTTCAGCTTCTACCCGACCAAGAACCTGGGCGCCCTGGGCGACGGCGGGGCGATCAGCTGCCGCACCACCGACCTGGCCGACACGGTGCGGTCCCTGCGCCAGTACGGCTGGTCGGAGCGCTACCTGATCGGCCGGGGCGGCGGTCGCAACTCCCGGCTCGACGAGCTGCAGGCCGCCGGGTTGCGGGCGAAGCTCCCCCACATCGAGGCGTGGAACGCCCGGCGCCGGGAGATCGTCGGCGCGTACGCCGCGGCGGCGGAGGACACCTCGTTCTCCTTCCCGGGACCCGGTCCCGGCGACGTGGCACACCTTGCGGTCGGGCGCCATCCGCGGCGGAACGAGCTGGCCGGCCGCCTGGCCGAGCTCGGGATCGCCACCGCGGTGCACTTCCCCGTGGCCGACCACCGTCAGCCGGGCCTCGAGGCGCGCACCGGGCCCACCGGCGCGGCCGAGGCCGAGCGTTCCTGCGCCGAGGTACTCAGCCTCCCGTGTTTCGCCCAGTTGACCGACACGGAGGTCGAGCAGGTCTGCGACGCGATCCGGCGGGTGGCCTGAGAGGTACGGCCTGCAACCCCGGCCTCAGGCGAGCCGCTGGGCGACCGCCAGTCCCTGCACCACCTGGTCGTTCATCGAGGTGGCGCCGCCGCCCAGCAGTGCCCCGGTGAGCTCCGCGGCCGGGCAGGCCTCGACCAGCGCCTGGTTCGCGGCGGCATCCGCGGCGAGCGAGCCCGCGGTCGGCGCCAGGACCGCACCCGGGGCACTCAGTGTCCTGACCACGCGGACGTCGGGCGACGGTCCGTCGTGCGCCACACCCTCGGGAAGCGCCAGCAACCGGCACAGTTCGGACACCAGGGCAGCGGGCACGTCCTCGCCGTCCCGGAGCCGGTCCGCGGCGGCCGGTCCCGCCTCGATGACGACGCGGTGCCACTCGGGGTCGCGGCCGGCCAGGGCGTCCTGGTCCGTCACCCGGTAGGTGATGAACTCGCGATCCACCACGGACAGGCAGCCGATCGGAGCCCCCATCGCCGCCGCCCGCACGAGGCAACAGACCGCCACCACCGAGGCTCCGGGAGCCCGCTCGCGGCCCGGCAGGCCCAGCAGCGCCTGCGCCCGCTCGTGCCCGACGCCGAGGACGGGCCGCGCGTGGGACCACGCCCCTTCCGCCGTCCGGACCTCCCAGCCCCCGGCTGCGGGAGCCATGGAGTCCACCGCCGCGCCGCACACACGGACGGTCGGGAGGTCGGCGATGCGCTGTTCCAGCGAGCGCACGAGCTCCCCGACGAAACCGGTGCCCGTCGTCCAGAACGGATACTCCGCCAGGTGGGTCGGGCGCCCCTCGATCGCGGCCGTGAGCGTCTCGGGCCAGTAGAGGGGGAGCCAGCCGGCGCGGTGGTAGCGCGCCGCGAGCCCGTCGTAGGCCGGGCCGAGCAGCTTCTCCGCGAACGGGTCGATGAGCTGCCGCTGGATCCCGGTGCCGTGGTTGAGGTCGGCGGCCGCCTGGTAGGTCAGGGTGTCGTACGCCCCCGACGTCACCTTCGCCGCGGCGTGCCGGGCGTCGTCCCGCGGCAGCGGCGGAGGGGCCGGGAAGCCGCCGGCCGCGAGCAGGTCGAGCCGGTTGGCGATGAGGTGGTCGGGCCACCGCCGACCGTCCACGAGCACCTCGGGCGTCGGCGTCCTGACCTGGTCCACCTGCCCGTCCAGCCACCGGTCGACCAGTGCGCCGAAGCGCGTCCAGTCGTAGCGCATCCGGGGCCGGTAATTGGACAGGTCCGCGGTCTCCTCGGGTGCGGCGGCCGACTCGAGGAGCACCATGCCGATGTCGAAGTCAGCGCCGTCGAGCCGGAGCCCCCGGAAGTGACCTCCGGCCGGGCGGCCGTCGGTGACGAGAACGACCTCGCGACCGACAGCGCCGAGCTCGGCGGCCGCCACGAGGACGGCGAGGTTGTTGCCGACGAGCAGCGCGTCAGGCATCGACCGGTACCGCGTCGACCCACAGCTCCGACCCGAGCTCCGGCAGGATGTCCGCGAGGCGGTCCAGCCCCTCGAGCATCTGCGGGGTCATGAAGTCCTCGTCGACCAGCCGCTGCATCTGCGCATGCGTGAAGGGCTTGACCAGGATGCTGCCGCGGTCCCGCACCAGAAAGCCGGCATCCCCGAGTTCACGCTCCAGGGTGGCGTTGTCGTAGATCGAGCGCTGCTGCATCGTCCGCTGGACGTCGGACTCGGCCGTCGGGTCGGGAATCAGCCCCATGGCCACCGCGAGCAGGCGGTGCAGCGAGCGAGCGCTCGGAACGTTGACGTGCAGGACCCCGCTGCCGGCACAGAAGCCCCGCGCGGCCGCGAGCAGCCGCTGCGGATCCGGCACCTCGTGCAGCACGCAGCTCAGCACGACCATGTCGAAGGGGCCCAGGGATCCCGCCGGGACGTGCTCGGCGTAGTCCTCGACCACTGTGACCTCCGACCGGCCGACGGCGAGCCGCCGCGCGTTCTCGGCAAAAGCCGGCGCAGGCTCGACGACGACGGCCTCGAGGCCGGGCAGGTCGACGAAGAGTGGCACCTCGCCGCAGCCGATCTCCAGCAGCCGGGACGGATCGTGGACGGCGATCCGTTCGAGGACGCGCCGACGGCGGACCGAGACCTGGAGGGGCTCGAACGGCAGCGCACGGTACTGGAGCGCGTAGTCGACGAGGTCGCGTGAGGCATGGGTCACTGCAGCCTCCCTTTCCTGACCGTCGGGGGACGCGGACGGCTCCGGGATGGGGCCGGGTACGCGAGGCGGGGGATGCCGCCCCTCACCGTCGGAGGGTAGGAGCAGCCGTCGGCCGTCGGGCGCGGCCGCGGGGCGGACGGGGTGCGGCGGGAGCAAGGCGCGCGAGTGACAGACGAGCCCTCTGAGGAACCGGTCCGTTCGACAGGCCACCTTCCGCCCAACCTTGCCTACAACGCGTATCGGTCCGTGTGCGAAGGGCGACGAAGCTACACACTGGGCCGGTGATGAAGCCCTCCCGCCGGCGCGTCGAGCGCCCCCTGACCCGCGACCACGCCGCCTCCCCCGGGGAAGCGCCCCAGGAGGACGCGGCACCTGAGCGCCGGTCGAATCCCTGGGGACGCCGGTCGGCGGACAAGGGGTGGCCCGAGGGCGGCGCGGCGCTCGGCTGCCGGATCGTCGAGCTGCCGCGAATCATGGACCCCCGCGGCAACCTGACGTTCATCGAGGGAGACGGCGCCCACATCCCCTTCTCCATCGGTCGTGTCTTCTACCTCTACGACGTACCGGGCGGCGAGTCGCGCGGCGGGCACGCGCACCGGGAGCTGGAACAGCTGGTGATCGCGGCGGCGGGCAGCTTCGACGTCATCGTCGACGACGGGACGTCGGCCGAGCGGTTCTCGCTCAACCGTTCCTACTACGGCCTGTACGTGCCACGGATGACGTGGACCCACCTCGACAACTTCTCGAGTGGGAGCGTGTGCCTCGTCCTGGCCTCCCTGCCGTACCAGGAGAGCGACTACTACCGGGACTACGACGAGTTCGCCCACGCCCGGCAGACGTACACCCCCCGCGCGTGACCAGCGCCCGGGCGATCGCCGGGATGCACACCTCCGGTGAGTGAGTACCGTCCTGACTTGATGAGCGAGACAGACACCACTTCAGAAGCGGTCCTGCGCTACCCCGGCGGAGAGCTGCGCCTGCCCTCCGTGCCGGCGACGGAAGGCGCCGACGGCTTCGACACGAGCAAGCTGCTGGCGACGACGGGTCGGGTGGCCGTCGACATCGGCTTCGTCAACACGGCGTCCTGCACGTCGGCGATCACCTTCATCGACGGCGACGCCGGGATCCTGCGCTACCGCGGCTACCCCATCGACCAGCTGGCGGAGAAGTCCACGTTCCTCGAGGTCAGCTACCTGCTGATCTACGGCGAGCTGCCCACGGCCGACCAGCTGGCGACCTTCGACTCCCAGGTCCGCAGGCACACGCTGCTGCACGAGGACCTCAAGCAGTTCTTCCAGGGCTTCCCCCGCGACGCGCACCCGATGCCGGTGCTCTCCTCGGCGGTCAGCGCGCTGTCGACCTTCTACCAGGACTCCCTCGACCCGTTCGACGAGAAGCAGGTCGAGATCTCGACTCTCCGGCTGCTGGCCAAGCTGCCCACCATCGCGGCCTACGCCTACAAGAAGTCGGTCGGGCAGCCGTTCCTGTACCCGGACAACTCCTGCGGACTGGTCGAGAACTTCCTTCGCATGACCTTCGGCTTTCCGGCCGAGCCCTACGAGGTCGACCCCGAGCTCGCCAAGGCGCTGGACATGCTCTTCATCCTGCACGCCGACCACGAGCAGAACTGCTCGACGTCGACCGTGCGGCTGGTGGGCTCCTCGCACGCCAACCTGTTCGCCTCCGTATCGGCCGGCATCAACGCGCTGTTCGGCCCCCTCCACGGCGGTGCCAACCAGGCCGTCCTGGAGATGCTGCAGCAGATCCGGGCCGACGGCGGCGACATCCAGCGGTTCGTGGAGCGGGTGAAGAACCGGGAGCCCGGCGTCAAGCTCATGGGCTTCGGGCACCGGGTCTACAAGAACTACGACCCGCGCGCCGCGATCGTGAAGAAGACCGCCGACCAGATCCTCACCAAGCTCGGCGGCAACAACGAGCTGCTCGATCTCGCCGGTCAGCTGGAGGAGATCGCGCTCAAGGACGACTTCTTCGTGGAGCGCAAGCTCTACCCGAACGTCGACTTCTACACCGGTCTCATCTACCAGGCGATGGGCTTCCCGATCCGCATGTTCACCGTGCTGTTCGCCCTGGGGCGGCTGCCCGGCTGGATCGCCCAGTGGCGCGAGATGATCGCCGACCCGAGCACCAAGATCGGCCGTCCCCGGCAGCTGTACGTCGGCGAGACCGAGCGTCCCTACGTGGAGATCGGCGACCGCTGATCCGACAGCGGTACCCGTGAGCCGCGTCGCGGGTACCGCCGCCCGAGGAGCCCCGGATGACCGACCCGACCACGGAACAGCTCCTGTTCCTGCCACCGGTCCCGCTGGCCACCGGCGACGTACTCGAGGACGAGGAGACCGGCGAG
>JAODNJ010000540.1 GCA_025465155.1 Frankiales bacterium
CGCCGGCCACGGAGCACATGTACCAGCTTGTGAGCTACTGCATCGCGCTCGGCGTGGCGCACGGTCATCTGGTCTACGCAGCCGGACAGGGCGGCCCACCCACCCCGTACACGATCCGGGACGCGGGTATCACCGTGAGCGCTCATGCTCTCGATCTCAGCCGCCCCCCAGCGGAGATCCTGAGCTCCGTCGCGAACCTTGCTCAGCATGTAACGTCCGCTCCTAACCTCTCGTGACCGGATAGGCGACCGAGGTTGGCAACGTGCTATCGGAGAGGTGTGCGGCTGCGAGCGGGAGGCCGATATCTGGCAGTCCGAGGTTGCCTTCCTGGATCATGTTCAGGAAGGGCAGCCCCGCGCGGCGGGGGCGGGTACGTCGACGCTCAGCATGCTTACTGCGACGAGGTCCTCGGCTGTGAACAGGTCCCTGACGGCGAGGCGGTCGCCGCCACTGTCCAGGCGCTCGAAGAACGCGCCCGTGAAAGGCGAACCGTCGGCCGGACCGGTGCCGATGTAGCGGGCAAGAAGTCCGGCGGTTGCTCCGCCCTCCTCGAAGATGTCCGGAATATCGCTGAACGTCCTGAGCCCTCCCTGGCCCTGTGCCACGCTCCCGGGACCGGTCCCCGCGGGGGGCAGGGTCGGGCGTCGCGGTGAACGATCGGAGCATACGGTCTCTTCGGACAAGCCGCCTGGAATTCAGTCAGATCGACTCCGGCACAGACTCGCGGTGATGGTTGGCAGGCGGTTGTGCGGATGACGCGGGGTCGACCGGAATGGGGATATCGGGTTCAGGGGACCGCACGGCGGGACCTGGCTCAGCGCTGCGGGGCCCGCAGGATCGAACCCCTCGAGGCCAAGAGCCTTACCGGGTGTCGGCGGTGAAGGTGGCTGACACTGCGGGCGAAGGCTTGGAAAGCATGCGCCGGACGAGGCCGGCACGCTTGGCTCGGCTCGTGCCCGCGCCCCTGCGGCGCCCGCCGGGCCACAGCCGTCCGACCTTTACCGGACCTGCCTCCCACGGCTTCCGAGTGAAGATGTAGTGTCAACGGTTGATATATACGTACGAATCGGCGCCGCGTGCGTCGCGTGTCGGACTGCCTACGGCCTGGGGCTGCGGCAGTGCCGAGACCGGGGATGAGGGACCTGTGCCTGCCTACCGCTTCAATCCGCCACCTACCTGGCCGGCGCCGCCTGCGGGTTGGGCTCCGCCGCCTGGATGGCAGCCCGACCCGTCGTGGCCCCCAGTTCCGGCTGGATGGCAGCTCTGGGTGGAGGACCAGGCGTCGGTCAGCAGATTGCCGGTTGAACCTGATGTCCTGCGGCCCCAAGGTCATGTGTGGGCTCCCGCTGGCCAGGTACTGGCGCCTCTACCTGCACAGGATGGCCGCGGGGCCCCGGCCGACATGGGCGTCTACGCCGGGCCTGTCGGCTCTCCCTTCGTTCCGTCTCCAACTGGTTCTTCAGAGGCGGATACGCGGCGGGGTGGCCTCTTTGGCCGGCGCCGCAAGGAATCAGAGGAGACGACCAGGCTGCGCGAGTGGGTGGCCAGAACACAGGGCATGGATGCCCTTCAGTTGGCTGACGCACTGGAACAGGCCCGGGATGAGGCGACGGAGCTACGGCAGCGCGCTGAGGCGGATGCTCAGCGCATACGCGAGCAGGCCGAGTCAGACGGCAAGCAGATTCGTCAGGATGCGCACGACGCGCTGAAACGGGAGAAAGAAGATTCCCGCAAGGTGGCGAAGGAGGCTGAGCGGTTTCGCAAGGAGGCCGAACAGCATCTCCGCGCGATTTTCCAGAACCAGACACGGCTTGCCGAACTGCAAGCACAAGTTGTCCTCACGGACGAGGTGGCGATGCTCCAGCAGGTAGGCATCTACGCCTACAGTCATCCGCTCCAAGACGCCATTGCCTACCGCACGAGACTGGAGACGCTGCAGTCGGAGATCAAGACTCTGACCAGCGCTGGCCGGGCTGTTCTGGCCACCACCGACTGGCAGGTCAACGGCTCTCTACCGGAGGGCAAAAAGATGGTCCGCGACTTCTCCAAGCTCATGCTCCGGGCCTACAACGCCGAGGCGGACTACGCCGTGCGCTCCATGCGACCGCACCGGCTGACCTCCCTGGTGGACCGGCTCTACAAGAGTCGGGAGACCATCGCCAAGCTCGGTGCGACCATGCAAATTCGCATCTCCGACGAGTACCACGACGCCCGCGTGCGCGAACTGCAGTTGACCGCCGACTACCTACAAAAGAAGGAAGAGGAGAAGGAGCTTCAAAGGGAATTGCGCGCGCGGGAGCGGGAGGAGGCCGCAGCGCAGCGGGAGCTGGATCGCGAGCGTGAGAAGCTGGAGAAGGAACTCAACCACTACCAGGCGGCACTGCAACGCCTGCGAGAAAAGGGAGACCTTGCTGGAGTCGCCGAGATGGAGGCCAAGCGTGCAGAGATAGATGCGGCTCTGCGCGCTGTGGAGGCCAGAGCGGCCAACATCCGGACCGGCTACGTCTACGTGATCTCGAACGTGGGAGCTTTCGGCGACCGAATAGTCAAGATCGGCATGACACGTCGGCTGGAGCCCATGGAACGCGTCTACGAGCTCAGCGGCGCCGCGGTCCCCTTCCGCTTCGACGTCCATGCGTTGATCTTCAGTGAGGACGCAGTCGGCCTGGAAGCAAAACTGCACCAGACTTTCGCCGACCGCAGGGTGAACCGCGTGAATTCCCGTCGCGAGTTTTTCTACGTCACCCCCAGTGAGGTCCGTGACGCAGTGCAACGGTTCGCCGGACAACACCTTGTGGAGTTCACCGAGGTGCCACAAGCCCTCGAATGGCGCGCAAGCACTACCACCTCGCCCTCACCCTGACCGGACAAGACACATCGGCGCCACCAGCATCGAATTCCGTCGCCCGGACGGGCAGGCTGTCGGTTGTGCGGTAGGTGCGTACGCCCCAGGTGCCGCCGGGGAGTGGGGAGGTTTCGCCTTCGATGCTCTTCGGGTCGCCGAGGTCGGAGGCTCGTCGGGTGCCGTGGTCCAGGGCTTCGTATTCTTCGGTGAGTTCGGGTGCGCCTGCTTGGGCGGCGAGTTCGAATTCGTTGCCGATGAAGGGGCGGTGGCCGCCCAGGGCTGTGACTGCTCCGGCCTGCACCGTTCCGGTGTGGATGAGGTGGGCGGCGTAGGCGGGGCGGGCGAGGCAGGCGCGGATGAGTCCGCCGAGGATGAGTACGTGGTCGTAGCGCTGGAAGCGGAGCCGGGCGCCGCCGCGTATTCCCAGGGCGTCCGCTGCGGCGAGGACGAGCTTGTCCTGCTCCGGGGAGAGGGGGAGGTCGGGTGCCTGGTTGCGTTCCAGGCCCCTCAGGCGTGGGCGGGGTCAGGCTGCCAGTAGGGTGCGGGCCCGGCCTGCCCGTCACCACCCGCGCCAACATCACTGACGTCATCGAAGCCGTCTGCGGCATCCTCATCGACGCGCGGGT
>JAODNJ010000552.1 GCA_025465155.1 Frankiales bacterium
GGACCAGGCGACGCAAGCGGCACTGGTCGCCTACCCGGGCGGTGTCGTCGACCGCGTCGTGCAGCTGAGCAGTGGCCAGTACGAGGTCCACTACATCGGCGTCAACTGGCCGCACCACATCTTCGTCGACCAGGCATTCCAGGTCGTCGGCGCCAATTAGACGTCAGCAGAGGTGGGCGTCGCCCGCAGCACCTCACGCGCGGGCCGGCGAGGCGGACTCGGCTGCCGGGTCACGGCCGGCGTCGTCCCAGGGGCCGGTGGCTGCGGCGGGCGACCCGGGGACCGTGAGGGGAAGCGTCACCCGCAGGGTGGTGCCCGCGCCGCCCGGGCTGTGCAGCGACAGGTGACCGCCGAGGGCCTCGACGCGGTCGGTGAGGCCCAGGAGCCCCGTGCCGTGGGTGAGGTCGGCGCCCCCGCGTCCGTCGTCGCGGACCCGGACCTGGAGTGTTCCGGCGTCGGCGGCGACCTCGACGTCGATGACGGTGGCGGCGGCGTGCTTGGCGCTGTTGGTGAGCGCCTCGGCGATGACGTAGTAGGCCGCGAGCTCGATCGGCTCGGGCAGCCGCCGGTCGACGCCGACATCGAGGCGGACAGGGACGGCCGAGCGGCGGGCGAGCGACGTGACCGCCGGGCGCAGGCCGCCCTCGGCGAGAGTGTCGGGGTGGAGGCCGCTGGCGATCGCACGCAGCTCCTCCAGCACGCCGGTCAGCTCGTCGGCCACCAGGTCGAGCCGGGCGGCCAGCTCGCCGGCCTGGGCCTGCGGCGACGCCTGTGCCTCGCGTATCTGCAGAGCGAGGGAGACCAGGCGCTGCTGGGCGCCGTCGTGCAGGTCGCGTTCGATACGGCGGCGCATGGTGTCGGCGGCGGCCACGATCCGCGCCCGCGACGCTGCCAGCGCGGCCTGTGCCTCGGCGTTGGCGATCGCGGTGGCGACCAGCTCGGTGAAGCCGGCCAATCGGGCCTCGGTGTCGGGCGGTAGCTGTTCCACCCGCGTGGACAGCACGCCCATGACGCCCCACAGCCGGCCCTCGACGTTGATCGGCGCGCCGACGGCCGAGCGGATGCCCCCGTCGCGCGCAACGTCGGCGGTCGAACCCGTGGCGTCGGCGTAGTCGTCGATCCTCGCCGGCCGGCGGGTCTCAAACACCACCGTGGGCACGTTCCGGCCGCCGAGGGTCCACCGGGCGCCGCCAGGAAAGGGCCCGGGGGCGCCGGTGCTGCTCCACCGGGCGAGGGACGTGACCGTGCCGTTGGCGTCGTAGCGGTTGAGCAGCGCCAGTTCGACGGAGAGCAGCCGCCCGACCTCGCTGGTGACCGCGGCGAACACCGCTTCCGGTGCCGCCGCCCGGGCCACCAGCGTCGCCACCCGGCGCAGCGCCGCCTGCTCCTCGGCGAACCCGCGCAACTCGGTACGCGCCTGGGCGTCGGCGATGGCGGTGGCGACCAGCTCGGTGAAACCGGCCAGCCGCGCCTCGGTCTGCGCCCGAAGCACGTCGCGCCCGGACGCCGCGATCATGACGCCCCACAGCCGGCCCTCGACACTGATCGGCACGCCGACCGACGACCGGATGCCGGCATCGCGCGAGTAGTCCCCGATCGGCCCGGTGCTGTGGTCGTAGTCGTCGATCCTCGTCGGCCGGCCGGTTTGGGCCACCAGGGACGTCACGTTCCGTCCGCCGAGACGCGCCCGGGCGCCGACCGCCACAGGCAGGGCGCCGGTGCTGCTCCAGACGCCGACGGTGGTCTCCGCGCCGTCCGGGTCATACCGGACCAGGACCGTGATATCGGCGCAGACCGCCCGGCCGACCTCCGCGGTGACCGCGGCAAACACCTCCTCCGGCGGGGCCCCGGTCGCGACCAGCGTCGCGACCCGGCGCAGCGCCGCCTGCTCCTCGGCGTAGCCGCGCAGCTCCACGCGGGCCTGCGTGTTGGCGATCGCGGTGGCCACCAGCTCGGTGAAGGCGGCCAGCCGGGCCTCGATGTCGGTCGGCAGCGGCTGGTCGCCTGTGTACGCCACGATGATGAGGCCCCATGTCCGCCCGTCGACGCTGATCGGCACGCCCACCGACGAGCGCACGCCCCAGTCACGGACGCCGGTGTTCCCGATGGCGCCCGAGACGTCCGCGTCGGCATCCAGTCGTGCCGGCCGGCCCGTCCTGAGCACCAGCGTGCTCACGTTCCGACCGCCGAGCTCGAGCCGTCTGCCCACCGGGGTCGGCGCAGCGGTGCCGGTACTGGTCCACGTGCCGACGACCGTGATCATGTCGTCCGGGTCGTACCGGATCAGGACCGTGTGGTCGACCGCCAGCAGCCGCCCGACCTCGGCGGCGACCGCGGTGAACGCGGTCTCCGGCCGCGCCCCGCCGGCGACCAGCGTCGCGACCCGCCGCAGCGCGGCCTGCTCCTCGGCGATCCGGTCGTTCGCTTCCGGAGCCATCCGGCCTCCGCCCCGGGAGCGGTTCCACCGCCCCCTCGCCAGGCACCCACCGAGGGCCAGCGTGCTCGCAGCGAGGGGCCCGATCAAGGACTCCCCTCCGCCCCTGACCGTCGCTTCATCTCGTGAGCGGGACCGTTGTCCTCCCCGCCCCGGCCGCGCGAGACTGACCCCTCCCGACGAGAGAGACCGCCATGGGCCCGAGGGCTGCCGCGCGGGGACTCGCTGACGACCGGTCCGGGGCACCCGGGACCGCTTCCGACCGCCACGTCGACGATCCCGAGCAACGGGTGTGGCACCTCGCTGCCACGACCGTCACTCCTGACAGGGACGTCGCCGACCTCCTCGATGGGGCGGCCCACCGATCCCTCCGCAATGGTGATGCCGTGCGGGCGGTGTCAGCGCTTCTCCGCGCCGCCGAGCTGAGCCCGCACGCGCGGGACCGGGCTCGCCGCCTCGCCGAAGCGGCGTACCTGGGCGCGGATGTGACCGGCGAGCTGCGGAACGTCCCATTGTTGCTGGCGGAGGCCCGCCGCGCCCACCCCGAGGACGGCGTCTCGCTGCCTGCCGCGGTGGCCACGGCCTACCACCTGCTCAACGGCGACGGCGACGTCGACACCGCCCTCCGCATCCTGGTCAGCGCGGTCGACGAGGCCCTGCGATCCGCCGGGGACGACGACGGCGGACTGAACGAGGCCCTGCACACGCTGCTGCTGGTCTGCTCCTTCAGTGGGCGCGACAGCCCGTGGCGACCCTTCCAGGCGGCGATCACCCGGCTGACCGCCCGTGTGCCGTTGACGCTCGCGCTGTCCGCCAGCACCTTCGCCGATCCGGCGCGGGCGACCACGGCGGAGCTCGAACGCCTCGACTCCGCCCTTGCAGCCTCCGACGACCAGGCCGACCCCAGCCAGGCCGTGCGCCTGGGCATCGCCGCCTTCTACGTGGACCGGCTGGCCGGTGTCCGACGCCCCCTGTGGCGGGTCGTGCACGACGGTCGGGCCGGCGGCGCCGTGGCCTCCGAGGTCAGCGCACTGATGATGCTCTGCCACGACGCGCTGCAGACCGGGGAGTGGGACGACGCGCAACGGTGGGCGGA
>JAODNJ010000008.1 GCA_025465155.1 Frankiales bacterium
GAATCGTGCTCGACCGGAACCCGCACTGGACCAAGGCGAGCGACCCGGTGCGGACCGCGCTGCCGGACCACGTCCTCGTCCGCACCGGCCTGACCGGTGTCGAGCGGGACCAGGCCCTCCTTGCCGGCTCGGCCGACGCGGACATCGGCGGGGCCGGCGTGCAGCCGGCCACCTCGGCGCGGCTCTCCGACGGGGGCGGCCTCAGCAAGCGGGTGGACGACGTCACGACCGGCGCGGTCCGGCTGCTCGCCCTGCCCACCACCGTGGCGCCGATGGACAACGCCTCCTGCCGGGCCGCCGTCGCGCAGGCCGTGGACCGGCGGGAGGAGCAGACTGCGCTCGGCGGCGCCGGGGCCGCCGTCCGGAGCTCGCAGCTGTGGCCCCGCGGCCTGCCGGGCGCTCCGGAGGACTCCGACCCTGCCGCCGATCTGGCCGCCGCCCGGAAGTCACTGACGGCGTGCGGCAAGCCGAAGGGTTTCTCCACGACACTGGCCGTGGCGGACGCGCCCGCCAGCGTCCAGCTCGCCGGTGCGCTCGTCCGCCAGCTCGCCCGGGTTGGCATCCGCGCGGAGATCAAGAAGCTGGACCCGAACACGTTCTACGCCACCGACGTGGGCAAGCCCGACAACGTCACGAAGAGCGGGTACGGAATGGTGCTGGCCACCTGGAGCTCGGACTTTCCCACGCCGAGCTCCTTCCTGGGGCCCCTGGTCGACGGCCGGAGCATCCGGTCCGTGGGCAACACCGACTACGCCCACCTGAACGACGCGGCCATCAACGCCCTCATCGACAAGGCCCGCGCCGGCGCCGGGACCGCCGGCTGGCGGGCGGTGGCCGCAGCGGCGCTGAAGACCTCGGCCTACGTGCCGCTGGCCGAGACGCGCGTGCAGCTCATCGCGGGCCAGCGGCTGCGCAACGCGGTGGTGATGCAGCCCTACAGCGGCTACGACCTCGCCACGGCCGGGGTCCGGTAGGCGCATCGGTTAGGCTGGTGGACCGGCGCCCCGCCGCAGAAGTCGATCCCGTCCGCGGGGCAGGAGAGGTCATGGTCCAGCTCATCCTGAACGTGCTGCTGGTGATCACCAGCTTGATGCTGGTGGTCCTGATCCTGCTGCACCGCGGCAAGGGCGGCGGGCTCTCCAGCATGTTCGGCGGCGCCGTCTCGTCGTCGCTGTCCGGATCCTCCGTGGTGGAGCGCAACCTCAATCGGCTCACCGTCTTCTGCGGTGTGATCTGGGCCGTCTGCATCGTCGGGCTCGGAATCCTGCTGAAGGCCTGAGCGGGACGGGGCGCGCCTCGCCGCGTGAAAAACGTGACCTGAGAGGGGCTCTCCAGGCCATAGACTGCCCCCGCGGCTGCAGATTCACTGCACGTCGGCGGACATCAGGGAGTGCTCGTGGCTGGTGGCAACGCGATCCGGGGCACTCGGGTCGGAGCAGGCCCGATGGGTGAGGCCGAGCGCGGCGAGTCCGTGCCGCGGCGCCGCATGGCGTTCTGGTGCGCCAACGGCCACGAGACCCGGGTGTCCTTCGCCACCGACGCCGACGTGCCCGAGATGTGGGACTGCCCCCGCTGCGGCCTGCCGGCCGGCCAGGACCGCGAGACCCCGCCACCTGTGCCGCGCACCGAGCCCTACAAGACCCACCTCGCCTACGTCCGGGAGCGGCGCTCCGATGCCGACGGCGACGCCCTTCTCGAGGAGGCGCTCACCCGCCTGCGGGCGCGCCGCAGCTGACGCCGCGCGGCCTCAGCGGTCCCAGCGGCCGGGTGCCGGCTCGGGCACCCTCCGCCAGCACGCCTCCGACACGTCCCAGTACTGCGACCCCGGACGGGTCCGGCGGGGAAGCGGCGCGTCGGCAGGAATGCTCGGCGCGGGGGTGACGGCGGTCGTGGTGGCGCTCATGGCCTGCTCCTCCGGACGGGTCTTCCGACGGTGGTGAGCATGGGCCCGGCATCGTGCGGCCGACTTGCGGCGCTCTCAGTCGGGCGCCGGCAGCCGGCCCGCGGCGGCGGCGTCGAGCAGCCAGCGGGTCGCCCGGACCCCGTGCACCCCTGCGGCCGGTAGCCGCACCGGCCCGGCCCTGCCTTGCAGAGCCTCCGCGACCGCCTGTGCCTTGGCGTCTCCGGACACCAGCAGCCAGACCTCCTCGGCGGTGTTGATCGCGGAGAACCCGAGGCTGATCCGTGTCGGGGGAGGCTTCGGGCAGTTCCGGACGGCGAACACCGGCCGCTCGTCCCGAGCCGCCGGCGACTCCGGGAAGATGGATGCGACGTGACCTTCGGGGCCCATCCCCAGCAGCAGCACGTCGAAGCGGGGCACGTCCCGGCCCGGGGCCGCGAACGCGGCGAGCTCGGCGGCGTACCAGGCGGCGGCATCCTCCGGCTCGGAGAATTCGCCGTCCGACGGCGGCATGGGGTGTACCCGCTCCGCCGGAACGCCGACCGGGTCGAGCAGCGCGCGCCGGGCGCCGCGCTCGTTGCGCTCCTCGGATTCGGCCGGGACGAAGCGCTCGTCCCCCCACCAGACGTCGACCGCCGTCCAGTCGACGACTGCGTGCTCGGGCTCCGCGGCGAGCGCGGCGACGTGCTCGAGAACCGCCGTCCCGATCCCGCCGCCCGTGAGCACCACCGAGGCCCGTCCGTGGACGGTCTGCGCCGCCGCCAGCCGGGCGACGAGCGCGGAGGCCACCGCCCGGGCGAGCCGATCGGCGTCGGGCTCGATGACGATGTCGGGAACCGGCAGCCCCTCCGCGGCGAGTTCGGCGGCGATCCGCTCGCCGGGCGGGAGGCTCACAGCCGCTTCCGGGCTGGGCTACCGGACCGGCTGGGACCCGCGCCGCTGCGCGTCGAGGTCGGCCGCGTGACCCCCGTGCCGCCCTCGTCGTGCTCCCCCGCCTCTGCCACCTCGTCGGCGTCCGCGGAGTCGGCCGGCACGGTCGGCGCGGTGTGCCGCGCGGTCGCGTGACCGGCCGGCGCCTTGCCTGCCGGTCCCTTGCGCGTCCGGCTGCCACCGGCACTGCCGTGCCCGTTGCCGTGCCCGTTGGTGCCCTCGGGGTCGGCCGGGTCGAACCAGACGTGCTCCCGCACAGGGGAGCGGTCGGAGAGCCCGCTCACGCCCGTCGCCGCTTCCAGTGCGTCACTGAACGGCTCGTCGGGGTCGAGGCGGCGTAGCTCCTCGCCGAGGAGGTCGCCGAGGCTGCGGTCCGGCAGGGCCACGGTGGAGTCCGGCCGGAACGGCTGGGAGATCACCGCCCCGCCCCGACGGTCTACCTGGATGCGGACCTGCTCGTCCTGGTCCAGCTGGAGTACCACCGAGTCGACCCCGCTCGGTCCCGGCGTGCGGGTGGTCTCGACGACCCCGACGGCGCAGCCGCAGCGCGAGGACAGCCAGCCGGCGATCAGCTGAGCGGTGGCACTGCCCGGGTCGCCCTCGATCGACGCCGCTCCGACGATCACGGGTTCGCCGCGCCGTCCGGCGACCGAGTCGAGTGTCGAGGTGAGCGTGGCCCGCCACGAGGTACTGCGGGTCCAGGCCAGGTCGGTGTCGCCGGGGGCGTAGTCCTCGGCCCGGGTGCGGAGGGCCTTCCGCTGATCCTGGGCCATCGCGCTGTCGGTGATCCGCCGGTCGGAGATGACCGCCAGGGCGTCGGTGCTCATCCGCTCCGGCGGTGCCGCATGCCACCAGCCCACGACCGGGGCGTCCGCCGCCAGCAGCGGCAGCACGACCGACTCGGCGTGCAGGGCCAGCCGGCCGTACATCCGCATGACGACCGCCTCGCCGGGGCCGAGCCGCCCGCCGATGAGCACCTCGGCGTCCAGGCGGGGAACCGGCGCCTCGATCTGCCGCCTGACGACGACCAGCAGCCGGCACGGGTGCTGCTCGGCGGCGATGGTCGCCGCCTCCTCGGCCTCGTCGACCCGGCTCTCGTCGGCGACCACCACGAGGGTCAGGGCCACGCCGGAGAGGACGGCGCCGCCGGTGCGGCGCTGCGCGGCGAGCTCCTTGACCACGGCCGAGCCGGTGGTGTCCCAGAGCGTGGTCACGGTGTCTCCTCAGGTCGTGCTCGGTCAGGTCGCCCGGGTCGCGATCGGGGTCGGGCGCAGGTCATGGACGCCGCCACCGCCGGCCCTCGGCAGCGAGCATCTCCTCGGCCGCCCGCGGGCCCCACTCGCCCGCGCGGTAGGAGTACGGCGTCGTCCCCTCCCAGAAGTCCTCCAGCGGGTCGATGACCGTCCAGGACGCCTCGACCTCGGTGTTGCGGGGGAAGAGGGTCGCGTCGCCGAGCAGGACGTCGAGCAGCAGCCGCTCGTAGGCTTCCGGGCTGGCCTCGGTGAACTGCTCGCCGTAGAGGAAGTCCATGGCGACGTCCCGGACCTCCATCACGCTGCCGGGAACCTTCGACCCGAACTTCAGGGTCACTCCTTCGTCGGGCTGGACGCGGACGACCAGCTGGTTGTTGCCCAGCTCCTCGGTGTCGGTGTCGGCGAAGGGCAGGTGCGGCGCCCGTTTGAAGATCAGCGCGATCTCGGTGACCCGGCGGGGGAGCCGCTTGCCGGTGCGCAGGTAGAACGGGACGCCGGCCCACCGGCGGGTCTCCACCCCGAGTCGCACGGCCGCGTAGGTCTCGGTCGTCGAGCTCGGGTCCACCCCCTCCTCCTGGCGGTACCCGATGGCCCGCTGGCCGGCCAGCCAGCCCTGCTCGTACTGGCCGCGCACGGCGAACGTGCGCAGGTCCTCGGGCAGCGAGATGGCCCGGAGCACCTTGAGCTTCTCGGTACGGATCTCCTCGGCGGAGAACTCGACCGGCTCCTCCATCGCGGTCAGCGCCAGGAGCTGCAGCAGGTGGTTCTGCAGCACGTCACGGGCGGCGCCGGTCTTCTCGTAGAACCCCGCGCGGCCGCCGATGCCGACGTCCTCGGCCATGGTGATCTGCACGGAGTCGACGTGGTGGCCGTTCCAGACCGGCTCGAACAGTTCGTTGGCGAACCGCAGGGCCATGAGGTTCTGGACGGTCTCCTTGCCCAGGTAGTGGTCGATGCGGAAGACGTCGTCGGGGCTGAACACCGAGTCGACCAGCGCGTTCAGCTCGCGGCTGGAGGCCAGGTCGTGCCCGAACGGCTTTTCGACGACGACGCGCCGCCACCGGTCGGACGTGCTCTCCGCCATGCGGGTCCGCTGCATCTGCTTGAGCACGGTCGGGAACATCGACGGCGGGATGGAGAGGTAGAACGCCGCGTTACCGCCGATCCCGTGGCTGCCTTCGAGCTCCCCGAGGGTGGCCGCGAGCTCGTCGAACGCGTTGTCGTCGTCGAACGATCCCTGGACGAACTTCACGCTGCTGGCCAGCTGCTCCCACACCTCCTCCCGCCAGGGCGTGCGCGAGTGCTCGCGGGCCGCGTCCCGGGAGAGCTCGGCGAAGTCCTGGTCGGCCCAGTCCCGCCGGGCGAAGCCGAGCAGGGCGAAGTTGGTGGGCAGGAGGCCGCGGTTGGCGAGGTCGTAGATCGCGGGGAGGAGCTTCTTGCGCGCGAGGTCGCCGGTGATGCCGAAGACGACGAGGGCGCAGGGCTCCGGCACCCGGGGCAGCCGCCGGTCCCGCGGATCGCGCAGCGGGTTGGTGATCATGATCCGTCCTCGAAGTCGGGTGGGGAGGCCGCCGTCCGGCCCGGCGGGGGGACCGGACGGCGGGGCGATCGGGAGTGGAACCGCGCGGCCGTCAGCTCACTTCTTGTCCTCGAGCTCGCTCTTCACGGACGCGGTCAGTTCGTCCCAGGAGTCGACGAACTTCTGCACGCCCTCCTCCTCGAGTACGCGGAAGACATCGTCGAGGTCCACGCCGGCGTCGGCCACGGCCTTCATCACCGAGGCCGCCTCGTCGTAGGACTTCTGCACCGGCGTGCCGGGGGCGCCGTGGTCGGCGTACGCCATCAGCGTCTTCTCGGGCATCGTGTTGACGGTGTCGGGCGCGATCAGCTCGCTGATGTACATCGTGTCCGGGTAGGCGGGGTTCTTCACCCCGGTGGAGGCCCACAGCGGCCGCTGCGGCGCGGCGCCCTTCTCCGCCAGTGCCCGCCAGCGGTCGGTGGCGAGCATCTCCTCGTAGGCCTGGTAGGCCAGCTGGGCGTTCGCGATGCCGGCCTTGCCCTTGAGGGACTCGTCCGCACCGGCCTTCTCCAGCCGCTTGTCGATCTCGGTGTCGACGCGCGAGACGAAGAACGACGCCACCGATTCGATCCCGTCGAGGCTCGCCTGCGGGTTCTCCGCCAGCCGCTGCTCGAGACCGGCCAGGTACGCGTCCATGACCGCGCGGTAGCGATCGGGGCTGAAGATCAGCGTGACGTTGACGCTGATGCCCCGCGCGATCGTGCTGGTGATGGCGGGCAGGCCGGCCTCGGTGGCCGGGATCTTGATGAACAGGTTGGGCCGGTCGACGAGCCACCACAGGTGGGCGGCCTCGGCCGCGGTGGCGTCGGTGTCGTGTGCCAGGCCCGGCGCCACCTCGAGGGAGACCCGGCCGTCCCGCCCGGTGCGCTGCGCGACCGGTGCCAGCAGGTCGCAGGCGTCGCGGACGTCCGAGGCGGTGATCGTGCGCAGCGCCTCCTCGACGCTCACCGCACGCACCGCTTGCGCGTGCAGCTGGTCGTCGTAGGACTCCGAGCCGCTGATCGCGGCGGCGAAGATCGTCGGGTTCGTGGTGACGCCGACGACGCTGTACTCGTCGACCAGCGACTGCAGGTTCCCGCTGCGGATCCGGTCGCGGGAGAGGTCGTCGAGCCAGACGGCGACGCCCAGCCGGGAGAGCTCCGCCAGCTTCTCGTTCTGTGCCATGGAAGGTGCCTTTCGAGCGGAATCGGGTGTCGGGACTGCGGCCGGATCACCGGTCGCCGGTGGGGTGGGCGAGCGAGCCGACGGTGTCGGTTCCGGCCGCGGGGGCCGCGCCGGAGCGAGCGGCCTGCAGGCTGTCACGGGCGGCGGACACGACCGCCTCCTTCGTCAGGCCGAACTCCTCGTAGAGCCGGGTGAACGCGGCGCTGGCGCCGAAGTGGTCCAGCCCGACGATCCGGCCGGCGTCACCCACGTACTCCCGCCAGCCCATGGGGACGCCGGCCTCCACGCTGACGCGGGCGCGCACCGACGGGGGGAGGACCTCGTCGCGGTAGGCCTGATCCTGCTCGGCGAACCATTCGAGGCACGGCAGCGACACGACCCGTGTGGGCACGCCATCTGCCTCCAGCGCCTCCCGGGCGGCCACCGCGATCTGCACCTCCGAACCGGTACCCATCAGGATCACCTCCGGGGTGCCGGAGGAGGCCTCCGCCAGCACGTATCCGCCGCGGGCCACACCCTCGGCCGAGCCGACCTCCTCGCGGTCGAACACCGGCAGGTTCTGGCGGGACAGCGCCAGGCCGGCCGGGCGGTCGGTGTGCTCCATGATCGTCCGCCACGCGACCGTCGTCTCGTTGGCGTCGGCGGGGCGGACGAAGTCCAGCCCCGGGATGGCCCGCAGCGCGGCGAAGTGCTCGATCGGCTGGTGCGTCGGTCCGTCCTCGCCGAGCCCGATCGAATCGTGCGTCCAGACGTAGGTCACCGGGATCTGCATCAGGGCGGCCAGCCGGACCGCCCCGCGCATGTAGTCGGAGAAGGTCAGGAAGGTCCCGCCGTAGACGCGGGTGCCGCCGTGCAGCGTGATGCCGTTCATGATCGCGCCCATCGCGTGCTCGCGGACGCCGAAGTGCAGGGTGCGGCCGTAGGGGCCGCCGCTCCACATCTTCGTCTGCCGGTCGGCCGGCAGGAACGACGGCTCGCCCTCGACGGCGGTGTTGTTGCTCTCCGCGAGGTCGGCAGAGCCGCCCCAGAGCTCGGGCAGCTTCGGGTACATCGCGGCGAGCACCTGTCCGGACGCCTTGCGGGTGGCCATGCCCTTCGGGTCGGCCGGGAAGACCGGCAGGTCGTCGGCCCAGCCCTCGGGCAGCCGGCGCTCCTGCATGCGGGCCAGCAGCGCCGCGCGGTCCGGGTTGGCCTGCTTCCAGGCGTCGAAGGCCTGTTGCCACTCCTCGTGCGCCCGGCGGCCCTCGTCCACCACCGACCGGGCGTGCTCCAGCACCTGCGGATCGACGTCGAAGGACTTGTCGGGGTCGAAGCCGAGGACCTTCTTCGTGGCCGCCACCTCGTCGGCGCCGAGGGCGGACCCGTGCGCGGCCCCGGTGTTCTGCTTGTTCGGCGCCGGCCAGCCGATGATCGTGTGCAGCACGATGAACGACGGCCGGCCGGTCTCGGCCTTGGCCGCGGCGAAGGCCGCGTCGACGGCGGCAAGGTCCTCCCCGTCGCGGACGTGCTGGACGTGCCACCCGTAGGCCTCGTAGCGCTTGCCGACGTCCTCGGTGAAGGCGACGTTCGTGTCGTCCTCGATCGAGATGTGGTTGTTGTCGTAGACGAGGACCAGGTTGCCCAGCTGCTGCGTGCCGGCAAGCGACGACGCCTCGCCGCTGACGCCCTCCTCCAGGTCGCCGTCGGAGGCGAAGCACCAGATCGTGTGGTCGAAGAGGCTCTCGCCCTCGGGAGCGTCCGGGTCGAAGAGGCCACGCTCGCGCCGGGCGGCCATCGCCATGCCGACCGCGTTACCGACGCCCTGGCCGAGCGGCCCGGTCGTCGTCTCCACTCCCGGCGTGTGGTTCACCTCGGGGTGCCCGGGCGTGAGCGAGCCCCAGGTCCGCAGCGCCTCGAGGTCCTTCAGCTCGAGCCCGTAACCGGCGAGATAGAGCTGGATGTAGAGCGTCAGGCTCGAGTGGCCCATCGACAGGACGAACCGGTCACGGGCCACCCAGTGCGGGTCGGTGGGGTCGTGCCGCAGCCACTTGTGGAACAGGAGGTAGGCGGTCGGCGCCATGCTCATGGCGGTGCCGGGGTGGCCGTTGCCGACCTTCTGGACTGCGTCCATGGCCAGCACGCGCACCGTGTCGATCGCTCGGCGGTCGAGGTCGCCGAAGCCCTCCGGCAGCGTCGGGTGAGGCTGGGCGGGGCTGCCGGTAGGGGCGCCGCTGGCTGCCTCGGCCGGGGCCTCGGACCCCGTGCTCCTCGTCGCTGCGGTCGGGTCGGCGTTGTCGGCGGTCATGGGTTCCGGTGCTCCTCGGGATAGGTCTGGACCGCCCGGGACGACCGGTGGGCCGGCCCACCCGGGCGGACGACGGTGCGGGAGTCAGCGACCCGGCCGCCGTCCGGCCCCCGGCCGTACGGGACCGGGGTGCACCGTCGCCTTCGACGGTGCCGAGTTTCGGCATGGCCCTACCCGCTGCGCTCGCAGCATCAACGTGATCAAACCCTAGTCGTGCAGCCTTCCTCCCGGGCGGGAAGGGAGGCCGCCGAGGGCTACAGTGACCCCGTTCCCGTCCTCCGGTTCGAAGGGACCTCCGTGCTCTCGAGGTTGCCGGTGGTGCCCTGTAGCGCGGTGCCCCTCTCCTTGCCCCGTCGCGGGCGCGGGACCGCCCCGTGACGGCGGTCTCCGAACGCCCCGCGGTCGCCGCCCGCAGGCTGTCCGCCGTGGTGCGCTCCTACGTCGCGCTCACGAAGCCGCGGATCATCGAACTGCTCCTGGTCACGACGCTCCCGGCGATGCTGCTCGCGGCCCGCGGCTGGCCCTCGTGGCGGCTGCTGGTGGCGACCATGGTCGGCGGCGCACTTGCGGCCGGCGCGGCCAACGTCTTCAACTGCTACGTCGACCGCGACATCGACCAGCTCATGCACCGCACCGAGCGGCGGCCGCTGCCGATGGGGGAGATCACGCCCCGGGCGGCACTGGGCTTCGGCGTGGTCCTGACGGTCGCCTCGATCGGCCTGCTCGCGGCGGCGACGACGCTGCTGGCAGCGGGCCTGACCGCCGGGTCGATCTTCTACTACGCGGTCGTCTACACGATCGTGCTGAAGCGGCACACCCGGCACTCGACGCTGTTCGGCGGGGTGCCCGGGGCGGCGCCGGTGCTCATCGGCTGGGCCGCCGTGACCGGTTCACTGGCCTGGCCGGCGGTGGTCTTCTTCGGCGTCGTCTTCTGCTGGCAGCTGCCGCACTTCTGGGCGCTGGCGATGCGGTTCCGCGCCGACTACGCGCGGGCCGACGTCCCGATGCTCCCGGTGGTAGCGACACCCCTGTCGGTGGGCCGGCAGACGGTCGTCTGGACCTGGCTGACCGTCGCCGTCTCGCTGACACTGTGGCCGGTGGCCCGCGGGTACGGGATCGGCTGGTTGTACACGGTGGTCGCCGCCGGGCTCGGGCTGTGGTTCGCCGTCGAGGCGCGCCGGCTGCTCGGCCGCATCCGGCGGGCCGAGGAGGCCCGCCCGATGCAGCTGTTCCACATCTCGATCACCTACATGGCACTGCTGTCGGCCGCGATCATCGTCGACGTCCTCGTCTGACCCGCGGCGGCGTCAGCTCCCGGCCGAGTCGCTCCGGCGGGCGGACATCTCCCCGCGCACGCGGTCGGCGAGCCGGTCGAGCGTGCCCTGCGGACCGGCCGGCCCGGTGGGCATGAGCACCCACAGGAGCAGGTAGACGATCACGCCGGGGCCGAGCAGCGTGAGGGCGACCATGGCGACCCGCCAGAGGACGGGGTCGAGGCCGCTGTACTCGGCAAGACCGCCGCAGACGCCCCCGAGCATCCGATCGGTGCTGCTGCGGCGCAGGGGCGGGCGCGGGGCTGGGGGGACCGTGGACGGCGATGCGCTGGGCGATGCGGTGCTTGTCATGGCGGGAAGCCTGCCGAGCCCGGGGTCCCGGGACCATCGGGGAACCCCCGGATCCGTCCCTGGTTCGCGCGGTCGGGGTGGCCCGGGTCCGCGACGCTCAGCGGGCGGCGGTGGCCGGCAGCTGCGGGGCGTCCAGCGGCAGCTCGGACGCCGGCCCGCGCACCGACCAGATCAGCCGCGCCGTGTAGGCGACGATCAGCACGGCACCGAGCATGTGCAGCAGCACGAGCAGCACCGGGAGGTGCGTGAAGTACTGCACGAAGCCCACGACGCCCTGCGCGAGTTCCACGACCAGCAGATCGCGGCCGGCCCGGCGGACCCCCCCGGGCGCGTCGGTCGCGGCCAGCGCGATCAGCAGCGCGACGGTGAGGCCCACCAGCAGGAAGACCAGGTCGGCGTGCAGTTGCGCGACCTGCCCGGGGTCGAGCCCGGTCCGCCGGGAGTGCGCGTCGCCGCTGTGCGGTCCGCTTCCGGTCACCACCGTCCCGACGGCCACCACCGCGCCCGCGGTCGCCGCGATCCCCGTGACGAGCCCGGCCAGCGGGCGGCGGACGAGCGGCTGCCCGACTCCCGCCTCACGGGAACGCAGCCACAGCACCGTGGCGACGGCCACCAGCATCGAGGAGAGCAGGAAGTGACCCGCGACGACCCACGGGTTCAGCTCGGTGAGCACCGTGATGCCCCCGAGAACGGCCTGCGCCGGGATGCCCAGCAGCGACACCACCGCCCACCCCCGCAGGTCGCGCCGTGGGGAGCGGAACACCGCGGCGACCGTCGCGATCGCCACGACGGTGAGCAGGAAGGTCAGCGTCCGGTTGCCGAACTCGATGACGCCGTGGACGGCGAGCTGTGACGTCGGCACGAGGCTGGTCCCGGTGCATCGCGGCCAGGTCGGGCAGCCCAGACCCGAGCCGGTGAGCCGGACCGCACCGCCGGTGACGACGATCGCGCCGTTGGCGACGGCGTTGGCGAGGGCCACCCGGGAGACGACGCCGCGGGAGACCGTGGGGATGACCGGCACGGCCCGATGCTAGCCAGCCCTGACAGGGGCGGCCGCCACGAGAAACCCGGAAGTCGAGGCGTGGCCCGGCGTGCCCGGGGGGTAGGTGGTGCCCGGGAGGGAGCAGCGCCTCCCGGGCACTGCCGACTTGGACGTGAGAGATGAGCATCTTCCCCGGCGGCTACGGCCAGGGTCCGTTCGACGACTTCTTCGCGCGCTACGGCGGCGCCGGTGCCGGCGGGCCCCGGGGCCCGAGGCGCATCGACATCACCCAGTTCCTCAGCGAGCGGGCGCGGCAGCTGATCAGCGACGCCGCCCGCCACGCCGCCGAGGCCGGCAGCCAGGACCTCGACACCCAGCACCTGCTGTGGGCGATGACACAGGAGGAGTCGACCCGCCACTTCCTCGCCCGGGCCGGCGCCGACCCCGACGACCTGCGCCGGCAGCTGGAGGCGCCGGAGCGGGGCACGGGCGAGTTCGACGGGATGCCGGCCCTGACCCCGGCGGCCAAGCGGGCGTTGCTCGACGCTCACCAGATCTCCCGGGCCCTGGGGTCCACCTACATCGGGCCGGAGCACCTGCTCTTCGCCCTGGCGCTGAACCCGGAGTCGCCGGGCGGTCAGATCCTGCGCTCCCGCGGCATCACCCCCGAGGCCCTGCAGCAGGCGGCGACCGGCGGCGGCTCCGGCGGTGGCCAGCCGGGCCGGCCGCCCTCGGGCACCCCGACCCTGGACGAGTTCGGGCGTGACCTGACCCAGCTGGCCCGCGACGGCCAGATCGACCCGGTCATCGGCCGCGAGGACGAGATCGAGCAGACCCTGGAGGTGCTCTCCCGGCGGCGGAAGAACAACCCCGTGCTCATCGGCGAGGCCGGTGTCGGCAAGACGGCGATCGTCGAGGGGATCGCCGCGCAGATCGCCGACGGCGACGTGGCGGAGAACCTGCGGGGTCGGCGCGTGGTCGAGATCGACCTCACCGGCCTGGTGGCCGGCACCCGCTACCGCGGTGACTTCGAGGAACGGCTCAAGAAGATCATCGACGAGATCCGCGAGCACAGCGACGAAGTGATCGCGTTCATCGACGAGCTGCACACCGTCGTCGGCGCGGGCGCCTCCGAGGGGTCCGGGGGTGCCGGCAACATGTTGAAGCCGGCGCTGGCCCGCGGCGAGCTGCACATCATCGGGGCGACGACGCTGGACGAGTACCGCCGCAACATCGAGAAGGACGCGGCCCTCGAGCGCCGCTTCCAGCCGATCCTGGTGCCGGAGCCGACGGTGGAGGACGCCGTCGAGATCCTGCGCGGGCTGCGCGACCGCTACGAGGCCCACCACCAGGTGCGGTTCACCGACGAGGCCCTCGTGGCTGCCGTCGAGCTCTCCGACCGCTACATCGCCGACCGCCACCTGCCGGACAAGGCGATCGACCTCATCGACCAGGCCGGCGCGCGGGTCCGACGGCGGGTGAAGACGCCGCCCACCGACCTGCGCGGGCTGGAGCAGGAGGTCTGGCGGCTGCAGCGCGAGAAGGACCAGGCCGTGGCCGCCGAGCAGTACGAGCGCGCCTCGGAGCTGCGCGACGAGGTCACCCAGGCCCAGCAGCGGCTGGACGAGGGGCGCGGCGGCGACACCTCCGGGGTCCCCTGCGTCGAGGTCGAGGACATCGCCGAGGTCGTGTCGCGGAGCACCGGCATCCCGGTCAGCCAGCTGACCCAGGAGGAGATGCAGCGCCTGCTTGCCCTCGAGGAGAACCTGCACGAGCGGGTGGTGGGCCAGGACGAGGCTGTCACCGTCGTCGCGGAAGCCGTCCGGCGCTCCCGCGTGGGGCTCGGCGACCCCAACCGCCCGATCGGCAGCTTCCTGTTCCTCGGCCCCACCGGCGTCGGCAAGACCGAGCTCGCGCGGGCGCTGGCAGAGGCGCTGTTCGGCGACCAGGACCGGATGATCCGGCTGGACATGAGCGAGTTCCAGGAGCGGCACACGGTCAGCCGGTTGGTCGGGTCACCGCCCGGCTACGTGGGCTACGAGGACGCCGGCCAGCTGACCGAGGCGGTCCGACGGCGGCCCTACGCGGTCGTGCTGCTCGACGAGATCGAGAAGGCCCACCCCGACGTCTTCAACACCCTGCTCCAGGTGCTGGACGACGGGCGGCTGACCGATTCGCAGGGCCGCACCGTCGACTTCAAGAACACCGTGCTGGTCATGACCAGCAACCTGGGGTCGGAACTGATCGTCGGGCGGCGTGGACCGCTGGGCTTCGGCAGCAGCCAGAACCCGCCGGCCGACAGCGGCCTGCGCGATCAGCTCATGCGGCGGCTGCGGGAGGCGTTCCGGCCCGAGTTCCTCAACCGGATCGACGAGATCGTGATCTTCCAGCAGCTGGAGAGCGAGCAGCTGCGGCAGATCACCGACCTGCTGCTGGAGGAGACCCGACGGCGTATGCGGGCCCAGGACATCGAGGTCGAGTTCACGACCGAGGCGGTCGACTGGCTGGCCGAGCGCGGGCACGAGCCGGAGTTCGGCGCCCGGCCGCTGCGCCGGGTGATCCAGCGCGAGGTGGACAACCCGATGTCGCGGCTGCTGCTCGACGGGCGGCTGCGCCGCGGCCAGCGGGTGCGGGTGACCGTCCGCGACGGGTCCCTCCAGTTCGACGTGGCCGATCCGGAGGGGGCCGAGAACCGGGAACCGGCGACGTCCGGTCAGGCCTGAGCCGGGTGTCGGTGAGTGTCAGCCC
>JAODNJ010000012.1 GCA_025465155.1 Frankiales bacterium
GCCACAACGCCCTCTGCCGCAAAGCCGAACGGCCCGACGTCATGTACCCGGACCCCACCGACCAGGTCCGGCTCCGTACGGCCAAGCAGTGGTGCGACCGCTGCCCGGTCACCAGTCGCTGCGCAGACTGGGCCCTGGACAACCGTGAGCAGTTCGGCGTGTGGGGCGGCCTGTCGGAAGCTGAGCGCCGCCAGATGCTCCGTCGCCGGGCCGAGCAGAAGCCCAAGCCCGAGCCGGAGCCCGAGCCGGAGGCTGTCCCGGCCGCAGCGCCGGCGCCGCTGACGATCGGTGTCCGCTGCGACGTCACCGAACTCGACTCCGCTATGTGCGCCCACTGCCGCACCCCACCGGCCAAGACCGAGCAGGGCCGCGTCCTGGCGCCCTGCGGCACCAACGCCGCCTACCGCAGGCACGTCCGCCACGGCGAACCGGCCGACTACGCGTGCCGCCTCGCGCACAACGCCGCCAACCAGCGGCTCCGGGACACCGGCACCACCAAGGTCGCGGCGTGACGGGCCGCCCGCGCCGGCCGCGCGCCCGGTACGTCGACGCGGTCCTCCGCATCGTCACCGAACCCTCCGTATCCGGGCACTACGCCTGCCTGCGCTGCGACTTCACCGCCTCCGTACGCGGCAAGGCCAAGACCGCCGAGTTCGCCCGCGACATCCGCACCAGCCACCGGGCCACGTGCCCAGTGCTCCACCAGAAAGGCACCACCGCCGCATGAGCGACCTGCCGTACACGAACGCAGACCTCCGCGCCGAAGCCGTCGCCCAGCATCAAGGACTCATCGACGACCCCGAGTACTTCACCGTCGGCGAGGCCATGTGCGACGCCAAGGTGCCGTCCTCCGTCACCGGAGAGACCTGGGAAACCCTGCTGGACGAGGACGGATACAACACCGCCCAGAAGAAGATCCACGACCTCATCAACGGCGCCGCAAACACCTCCGCGTGGGCCGTCGCGCTCGGCGCCGACGGCCTGGAGCCCTCCCGCGACTGCTTCGAAGTCAAGGGCGACGACACCCCGCTGATCCGCATGCACTTCGCGTTCGCCGCCGGCATGCCCACCGAGGCCCGCGAGTCCTTCATCAACCACCTCGGCGAGGTCGTCGCCAACCACCTCTGACCTCCCCCGTGACCCCCGAGCAGCTCCTCCGCGAGGAGCAGCGCGCCACCGCCCGCCGCCTCACCACCCAAGGCGACACCGCCTACAACATCGCCCGCCACCTCGGCGTCAGCACCCGCACCATCGTCCGCTGGCGCACCAAAGACCGCACCGCAGCCGCCGCCACCGCAGAGGAGCCCACCCAGCCATGACGACCCCCGCACCCACGCCCGAGCCCGTCGACTTCCGCACCGTCCCGCCCAAGATCACCACCGTCGCCACCGGCTGGCAAGCCTGGTGGGAAGACCGTGACTTCTGGGACGGCTACCTGCTCTACGCCGACATCGACACCGCCAAGCAGCACGCCGCCGTGGACTACGTCGGCGAGGAGTACGGCTGGCAGTCCGGCGACGACCCCGACGACGAAGCTCCCGAGGTGACCCTCACCTGGGCGCCGGTACGCGAACGCTGGCACCTCCTCGCCGACGGCGCCTACACCGGTGTGCAGCTCTACGAGACACACACCTACGCCGCCCAGCCCGGGCAGGCCACCGCTGCCGTGCTGCGCATCGTGTCCGACACCGTCATCGAGGCCAACGACTCCGGCGGCATCGACCTCAACGACCTCGTGACGCGCCTGGAGCAGGCGGGCTACCCGCTGCCCGACGACGACGCCGACACGACCGCCGCCGGGCCAATGTCCGGGCAGGCCAACGAGACGAGGAACCCGTGACCAACACCACCGCCGCATGGACCTGGGGCCAAAGCGTCGCCACCACCGGCACCGGCCCCACCGCCACCGTAGAGATCGACGTCCGCGTCCCCGGGCGCAGTGAGCCGGAGCCGGTTGTGGTGCCGCTCGCTGATGCGCGGGTCTTGCACGCGATGTTGGGTGATGCGATCCGTGAGGTGGGCGAGGGCGGGGAGGCTGCCGTCACCGAGGCCGCGCCCGTCGACCGGGCCGCCGTGGTCCGGGAAGCCGCCGACGCGATCACTGCCGTCATCGACGCCGACAAGGCCAGGTTCCCGGCCCGCAGCAACGACCGTGCCGCTCTCGGGGGAGCCCGGGAAATCGTCCTCGGCCTGATCGGCACGCCGCCCGCCGGAGCCGTGCAGGCAGGACAGGTCGTCGATCGGGTCGCGCTGATCCGTGAGGCGATCGACCGGCTTGAGACCCGCGCACGCCAGGCGCCTGCCCCTGGGGCCCGGCTTCACTCGTTCCGGGACGTGGCCCACGTCCTGATTGCCGAGCTGCGCGGCATGGCCGACGAGGCGCAGCAGTGCGGGACGCCGTCTCCCGACGGAAAGTTCAAGTGCGCGCTGGAGCCCCACCGTGCCGGACTCCACGCCGACATGCCCCTTGCGGCTATCGCGCCGAACGGCTCCCGCATGGTCTGGGAGACGCCCGTCGTTCCCACCCCGTGCAGTCAGCCGAACCCCTGCGAGGACGGCGAGCTCTGCGGCGTCCACGAGGAGGAGCAGGCCCACGCCGACGGCGAGCACGAGTACTGCGGCGTCACCTGCGAGGTGTCGATGCCCTCCGAGCCGATGCGCAACTTCATCCTCGCGAAGGGTTACCCGGGCACGGAAGGGGCGCTCAACCAGCTGCTGCGCCGCGCCGCTATGCGGGGTGAGGCGCTGTGAGCGCCACCGATACCCCGGCGCAGCTGCTCCGCCGCGCCGCCGCCAAGCTCCGCCAAGACGCCGAGGCCGCACGCCGCTTCGTCCCCGAGCCGTGGTCCATCACCGAGGATCGCGTCATCCGGGCGGCGAACGACGACATCGTCGCTGACCGCAGCAGCTGCCGCCCGGGTGACGACGCCGATCTGCCGTTCATCGCCGCCATGCACCCCGGCGTCGGCATGGCGCTCGCCGACTGGATCGATGAGCAGGCGGCGTTCAACGAGTACTTCGTGCAGAGCGGCCTGCCG
Organism: Frankiales bacterium; assembly: GCA_025465155.1. Taxonomy (GTDB): domain Bacteria; phylum Actinomycetota; class Actinomycetes; order Mycobacteriales; family Geodermatophilaceae; genus Geodermatophilus. The sequence continues at coordinate 3,039 of JAODNJ010000012.1, forward strand.
ACACTGCCCCCGGAGCGGGCCCTCGCGGTGGCGCGGCAGCTCCTCGGCGAGGTGACCCGCTGATGCCCTACAAGACGCCCCCGCAATACGGCGACACCCTCGGCCTCCGCGAACGCCAAGTCCTCGAAGGCATCGCCCGCGGCCTCACCAACCCCACCATCGCCGCCGAACTCGGTCTCGCCCTCGACACCGTCAAGTACTACGCGAGGACCGCGTCCCGGAAACTCGGCGCCAACACCCGGGCGCAGGCCGTCCTGGTCGCCTACCGCACGGGTGTGCTGCGGCAGGACTGTCCGACGTGTGGCCGGCCGGTGGAGCGGGCGGGGGAGCCGTTGTGAGCGCGCGTCTGGCGAGGGTGAATGAGAACGCTGCCGCACTGCTGGGCGTCACGACAGCACAGCTGACGGACGTGGCCCAGACGCTGTGGGGGCGGTCGTTCGCTGCCGAGCGGGCTGCCCGCTGTCCGAAGTCGGGGCCGGGTCGGGTGTCGTTTGTGGAGGCGGGCGTGGTGACGCAGGGCCTGATGGCTGAGGTCACCGCGGCCATTGCCGAGGGGGCGCAGCTGTGAGCCATTGCGACTTCTCCGACCTTCCCGCCGCCAGCTGCGCTCACTGCCTCGGTCATGTGGACCCGGAGCAGCAGGCCCGGAAGGACCGCGCCCAGCTGATCGAGCGGCCCGGCTGGGTCCCGGCGAACTACCCGGGCCGGTGCCAGGGCTGCGGGGAGTTCTTCGCTCCGGGTGCCGCGATTCATATCGACATCGACTCGAACGGTTACTTCGCCGAGTGCTGTCCCGAGCGTGTGCGGTGAGCGGGGAGCGTGGTTCGCGGCCGGGTGTGACGTGGGAGACCGTGCTGCGCCCGGGCGGTGAGGTCGTCGTCGAGGTCGAGGGTGATGAAGGGTTGCCGTTCGGCTGGTCTGATCGTCCGGAAGTCACAGAAGCCCCTGTAAGCCCTCAGGGCGCCTTCGGCGGTCCCGGAGTGCCGAATCGGGCTACGCGGCGCTCAGCGGCACGCCTGGCACGCCGGAAGAGGCAACGATGAGCCAGCTATACCGCATCCTCATCACCGGATCCCGCGACTGGGACGCCAAAGAGACCGTCTGGCAGGCCCTCGCCGACGTCATCCGCCCCATCCCGGTAGACCAGGACGTCGTCATCGTCCACGGCGCGTGCCCCACCGGCGCCGACGAGATCGCCC
>JAODNJ010000050.1 GCA_025465155.1 Frankiales bacterium
CGAGGCCGTGTACGGCACCGGGGGCGGCATCACCTGGGGGTCGGAGGCGTCAGCCGAACACGCCGAGGTCCTTGCCAAGGCCGCCGTCCTGTCTGCGCGGCCTCGTGACTTCGAGTTGCTGGAGACGATGCGTCACGACCCCCAGCGCGGCCTGCGCAACCGGGAACGGCACGTGCAGCGGCTGGCAGCCTCGGCCGAGCACCTGGGGTTTCGGTTCGACCCGTCGACGGCCGGGCAGGTGCTGGACGCGCGGCTGGCAGGAGAGCCGGCGGCACGCGTCCGAGTCCGGCTCGGTCGCAGCGGGACTCTCGAGATCGACGTGGAGGCGCTGCCCCCGCCTTCTCGCGGCCCGGTGCTGTTGGCACTCGACGACGATCTGGTCGACCCCGGGGAGACCTGGCTTTATCACAAGACGACCATGCGAGAGCCGTACGACCGGCGCCGCGCGCGGCGGGCCGACGTCGATGACGTGATCATGGTCAACACGAGGGGAGAGCTCACCGAGGTGACCCGGGCCTCCCTGGCGCTGGAACTCGGCGGGCGCTGGTGGACGCCTCCACTGGGATCCGGATGCCTCCCCGGCGTCGAGCGCGCGAGGCTGCTCGAGACGGGCCGGCTGCAGGAGCGGGTCCTGCACGTCGCCGACCTCGAGCGGGCGGAGGGGTTGGCGGTGCTCAGTTCGCTGCGGGGATGGCGTGCCGCAGAGCTGAGCACCGTTCGTCGGAAGGTGGTCCCGACCCCAGCCGGGACCGGGCCGGCACGGACCTCCCTCGAGGCAGGGAGCCCGGTGCCGGTCGCCCTCACCGGCAGGGGGTAGGGCGCCCGGCGGAGGAGGTTCTCCTGGGGCGCACGCCAGGCGCAGATCCCCCACCAGGTCCGCGGACGGCGGCAGTCCTCCAGTGGTCCTGCTTGCTCTCGCGGGAGAAGGCGCCATCTCGGCCTGTTCGGCGACAGGGCCGACGGACGTCCTTCGACTACGCCGGACGTCGTGCCCGCCCAGTGCGGGACCTGGCCCGACCAGCGAGGCCATGCGGTCGTGACGGATGTCAGTACGGTGACGCCCCCTGGGGTGGTGCAACCGGTCGGGGGGCTTCCCCCCGCCAGAACGCTCCCGGCGGGACGGTCTCAGGCGAACAGCCGATGCTTGCTGGCCCACCGGTCGATGGCCGCGACCACCTCCTGCGGCCGGGTGACGGTCGGCACGTGCCCGGCTCCGGGGAGCACCACGAGTTCAGCGCCGGGGATGGTCGCGGCGACCTCCTGGGCCGCCCGGAGGGGGACGATGGCGTCGAGCTCGCCGTGGAGGAGCAGGGTGGGCAACGAGACGGCGGCGAGATCGGGTGCGACGCCGCGGTTGTAGTGCGTCTCCAGGATGGTCGCCGCGGCCTCGGGATCGGCGCGCAGCAGCATCTGCCGGCCCCACCGTTTGAGGTGCTCGCTGTCCGGTTCCGGCACGCACGCCTCCACGAATGCCGCCACCGTGGCCGGGAAGTCGGCCCGGGAGCCCGCGACCAGCGACGGACGGTCACCGACCGCGGCCGGCACGCCGTCGACGAGGACCAGCCCGGCGAACCGCTCCGGCCGCTCCAGAACGGCCTGCAGGCAGGGCAGCGCACCCAGCGATTCCGCGGCCAGCACGCACCTGGTCACGCCGTAGTGGTCCAGCACCGTGAACAGATCGGCGACCAGGGCCTCGGGGGTGATCGCCTCGGGCGGCGCGGTCGTGGCGCCCGAGCCGCGGTGGTCGTAGCCGATGCACCGCCAGGAGTCCTGCATCAGGCCGAACGGCTCCTGCCACAACTCCCAGTTGGCCACCCATCCGCTGTGCGCCACGAAGATGCGCTCGCCGGTGCCGATGGCCACGCTGTTGAGCAGGTACTCGCCCGCTGGAATGAACACGGGCGGCACCCTAGAGCCACATCCCGTCAGTCGTCCGACCCCGGTGGGCGCAGCAGCCGCGACAGGCTGTCGATCAGCCAGCGCTGGAAGCGACTTGCTGACGCCGGCGCGGGCCGCGATCTGGCCGACCGTCGTTGCGCCGTAGCCCTGGGCGACGAACAGCTCGCTCGCAGCGTTCAGCACCGCGCGCCGCCTCGCGTCCGCCTGCTGCACCCGCAGTGGCGACCAATACGAGCGTTCCGATCCCTTGACGCCGGCCATGCGTCGCCCTACCGTACTTATATTCGTTAGATGAGCAGTAAAGGAGGAGTCATGGCCATCGTCGTCATCGCCACCACCCCCGGGATGACCGCCGACCTCTACGACGAGTCGCAGCGGCGAATGGGGTTGCACGGCGCGCTCCCGGCCGGCTGCACGCAGCACATCGCCGGGCCCAGCCCCGAGTGCTGGCACGTGATCGCCGTCTGGGACTCGCCCGAGGCACTGCAGGGTTTCCTGACCGGGACGCTGCGCCCGACGCTCACCGGCCTGGGCGTCGCTCCTCCGCCCGCTCCGCCCGTGGTCTTCCCGTTGCACGCTCAGATCGGCTGAGCGCAGTGTTCCGGCAGGTCGTCGCCCACCGCTGGTCTCCGCGGGCCGACACCCCCGCCCGCGAGGGCTTCCGCGCAGCGATGGAGTCCCTCCGCGCCGTTCCGGAGCTCGTCTCCCTGCACCACGGCGACGACGCCGGTCACTTCGCTGACAACCACGACTACGTCGCCGTCCTCGACTTCCCCGACTTCGCCGCCGCCCGCCGCTACGTCGCCTCGCCGGTCCATCGGGCCTTCGTCCGCGAGCACGCCGCCTCCGCCGTGGAGTGCCGGGTCGTCGTGCAGCACGACTGGGCCGTCGGCGCAGTCAGCGGGCTGCACCACGCGAAGCTGCCGGTCAGCGATGTCGCGCGCAGCGTCGAGTGGTACGGCCGTGCGTTCGGTTTCACCCGCGTATGGGAGCTCCGGGAGGACGGCGAGGTGCGCGGAGCGGCACTGCGCCACCCGGAGAGCGGACTGCAGCTCGCGCTGCGCCGTGATCCGGAACGTGCGGCCGCGCTGGCGGGCTTCGACACCCTGTGCCTCGCCGTCGGCACCCGCAGCGACCTCGACGCGGTCCTGGACCGGCTGGACGAGTGGGGCGTCGACCATGGATCGCCGTTCGCCGGACGTGGCGGCGACGCCGTCGACGTCCCCGATCCCGACGGGCACCTCGTCCGCCTCCACACCCTCTGCTGATCGACCGACCGGACAGGAGCACCACCATGACGCCGCGACCGACCGCCGCTCCCGCCGGCCATGCCCGCACCGTCCCCCCCGAGGCGCGGCACCGGCACGACAGCGCCTGCTACTGGGACGTCGACGTCTGCCGCTGGCAGTGCGTGACCAACCCAGGTGTCCGCTACGCCCTCGAGCGCTGCACCGCGACGGCTCACTGAGCCAGCTCGATTCAGGCTCGATGCACGCCTCGACCGCATAGCTGCAGCTCGTCCGACACCTCGGCTTCCGGCCGGCCGGCGTGGGTGGTGCCCACCCTCGGGGATGCGCTTCTCGAGGACACCCATGGCACCGCCTGCCGGGGTCGAGGTGGCTGTGGAAGGGCGTTGTTCGCAGGCACTGGCACATACCTTCGTCGCCTTGCCCCCACGGACCCGGCTACCCGACGACCTGCGCGTACCCGACCTTCCCGGCGCGTGCACTCACCGACGGGTTGGTCGGCGGCGGCTCTGCCGCACGTCCCCACACTGCGATCAGGAGACGGTCCGTACGTCGCCGTCCGTCGCGTCCGGCCGGGGGAGCTGCGGGGTGCCGTGCGCCGCGAGCCAGTCGGCCCTCCTGCGGGCGGAGGCTCGGGCGAGCCAAGAGTCCTGTACGAGCTCAACCAGCTCCTGGCTGGTGAGCTCGCCGATCCGGCTCGCCTGCACCAGCACCGAGTTGTGCCCGTCGAAATGAGGGGTGGTGAAGAACGGCGTCGTCTGATCCTGGACCAGGGCCTGCTTATCGGCTTCGGATTCGACCCAGAAGACGATCACGTCCCGGAGCAGTTCCCCCGTCCCGGGATCCACGGCATCCGGCCGCGGGGTACGGAAGAACACGAAGGACCTGCCGCCCACTTGGTATACGGGATTGCCGCGGGCCCCGTGGACGACGATCACGTGCGGTAGCCCGAGTGCAAACTCGTGCACGTCATCCACCCGTGCCTGCTGATCACCGGCCACGCCGGGCAGCCTAGGTGCGCATCCCGTGCCCATGCGCACGAACGGACGGGACTGCCCGGCTTCGGTTCACTCGCTGCTGATCAGCTGCCTCGGTGGGTCCCATCCCGGCACGGAGCGGATGGTCATGCCTTCCGCCTGACGCCTCGACCCGGGGGTCCGGTCGGGGCCGCCCCGCGGACTCGGCCGCGCCGCCTCACCTCACGTAATGCGGAGGCGCTCGGCTGCGTTGGCGGTTGAGCCCGGTCCGCGGAACCGCGTCCGGGATCGGCGTGATGCATCCCGGCGTGTCCCCCTACCAGCGATGGCCCGGATGCATGTCCCCACCGACGTCCCCCCATGCGTCACCACGGAGCGACGGTCCTGCACCGGGTGTGTCGTTCATGATCTTGAGTTCTGCATGGTCCTGACACCTTGCGGGCAGCTCTCGCGACCACAGACTCGCCTCAGCGACGCGATATCGCCCGACCGGCCGGGTCCTGGACGCGTACGAAGGACGTCATGGCCACTCCCATCGTCAGCCCGTTCACCCGGGACAACACCGAGCGCTTCCTCGGCTAGCAGCAACCCACGTTCCGCAGCCGAGCGCATCCGGAGGGAGAGTGCGGAACGTCCGCCGGGGCCGCGGCCTCACCGATCCAGCACGGCGCGGTGCGGCGGACGGTAGACGGTGAGGCGGCGCCGCAGCTTCCCGAACTCGAGTTCGGAGGGGGCCGGCCCGATCTCGCCGTCGCGGGCCAGCAGACCGGGCCCGTCGGGCCGCCGCACCAGCAGGTCGACGGGGTCGTCCTCGATGTAGAGCTTGCTGCGGCCGAGTCGGCCGGTGAGTACGGAGAGCGCCAGACGAAGGAAGGGGAGCCGGCCCGCGACGGTGACCATCCGCAGGTCCAGCCGCCCGTCGTCCAGCCGGGGCCGCCAGCCGGGGGCGAACCCGTGCGGTTGGTACCGGCCGTTGCCGAGGAACATCATCGCGACGCGGTACTCCCGCCCGTCGACCTCCATGGCGAGCGGCCGCTCGCGCCGGACGACGAGTGCCAGGGCGATGACGGCGGCCAGCGGTTTGCCCACCCGCGGCTCCCATCGTTCACGGACGGCCACGAAGTCCGGATAACTCCCGAGGCTCGAGGTGTTGAGGAAGAGCTTGCCGTCGACGGTGCCCACGTCGATGGTCACGGCGTTCCCGTGCCGCAGTGCGGCCAGGGCGTCCGCAATCCGTTCGATGCCGAGATCGGCGGCGAAGTGGTTGAACGTGCCGCCGGGGATCACCAACAGCGGCCGCCCCGCGTCGATCGCGGCCCGTGCCGCGGCGCCCACCGTCCCATCGCCGCCGCACACGCCCAGCACCTGCGCCTGCCCTGCCGCGTTGCGCATCACGGCGTCGACGTCGTCGCCCGGTTCGAGGGTCACGATCTCGGCGGCGGGCAGGTCACGGCGGGCCGTCGCGCCGAGCCGGCCACCGTGGCCGCTGCCGGAACGCGGGTTGATGACGAGCACCACGCCTGCGCCGTCCGGCCGGGAAGGCTGCGGGACACGGCGGGGAGGGACCGTCCGCACAGGGCTGGGCGTCCGGGTGGGCGCCAGACGGTTTCCGCTGAATGCCACCGCGGCGCCCAATGCGCCGCCGGCGAGAAGTTCGAGGGGGTCGCCCCGCTGCAACCGGTCGCTGGTGACGGCGAGGGCGAGCCCGGCCGCCGGCGGTCCCAGCGCCGGCTCCGTCGTTCCTACGCCGATGACGTACGCCACGGCGGCGGCGACCCGGCCCGACGGCTTCGGGGACCGCCCAGGCCGGACGTGGGACAGGGCGCCCGCCGCGCTCCGCGGCGGCACGGACACGCGTCGGACCAGAAGGTCGGCGGCCGCGGCGGCGGCCAGACCGCGCACGGCCGCCCGGCGGGGGAGCCGGCGCCCGGTGGCGGTGAGCACGGCCGAGGAGATCCACCACGGGCCGAGCTCGCGCAGCTGCCGGCGGACGGCGTGGGGCGCCGACTCGGTGTGCTGCCGGCCCGACCATGGGAACGAGTAGCGCATGGTGATCAGCTCGGCGCCGTGCAGGTGCGGTCCCGGCCGAGCGTCCCTCCCGCGCCCACCCGGCGGACGGCGCGGCGCGGGTCGCTGCCACCCGGCCCGGCACTGATCACGCCGGTCACCGCCAGGGCCGGCAGGACGGCGCGGACGCAGACCGGCACCCGCCACGCGGTCGGGGGCAGGACGATCGCGACGAGCGGCAACAGCGCGCCGAGCGTGCAGGCCAGGGCCGAGGCGCCGGGGGCGTGTCCGCCCGCATCTCCGGCACTGAGAACGCGAGCTGCGCCATGTGCTTCCGGGCGTACGAGGTTCTGAGGTCGAAGTCGGATGTCGCCACCGAACACCTCCGGGAGCCGGGGGGACGGACCGGGCGTTGGCGCCGTCGGCGACTTCGTGCGTCGCCACCGTCGTGCCCACAACATAGGGCGCGCGCCGCGCCGGCGGCATCACCGAACTCCACAGTTCCCGCCCCTCGTGGCGGGGCGGGGCGTCGGTCCGGGACTGGGGGATCCAGGGATGCGAGCGGGCGCGGGCCGGCGGCAGGTTGCCTGCGTGGAAGGGGTGGGCGTCGGCCCGCCCCGTCGACCAGAGGGAGGAACGTCATGGAGACGGATATGGCCGAGCTGCGCGGACCCCTGCCCGGGTTGCTGAGGCGGGAGGCCGCCCAATGGTGGTGGGTGCCGCTGGTCAGCGGGATCGTGTGGCTGCTCATCTCCTGGGTGGTGCTGCGGCTGAACGTCAGCTCGGTGGCCACCGTGGGAGTGCTCCTGGGGGTGGTGTTCCTCTACGCCGCGCTCACCGAGGGGATGCTGGCCTCCTTGATGTCCGGTGCCTGGAGGGTCCTCCGCATCGCGGTCGGGGTGTTGTTCGTGCTGGGTGCGATCTGGTGCTTCGTCCGCCCGGTGAACTCGGTGTTCGCGCTCGCGACCGTGCTGGGTCTGCTCCTGATCCTGCAAGGTGCGTCCGCGATCGTCCAGGGCGCGGCGATGCGTGGCCTGGACTCTTCCGGGTGGGTGCAGCTGTTCTTCGGCGTGCTCACCGTGCTGCTGGGCCTGTGGGTGTCGACGTCCGACCGGGTGTGGACCCTCGCCGCGCGCGTCGTCTTCATCGTGCTGTTCGTGGGTTTCATGGCGATATTCCGCGGGATCTCGGACATCGTCCTGAGCTTCCAGTTGCGGCAGGTCGGCCAAGACGGCACGGGCCGCGGGCGGACCGCGGCATTCGACGGCGGCACAGGCGCGCACATCCCGAGCCAGTCGTCCGGCTCAGCGCGGCACACCGGACTCCCGACCAGTCGGCCACAGTGAACGGCCGCGCAGGGTCGAAGGCGGCGGGCACAACCGCATGGCTCCACCGGCCTGACGGCACCCGTACCGGGCCCTCGAGCACCGTCCGGGTCCGGCGCTGAGCCTGGAATCTGTCCGAACCCCGCGACCCGCCGCGAGACAGGGCCCCTGGTGGTCGTGGCTGCGGCGGGGTGCGGGGCGCAACCTCGCAAGCCTGACCGGACGGCGATCGCCAGAGATGAGGAGGAGCCCGGTGGGAACGACTGAAGGGCCCGGGCAGACCCCGCCCCTCGAGGATCGGCTCGCCGGTCGGCTCGCCGGGACACCGGTCCCCGCACCGGCGACGGCACGGACGGCGGCCGCCTCGGCACTGGCCGAGTTCGGGCAGATCGACCTGGCGGTCTACCGGGCAGTCGCGCACACGCCCACACCCGTGCTCGACGTACCCATGCGCCGGCTGTCGGATGCGGCGAACAGGGCGCGGTTGTGGCTCGGTATCGCCGGTCTGATGGCTGCCGTGGGAGGACGGGCCGGCCGGCGCGCGGCCGGCGCCGGGGTGGTGGCGCTCGCGGCGGACTCCGCGGTGGTGAACGTCGGTTTCAAGCTCGCCGCCCGCCGCACGCGGCCGGACCGCGACTCCGCGGGCGTTCCGGCCGTCCGTCGGGTGCCGCTACCGCATTCGGCGTCCTTCCCCTCGGGCCACACCGCGTCGGGCTTCGCCTTCGCCAATGCGGTCGGCCAGACGCTGCCGGCGGCGGCCGCACCCCTGCGTCTGGCGGCCGCCGCGGTCGGATACTCCCGCGTGCACACCGGGGTTCACTATCCCGGCGACGTCGTCATCGGAGCCTCCATAGGGGCCACGGTCGGCCAGCTCGTGGGGTGGGGACTGTCACGTGCCACGGTCAGTCGGTCGCCGGGTCGGCGCGGGGGAGGGTGATCGTCACGGGGGTGCCCGCATCCGGCCGCCACGGGCCCTCCATCCGATCCTGTGCCTGCCGAGACCGGGCTCGTACGGCCGGCGGCGACCTGGATCTGCTCGGGCGGTGGTGCCTGATCGGCGGGGGGCGAAACACGAGACTACGGATCTCTGGGATACGGGCCCTCGAACGGCCCTCTAGCGTCGGATCCGGCACAGGCCGCCCCTCGAGGAGTCGACGACATGACGCAGACTCACCCGGTTGACCGGTCGCGATTGTCGGCACGGGCACGATCGGCGCAGGTTCGGCGACCCACTACCTGGCTCGCGGATTCGACGTCGTCGCCACCGACCCGGCGCCCGGCGCCGAGGATCGATTGCGGAGCTCCGTCGACGCGACATGGGTGGCAGCGGGGGCGCTCGGTCGCCCGGCCGGCGCCTCAGCAGACCGTCTCCAGTTCGTCGCCGACCAGCGCAAGGCGGTCGCCGACGCTGACTTCATCCGGGACAACGGTCCCGAGAGCCTCGACCTCGAGGTCCGGATGTTCGCCGACGTCGACGACGCGACGGGCGACGACGTGGACCAGCACGGACCCGAGGAGGAACCACCTCATGACGGGATCCAGTGAGGGGAGAACGGTGTGAAGCCCTCGGAACCAACTCTGAACAATCACCATCGAGACACGCTCGAGAAGGTTTTCGTGCAACCGACGAGCGGCAACGTCGACTGGCGGCAGGTCCTGCATCTGCTCGAGACGGTCGGCACGGTCGTCACGCAGCCCAACGGGAAGCTCCGGGTGACGCTCGGGACGGAGACGGAAGTCATCACTCCACCCCGACACAAGGACGTCGACACGCAGTTGCTCGTCGACCTCAGGCGCATGCTCTCCGACGCGGGATTCCGCCCTGATGAGCCAAGCACGGGAACGTGAACGGTCGAGGTCGAATCCGACCGGGTCCGCGCCTGGCCAGGCCTTCGCCCGATGCACCGCCGCCCGTGGGCTCGGATCCGTGACCCACAGGCCGGCTGCTCCGTCGAACGCGGATGGCGGGCGCAGATCCGAGGACGGCAGGACCAAGCCTGTTCCCTCGCCCGTGCCCGTGCCCGTGCACGCGCCCGGCACGACGGCGGTGAGTCGCCCTTCGGAAAACCTCGTTCCGAAGGTGCTGCATTGGCTGCTCGCCGCGGCGGCGCTGGGCTTCCTCGCGTACCAGGTGCCGTCACTCCTGCGATCCGGGCGCCAGGCGGCCGGCGAACTCAATGCGATCAGCTGGTGGTGGGTCGCCGCCTCCGTCGTCCTCGGCCTCGCGGCCGTCGCCGCCTATGGCGAGCTGCATCGCGAGTTGCTGGTCGTCGGCGGCTTCCACCTGCCGCCGGCCATCGTCGA
>JAODNJ010000089.1 GCA_025465155.1 Frankiales bacterium
GGGCGCGGCCGGACGCCAGGTCACCGAGGACTGGCCGGTGACCGGCATCCCGACCTCGCAGTACAGCCGGGACAAGGCCGACGCCGAACAGGTGATCCGTGAGGTCCTGAGCAGCCATCCGGACCTCCCGCTCACCGTCGTACGGCCGACCCTGGTGCTCCAGCCGGAGGCCGCCAGTGAGCTCGGGCGGTACTTCCTCGGGCCCGTGCTCTATGGCGCGGCCCGGGCCCTGCCCGGCCCGGTGGCGCGGCTGCTGCCGCTGCCCCTGCCGGGGGTGCGGGTCGCCTTCGTGGACGCCGACGACGTCGCCGATGCGGTCGCGCGCATGCTGGACCGCCGGGCCGCGGGTCCGTTCAACGTCGCGGCCGACCCGGTGATGGACGCCGATGCCATCGCCCGGGCGCTCGGGACCTTTCGCGTCCCCGTTCCGGCGATCGCGCTGAGAACGGCGCTGCAGGCGGCCTTCACGGCCCGCCTGCTGCCGACCGAGCCGGGCTGGTTGGACATCGCGACGCAGGCCCCGGCCCTGGACGCCGGCCGCGCCCGCACCCTGCTGGATTGGACGCCGGCCCACCGCGGAGACGAGGTGCTCGCCCGGTTCGTGGCCGCGTTCGGCCGCGGCGAGGGAGCGCCGGGCCCGCTGCTGCGACCGGCCTGAGGGATGGGCGACCGAACCCGGTCATGACCGCCATGGCCGGCGTGATGCTGGTCGAACTGTCGGACGCGCGGGCCGTTCCGTCCGCGGCGTCCTCGTCCCGGCACCCGGGTGGCGCCGGGCCGTGGCCGGAACGTCGCCGGTCAGGAACGGGCCGTCCACGCTCCCACGGAGCGGCCTGTCGGTGCGAACACCTCGGCCGCCCGGTCGGCGGTCAGCGCGATGAGCACGGCCTCCCCCTCGGCGAGCGGGGTGCCGGGGTCGGCGGCGGCGGCCAGCGTGGCGCGCGCGGTCGCCCGGCGGCCGTCCACTGCTTCCAACCGGCCATCGAGGAGGAGTGGCACCCCCAGCGGGACCGGCCGCCGGTAGCGGACGGTCAGGGAGGCGGTGAGACCACCGTGCCCGGCCGATCGGGCCGCCCGCGCCAGGGCATGGTCGAGCAGCGTGGCGGTGACGCCGCCGTGCAGCAGTCCGGGCGGCCCTTCGTAGGGCTTGCCGAGCGTCACCCGGCCACTGACCCGGCCCTGGGCCGAGACGATGACCTCGAGCGGGGCCGCCAGCGGGTTCCCGGGGCCGTACACCGGGTTGTACCAGCGCTCACCCACCTCCGGATCGTCGATCGCGGCGATCTGGGGCAGCCGCCGCGACTGGACGCGAAGTCGCGAGGCGAGCCCCCGGGCCGCCTCCGCGGCCTCGGTCAGTTCCTCGATCGGCACCTCGGTGAGGACGGCGGCGTCGATCAGCTCGCGCAGCGCGGCACCCAGCACGCTGACGGCTTCACGCCGGGTGTCGCGTTCCGCCGCCGAGAGCTCCCCGGCCGGCTCCCCGGGCCCCTGCTCAGCCACGGGCCATGCCGGCCTCGCGCAGGAGCGCCGCGCCGATGATCCCCCGCTGCACCTCGCTGGTGCCCTCGTAGAGACGGAACAGCCGCGCGTCGCGGTAGAACCGCTCGACCGGCGTCGTCCGCAGGTAGCCGAGGCCACCGTGCACCTGCACGGCCCTGTCGACCGCGCGGCCGACCATCTCGCTGCAGTAGAGCTTGGCCGACGACGGGCCCACCGACCTGTCCTCGCCGGAGTCGTACCGGTCGGCGACGTCCTGAACCATGCTGCGGCCGGCCAGCAACTCGGCATGGGTGTCGGCGAGCATGGCCTGGACCAGCTGGAACCGGCCGATCGGCGCGCCGCCCTGCTTGGCGGTGGCCGCGTACGCGACGGACTCGTCGAGCACCCGCTGGGCCATCCCGACGCAGAGCGCGGCGATGTGCAGGCGCCCGCGGGAGAGCACGCTCAGCGCCTTCGAGTAGCCGCGGCCCTCCTCGCCGATCAGGGAGTCGGCCGGCACGCGGGCATCGTCGAAGAGCACCTCGGCGGTCCACGCGCCGGCCTGGCCCATCTTCTTGTCCTTGGGCCCGACGGTCACCCCCGGCGTCGAGGACCCGACGACGAAGCTCGAGATGCCGGCGCCGCCCTTCTCCTCCGGGTTGCTCCGGGCGAAGACCACGAACAGATCGGCGATCGGCGCGTTGGTGATGTAGCGCTTGGCGCCGTTGATCACCCACTCGTCCCCGTCGCGGCGCGCCGTCGTCCGGACGCCGGCCGGATCGGAGCCGGCCTCGGCCTCGGTCAGCGCGAAGGACCCGATCAGCTCGCCGGCCGCCATGCGCGGCAGGTAGGCCTTCTTCTGCTCCTCGCTGCCGAACCGGGCGATCACCTGGCCGGCGATGCCGTTGTTCGTGCCGAACAGCGACCGGAACGCCGGGGTCGTGTAGCCGAACTCGAAGGCGAGCCGGACGTCCTCGCGCATGGTCACGCCGAGGCCGCCGTACTCCTCGGGAAGGGCATATCCGAACAACCCCATCTCGGCCGCCCGCGACCGGAGCTGGTCGGGGATGCGGTCCTCGTCCTCGATCTGCTCCTCGAGCGGGACGACCTGCTCTCGCACGAGTTCGCGGACGGCGTCCCTGATCTGGCGGAAGTCCCCGGCGTCCATGCCGCTCATGGTGACGCCTGCCCCGGCGGCCGTCGCCGCCGGGGCGACGCCGTCAGGCCAGCGCGTCGAGGCGGGCCATGTCCTCGTCGGACAGCGTGAGCCCACGGGCGCCCAGGTTCTCGGTGAGGTGCTCGACGGACTTCGTGCCGGGGATCGGCAGCATGACCGGAGATTTCCGCAGCAGCCAGGCGAGCGCGACCTGCGCCGGGGTCGCGTCCAGCTCCCGGGCGACCGCCGCGACGGGGCTGTCCGGCGCCGCGAGGTTGCCGGTCGCGATCGGAAACCACGGAATGAAGCCGACGCCCTCGGCGGTGGCGAAGTCGAGCACGTCCTGCGACTTCCGGTCGGTCAGGTTGTAGAGGTTCTGCACGGTGACGATCTCGGTGATCTCCCGCGCCGCCTCCAGCTGCTCGACCGACACCTCGGAGACGCCGATGTGCCGGATCTTGCCCTGCTCCTTCAGCTCCACGAAGGCGCCCAGCTGGTCGGCCAGCGGCACCTCGGAGTCGATCCGGTGCAGCTGCATGAGGTCGATGCGGTCGACCTTGAGGTTGCGCAGCGAGAGCTCGGCCTGCTGCTTGAGGTAGGCGGGACGGCCGACCGGCGCCCAGCGATCGGGCCCCTGCCGGGTCAACCCGGCCTTCGTCGCGATGACCAGGTTCTCCGGGTACGGGTACAGGGCCTCGGCGATCAGCTGCTCGCTGACCTGCGGGCCGTAGGAGTCTGCGGTGTCGATGAAGTCGACGCCCTGCTCGACGGCGGCACGGAGCACCCGCAGCGCGCCCTCGCGGTCCGCCGGCCAGCCCCACACGCCGGGGCCGGGAAGCTGCATCGCGCCGTACCCGAGACGGTGGACGAGCAGGTCTCCACCGATGACGAAGGTGTCGCTGGGAGCGACCGTGGTCATGGATCCCCCTGGGGAGTCGGCATGCCCGGGGCCTGATGCCTCCGGAACGCTGTCAGGGGCAAGCAGTACCCCGCCCGGCAGCCTTCCCGGCGCCGGCCGATGTGACCGGCCTCACCGCCGGGGAGAACGAGGAGGACTCATGGGCGAGATCGTGGTCGTCCGGCACGGGGCGACCGAGTGGAGCAGGAGCGGCCGGCACACCGGCGTGACGGATCTGCCGCTCCTCCCCGACGGCGAGGGGGATGCACGGCGGCTCCGGCCGGTACTGGCCGGTCGCCCGATCACCCACGCCTTCATCAGCCCGCGGACCCGGGCACGGCGGACGGCGGAGCTGGCCGGGCTGACCGACGGCAGCGTGGAATGGGTGATCGACCCCGATCTGGTCGAGGTCGACTACGGCGCCTACGAGGGCCGGACGACGAAGGAGATCAGCGTCGAACTCGGCCGCCCGTGGTCGCTGTGGAGCGACGGGACGGTGCCCGGCGAGACCCCCGGCGAGACGCTGAAGCAGGTCGCCGACCGGGTCGACCGGGTGCTGGACCGGGTCAGGCCACTGCTGGCCGGCGGCGACGTCGCCCTGGTCGCCCACGGGCACGTGCTGCGGATCCTCACCGCGCGATGGCTGGGGCTGGGCCCGGAGGCAGGAGCATTGTTCCCCTTGGAGACCGGCCGCTACGGGCTGCTCGGGTTCGAGCACCACTGGCCGGCGCTCACCGGCTGGAACACCGGCTGCCCCTGACCTCGGGGATCACCGGCCGGTGGCCACCCGGACCGGCTGCCACCTGCCCTCGGGCTCCTCGACCGTCAGCTCCGGGCGCACGGGCCGGCCGAACAGCCAGCCCTGCCCGAGATCGGCGCCCAGGGCGGTGACCTCCTCGGCCAGCCGCTCGGTCTCGACGCCCTCGGCCACGACAACGGCGCCGAGCTGGTGGGCGAGGTCGACCAGCGCGCGCAACACCGTGCGCGCCCCGTCGTCCGGAAGCTCCTGGACCAGGCGCTTGTCGAGCTTGACGACCTCCGGGCGGACGGCGGCGAGCAGCGACCGGCTGGACCAGCCGGCGCCGACGTCGTCCAGCGCCACCCGCCAGCCCAGCGACCGGTAGTGCTCCAGCACCGAGACCAGGTGCCCGCGGTCGGCGATGGCGTGCGATTCGACCACTTCGAAGACCAGTTGCGAGGCGGGGATGCCCGCGTCGTGGACCGCCCGCTCCGTGCTGGCCAGGCACACCTGCGGCCGGAAGATCGAGGTGGGATCGACGTTGACGTACAGGTCCGCCTCGCCGAGCCAGTGGCCCGCTCCGGTGACCGCCGACTCCCGGCCGATCCGGTCCAGCCGGTGCAGCCAGCCGGCCCGCTCGGCGACGAAGAAGAGGTCTCCCCCGCCGACCTCACGGCCGTCGACGATGCCGCGCAGCAGGGCCTCCTGCGCGACGACCGAACGGTCCGACAGCGAGACGATCGGCTGGTACACCGACCAGAGCTCGGCCTCGACCAGGACACCGACCTCGACCGTGACGCCGCGACGGGCCAGTTCGACGGCGAGGGTGGGCGCGGTGAGCAGTCGGGCCGCGAACCCGGCGCCGCCCTCGACCGGCGGGTCGGCGACCACTCGGACCGCTTCGGTCTCCGCTCCGGTCAGCTCGCGGGCCAGCTGCTGGAACAGCCGCTCCAGTCGCCGCCCCCCGCGTTCGTCGACGACGTCGATCATCGCGGGGCTGGTGCGGACGGTCAGCCCGAGCGAACGGGCCGTGCGCGCGACGGTCGGGAGCACGTGCCCGATCGACGTCGCCAACAGCACCCGGCCGGCCGGTCCGGGGACCTCCCAGTTCTGCCGGCAACCACAGATCCCGCCGCAGATGGTTCCCACGAGAGCGAGGATGAACGAGACTGTGCCGTCTCCGGAGCAGGCGCGCGGCGACGCGATATCGGGTGACGCGGCGGCAAGTCCTCGTCCATTCATGACTTTAGTGTCTAAAGTCTCCCCATGGCCGCGCTGACCACGACCGATCCCGTCCGCACGAGCCGTGGCGGGCGCCCGCGGGACCCCAGCCGTGACGGCGTCATCCGGGCGGCCATCCTGCGACTGCTCGCCGATGTCGGCTACGGCGCGCTGACGATGGATGCAGTGGCCGCGCAGGCCGGCGTCGGGAAGGCGACGATCTACCGTCGCTGGCGCACCAAGGAGGACCTCGTCGTCGACACGATCGCCGAGCTGCACCACATCGAGAGCGCGGCGCCGGACACCGGTTCACTGGAAGGCGACCTGCGCCAGCTGCTGCACTCGCTGGTGAACGTGGTCAACGGCCCGCTCGGAGCGGCCACGCTGTCGCTGCTGTCGACCGTTCCGCACCAGCCGGCGCTGGCCGCGGCGTTCCGCGCCGGGCCCATCGGGGTCTGGCGGGCGGCGTTCGACGAGGTGTGGGCCCGCGCCGAGGCGCGCGGCGAGGTGCGCTCGGACGCCGGACCCCTGGCTGCGGAGGCGACGAGT
This sequence comes from Frankiales bacterium, assembly GCA_025465155.1. Lineage (GTDB taxonomy): Bacteria > Actinomycetota > Actinomycetes > Mycobacteriales > Geodermatophilaceae > Geodermatophilus. The sequence continues at coordinate 6,043 of JAODNJ010000089.1, forward strand.
GGCCTTCTGGTGCAGCGCTGGCTGCTCACGGGCGAGCTGGTGAACGAGACGTTCGCCGACCAGGTGCTCGACCAGGTGGTGCTCCCGCTGATCCGCGCCACGGCGGCCGTCTCGGTCTGAGCGGCGCTGCCGGTCACCGGGCCAGGGTGACGAGCTCGCCCGTGACTACCGCCGACGGCGGTCGCGGTCGTCCCAGACCGGCTCCTGGCCAGGGCCGGTCGGGATCACGACGCGGGCGCGGCATCGCTCCAGGATGCCTCCAGCGCCGCTCAGTCGTTGCGGTGCCGGATGCGCTGGACGACGGCGAGGCTGACCAGCAGGCCGACCCCACCGACGACGGCAAAGCCGACCGGCGTCTGCAGGAATCGGAGCGCGGCGTCCCGACCCTGGTTCGCGACCCGTTTCGGGTTGCTCCGGTAGACGAGGTCGTCGAGGGTCGCGGCCAGCGACTCGCGGGCGGCGTCGATCTCCAGCTGGATCTGTCGAGGGTCGCGAGGCACGACGGACAGCCTGCCAGAGACCGCCACATCCAGCGCGTCCTCGTCCGGCCCCGACCACCCGACCGGGCTACTCCCTAGACTGCTGCGCTACGCGGGAGTGGTGTAACGGCAGCCACGCCAGACTTAGGATCTGGTGCCTTCGGGCGTGGGGGTTCGACTCCCCCCTCCCGCACAACAGTGAATCGCCACGCCGGAGCCCGAATGGGGTGCAGGCCGGTTCAGTAATTGCGGCCTTCTCTGGGGCGTTGGGCCAACGTTGGGGACTGACCCGACGTGTTCACGTATCTGTGCAGCAGTCCCGGACACTGCTAGATCCACGGATGGGTTGCGTTTCTTCCTCGGGCCCTCTGAGGTCCTTGCCACCCTTGACTCGGCCTGCGCACCTTCCCCACAGCAGTCACACAGGACTGTGTGTCAACTGCAAACGGGGGCGACATGTTCGGCACTTCGCAGAATCCACCTCAGAATCCCAAGAAAAAGCGCGCGGCCTGTGGCTGCTCCTCGGTCTCGTGGCCCTGGTGATCATCCTGGTCACCACCACTCACGGGAGCGGCAAGACGACGTCGTCCACCACGGCGGCGGACCAGAGCACGGCCTCCGCGCCGACGTCCAGCTTCTCTCCCTCCCCGGTCGCCGCCGCACCCACGACGACGATCGCCCCGCCGACGACGACCTTCGTCCGGCCGCCACCACCTCTGCCACCGCCACCACCTCCGCCACCGCCACCGCCACCGCCACCGCCACCGCCACCGCCACCGCCACCGCCACCGCCACTGTCGGCCGGGCAGAGCAACGCGCTGGACAAGGCTCAGCAGTACCTCGCGATGACGGCCTTCTCCCGCGCGAGCCTGATCAAGCAACTGTCGTCGAGCTACGGCGAGGGCTTCTCGCTCGCGGACGCCACCTGGGCAGTGGACCACCTGAACGTCGACTGGAACCAGGAGGCGGCGCAGAAGGCCAAGGAGTACCTCGCGATGACGTCCTTCTCGCACGCTGCCCTGGTCAACCAACTGTGGTCGAGCTACGGCGACGGCGTCACCCCGACGCAGACCGAGTTCGGGGTGCACGCGGCCGGGCTCTGACGCGTCAACCAAACGGCGGACGGCTCGGATGGCCGTCCGCCGTTGGCGCGGAGACGACGTCGGCGCGGGCACCGACCGTGCCGCACAAGGCGGCACGCAAGGCGGACGGCCGCGGCGGGGCAACGCCGTCGATGCTGGTCATCGACACCCACCTCGCCCGCGGAGCGTCCGACGGCGGGTTCACCTTCCACGACCGCGGCGGCCCCTACGGCCGCACGAGGGGCGCCAAGCGGGTCGTGGCCGTGCACGTGACCGGGCTGCCGGTGGGTGCGCTGGTCGTGCCGGCCTCCACCCATGAGAACCGGGCCAGTGAGCTGATGCTGGCGCGCCTGACCCGGCAGGGCGTCACCGAACGGCTCGAGCTGGTCCTGGTGGACCGCGGGGTCACCGCGGCCGCCGCCCGCACGCTCGGCCGACGCCAGGGCCGTGAGATGCGGCGGCTCGGGTAGGACGACAAGCAGCCCGTGTTCCGCCTCATCCGGCACGCCTGGCGCGTCGAGGTCGCCCACGGCCGGTTGGGCCGCGCCCGCCGGCTGGCGAAGTCGTTTGAGAACACCACCACCTCGGCGACCGGCTGGCTCCAGGTCGCCTGCATCGCGACCACCTGCGCCACCTGTCACGTGCACTGGCTCACCGGCGCGCACTTCCGCTCGCAACCTGAACGGGCGCGGATTGTGCCACGCGAAATGCGGCATGTCCGGTCGTGCTGATTACTCGTCCTGCTTCTGCCGCCACGTCTCCCGTCACCGTCGTGTGGCGATCCCGGTCGAGGAATACCGCCCGCCTTCGCCGGCGCTGGGTCCTCATGACTTCTTCGAAAGGGGCTTGCATGACCCTGGATGACGCCATTGCGGCCGTCGAAGCGACCCTGGACTCTGCGCATCTCCGCGTTGACCGCAGGCGGGCGCGGGAGGATGCGGCGTCGTACCTCCTGCTGGTCCTCGACATCAGCGGCGGCCGGCGCGACGAGGGACCGGTCGCCAACGGGCCCCGCCTGGTCGACAAGCACAGCGGCGAGGTGATCCGACTGACCGTGCCCGATGCGCTCGCCCGGGCCGAGCGAATGGCGCTCGTCCGATCCTGAGCTCCTGAGTGGCAGGTTTGCCGACGATGCGCCTGGCAGTCCGTGCCTCACCGCCGTCTCCTGGTCTTCAACTGAGCCGCTTGGCCGCGGCGCCCACATCGGCGTGACCGGACGAGGGCCCGGATCGCCTCCGAACTCAAACGGGACATACCCAGTCAGATCGGAGTCTTCTGGCTTACGCAACTGGCACCGGTCGGGCGCTGATCGACCGGGAGCTCTATCTGCCGAAGGCCTGGATCGACGACCGGGAGTGGGCGCGCGCCGCCGGCATCGGCGAGGAGGTCGGATTCGCCACCAAGCCCGACCTGGCGCGGCGCATGCTGGACCGCGCCGTGGACGCCGGGATGCCGGCCGGCTGGCTGACCGCCGATGAGGTCTACGGGCAGGACAGGCGGCTGCGGATCTGGTGCGAGCAGCGCGGGCTGCCCTACGTGCTGGCCACCCGCTCCAACGACACCGTGGCCACCGTCGACTGGCGCCAGCGCCACGTCCGCGCACTGATCGCCGAGCTCCCCGCGACGGCCTGGACTCGGTATTCGGCCGGCGCCGGCGTACACGGCCAGCGCCTCTACGACTGGGCCCGACTGGAGCTGCTGGCAGGCTTGGACTCGAGCTGGGCCCGCTGGGTGTTGGCCCGCCGCAGCATCCCCACCGAACCCGGCGAGGAACCAGAGTTGGCCTACTACGTCTGCGCCGGGCCGGCTGACACCAGCCTCGCCCAGCTGGTCACGGTGGCCGGCGGCCGGTGGCGGATCGAGGAGTGCTTCCAGGCGGCCAAGAACGAGGCGGGCCTGGCCTCCTACCAGGTGCGTGACTACACCGCCTGGTACCGGCACATCACCCTGGCCATGCTCGCCCACGCCTACCTGTCCGCCACCCGAGCCACCGCGGAAAAAGGGGGTCCGCAGCCGGAACCGGCCAGCTCATCGCGCTGACCGTGCCCGAACTGCGGCGGTTGCTCAACACCCTCATCCGCACCCCGCGGCCCGACCTCGACCACGTCGCCGACTGGTCGTGGTGGCGTCGACGACGCCAGGCCCAAGCCCGCGCCGCCCACTACCGCGCTCGCGGACAGGCACCGCCATAACTGCCGTTGCAGTATTTGAGGGCCGCTCAGAGCGACTCATAGGGCGGCCTTTGAGCGACCTGACTCGTCTGTCGAATCAGGAGACGGCCATCCATGCCGTCGGCCGTTTGGCTGACAGGTGATCGATCAGTCGCCTGCCTGGGTCGCTCCGTACTCCGCCTGCGCCGCGGTGAACTTGCCGCCGTACGGGCTAGAGAGCTGGTTCACCAGGGCGGAGTGGCTGAACGGCTGCATCTTCAGGTACTCCTGGGCCGCCTGCACCGCCTCGGCGTTCCAGTCCGCCCCGCAATTGTCGGCGGCCCAGGTGGCGTCGGCGACAGAGAACCCGCCGCCGTACTGGCTGTCGAGCTGGTCGATCAGCCCCTTGTAGCTGAACGCCTGCATCGCGAGGTACTGCTTCGCCTCCGCCCGGGCGTTGCGCTGGCCCGGAGTCAGTGCTGCCTCTGCTGCCGCTGATGCTGCTGCTGCGCTTGCGGCGGCCTGAGCCGACGCAGCGGCTGCGGCCTGCGAGGACGCTGCTGCCGCAGACCGTGAGGCGTTGGCAGCCGAGACCGCCTGCGCGAAAGAGGTGGCTGCCGCCTGCTCCTCCGGCGAGAGGGTGCGTGGAGGCGTTGTCGTCGGCGTGAACGATGTGGTCCCCGAGGCCGACGTGGTTGCTGCCGGGCCGCAGGCGGCGAGCGTGAGCGCACCGATGGCGGCGACGGCGGCTGCGATGCTCCGAAACTTCAAGTTGGGTTCCTCGCGCGCTCCGACAACCTGCCCCCGTAGCCGGTTGGTCGACGCAACGTACTTACGATGCCCGTTCGCGCGCAATGGGTTGGCTTGCGATTACAACCTGCCATCAGTTGGCGCGCCACCACTCGCGCTCCGTCGGAGGCCGCCCTTCCCCGCGATCTTCGGATGACACTCCCGAATCGTGAGGTGGACCGGAACACCACGCGACGGGGGTCGCCCTAAAGGGCCGCTATGGGCGACTTGGCGCCGGTCGCTGGTCGGGCGTCCATCTGTCTTGTTAGCCGAGCGGCTGCCGGCACGGCGGCCGTTCACTGGCCGGTCCAACTCGGACTGCGCCCTACGGCACGTGGCCGTCTCCACAGACGATCCCGCACCGGTGCGAGGTCAGCTGCTCTTCATCTCCTCGGCGAGCATCACGAGAATGCCGCTGGGGCCGCGGACGTAGGTCAGCTTGTACACGTCCTCGTACGTCGCCACGCCGCGCAGTGGGTGGCAGCCGTGCCTCGCGGCGACCTCGAGGGCCTCGTCGATGTCGTCGACCGAGAAAGCGACGCGGTGCATACCGATCTCGTTAGGGCGGGTGGGCTCCGTCTCGATCGCGTCGGGGTGGATGTACTCGAAGAGTTCGAGGCGACCGTTGCCGTCCGGCGTCTGGAGCATCGCGATGTTGGCGTGGTTGCCGTCGAGGCCGACGGCGGTGTCGGTCCACTCCCCACTGACCGTGGCACGGCCGAGAACGGTCAGCCCGAGGTCGGTGAAGAAAGCGATCGTCGCTTCGAGGTCGCGGACGGCGATGCCGACGTTCTCGAGCTTGATGGGCACGCGCTGCACGCTACCGAGTCAGGCCGACGTGTTCAGACCGCGTGATCCCGCGGTCGTCTCGTCTCGGACAGATGGCCCAGAAGGGCCGATCAGGGCGAACGTCGGCAGCCGGGGTACTAGGTCCACGAGCTGGGTGCCCTTGGCACGTCTCTCCGCAGCTCACAGGTTCGATCCCCAGCTCAGTGGCATGACTCGTCAGCCCCAGCGACGTCCTGAGGATCTGGTGCTTCGGGCGTGGGGGTTCGACCCGCCCTCCCGCACCTGGCCGCCCGGCTCGTCCGCCGCCGGCCGATCGATCGGCCCGCTCAGCTGGCCCCGGTGGTCGCGCCGCTGGGTGTGCCGTTGTCCGTCGTCGGCGGCACCGTGGTCGGCGGGGCGATAGGCGGAGGGGCCGCCGACGGCGTCGTTGGCGGCACCGTGGTCGGCGGGGCGGTGGTGGGAGGGCCCGCCGGCTCCGTCGTTGGCGGCACCGTGGTCGGCGGGGCGGTGGTCGGAGAGCTGGCCGGCTCCGTCGTCGGCGCGACAGAGGGAGATGCGGCGGAGCTTGAGTCCTGGAGGGAAACCGGCGGCGAGCTGACACCCGCCTCCGAGCTGACACCGGTGCCCGAACCGCTCGTCGTCCCCGAACCGCTCGTCGTCCCCGAACCGCTCGTCGTCCCCGAACCGCTCGTCGTCCCCGAACCGCTCGTCGTCCCCGAACCGGTGCCCGTATCCGAACCGGCCCCCGACTCCCGCGACGTCGAGGTCGGAGTGGACTCGGTGGTGCGCGAGCGAGTGGCGCCGGAGGAATTGCCCTCCGACGGATCACCGTCGAACTTCTGCTTGGAGGCGGCCTGGACCTCGGAGGGTGGGGCGGGTCGGTCGTCATCCCCATGGCTGGCTCGCGGCCGGTCGACGACCACGGTCACGTTCTGCACCACCACGACGACGACGAAGTGCTGCACCACCGCGGGAGCCGGGCGCACCACGGTGACCCTTTCGTCGTGCAACCGGGGCCACGTGCTCCCCACGTAACGCACCATCGACCGTGCGGCGGGCGCCGCCAGCGGGTTGCCGCAGGAGCATCGCGCGCGCGGCACACCGCGCGCGTCGACGAACACCGCAGTGCCGGCCTGAAGGACCGACTGGAAGGCGTTCGCCCGGCCGTTCCGGAACCCGTTGTTGGTGACCGCGGTGTCGGTCCGGAGAACGACCGGCGTCAGAGACATGAGGAACGGCCGGATCTGTGCGGTCTGGATGCCCTGGGCCCGCGCCCAGGCGGCCCCACGATCCGGGTGGCCCTCGAGGAAGGTCGCCATCGTGCCTGCGTCGCAGGCCTCCGAGCCCGTGCCGCCGTACAGGCCCACGGTGTCCCCGGAGACCCGGTCCCCCGTCGCGGGCGCGGCCTGTCCGTCGCCGGATCGACCGTCGCTCGGAGAGCCCACGGCACCGGGCTTCCCCGATGGAGCCGACGCCGGTGAGACGGGCGTCCCCGCGGGCGCCGGCGTGAACGGGTCGTTCCCCACGGAGTGGGCCGGCTCTCCCTGGACCGGTGTGGCCTCCACCGAGGTGAGCAGCCTGGCGCCCACCGCGATGACTCCTATCCCGATGGCGAGCAGGCCGACGAGAACGAGCCGGTGGACAAGACGACGTCGCCTTCGACGGTCCGGCCAAGGGCCCTTGACCGGCGGCGAGGATGCGGAGGCGGCGGAGGCCACCGCCTGGGAGACGTCCGCCGCCATGGTCACGGCCGCAGCCGACGGGCCCGCCGCAGGCTGGGTCAGCGCTGCACCCGCAGCGACGGCCAGGTCACCGGCGGTCCGGTACCGCAGGTCCGGGTTCTTCGCCATGCCCTGCGCGACGACCCTGTCCAAGCTCGGCGGCACGGTAGGCACCAGAGAGGACGGTCGCGGGGGCGCCAGGTCCAGGTGCGCGTGGATGATCGCGGGAAGTTCCTCCAAGGGGAACGGCGGCCGGCCGGTCAAGGTCTCGTGAAGGAGGCAAGCCAGCGAGTACACGTCCACGCGGTGGTCGGTGGGGCCGCCGCGCAACCGCTCGGGAGCGATGTACTCCATCGTCCCGACCGTCATCCCGGTCGTGGTGAGCGCTCCCGAGCCACCGATGGCCGCGGCCACGCCGAAGTCCGCCAAATAGCAGTGCAATCCCGACCCGGCGCCCGCCAGCAGGACATTCGACGGCTTGACATCGCGGTGGACGAGGCCGGCGGCATGGGCGGCGTCCAGTGCGGCCGCCACCTGGGTCACGACGGTCACCGCCTGATCCGGGGCCAGCGGTCCCCCGGACGTCAGCAGGTCCTCGAGGTTGTCGCCCTGGATCAACCGCATGTCCAGGTAGAGCCGGCCGTCGATCTCGCCGAAGTCGTGTATCGGGATGACGTGGGCCTCGGTGAGCTGGGCTGCCTGCCGGCACTCGCGCAGGAACCGTTCGCGGAAGCGGTCGTTCGCCGCCAGTTCCGGGCGTAGCCGCTTCAGTGCGACCGTGCGCTGCCGGACCGTGTCATAGGCCCGGTGAACCTCGCCCATGCCGCCGCGACCGACCAGTTCCTGGACCTCGTAGGGGCCGAAGAGCTCGGGGACCATGGCGGCCTTCCCTCCGGCGGGCGCCCAGGCTGGCTCCTCCGGTTCGCGAGGTGGGCCAGTCTGGTCCCGGCCTCGCGACCCTGTCCAGAGCCGCCCACCTCCACCGGAAACTTTCCCGGCGGTGGTCTCGTGCCCGCTTCAGCCGGTGCGCCGGCGCCGGCGCGGCTCGTAGCGGCGCATCCCCAAGCCGGCGACCAGCACCAACACCAGGGTCAGGCCGCCGAGCAGAAGCGCGTCCGCGAGCCAGGTGGTGGCACTGTGCCGCCACAACGCGTCGTTGTCCCGATTGGCGACACCCAGGCTCATGGTCACCGCGCCCATGCCGAAGGCCCAGCGTGTGGGCATCAGCCACGAGAGCTGATTCAGACCGACCTTGTCTCCGAGCGCGAACAGCCCACCGGACAGCACGAACTGGAGCATGACCACCATGACGAGCAACGGCATGCCCCGGTCTGCGTTGCTGATCATGGTGGAGATCACCAGGCCGACCACCATCGAGGAGACGGTGACCGCCACCACGGCCAGCCCGATCTCGAGCTTCCCCCAGCTCAGCAGCACCGCACCATCCGGCCCCTGCCTGCGGACCAGGGCGAGCACGGCGAACGCCGCCCCTTGGACAATGGCGAGCGCCCCCAGGACGGTGACCTTCGAGCCGAGGTAGGCCGCGGAGGACAGCCCGATCGCCCGCTCGCGCAGGTAGATGGAACGCTCCTTGACCAGTTCTCGTATGGAGCCCGCGATTCCCATCAATGCTCCACCGAGCACCAGGACGAGCATCAGCTGTTCGGCTTCGAGGGGGGAAACACTGGATAGACCGTGGGGGCCAGGCATGGCGTAGGCGAGCCCGCTGAGCAGCACCGGCAGGAGCGAGAGGAACGTCAGGTACATCCGGTCGGCCACCAGCACGTCGAGCGTGCGCCGGCACAGGACGCGGTACTGCACCAGAGCCGTGCCGCTTCGCGGCGGCGGCTTGGGTACGGCGCGCGGGCGACCGTGATGTGGGCGGGACGGCCGATGATCCAGGCCTGAGCTCCGGAACCGTTCCCCCCAATCCACCGACGTCTCCCCCTCGAGCATCATGAAGACCTCGGCGTAGTCCGCCACACCGAAATACGAGAGCGCCTGGCCGGGTGGCCCGAAGTAGGCCACCCGACCGCCAGGCGCGAGGAAGAGAAGCTGGTCGCACAGGTCCAGGTTCAGGACGCTGTGAGTGACGACGACGACGGTGCGTCCGGCGTCGGCCAGTTCGCGAAGGTTCTGCATCACCTGCTTGTCGAGGCCGGGATCGAGCCCGGAGGTGGGCTCGTCCAGGAACAGAAGGGACGGGCGGGTGAGCAGCTCGAGCGCCACGCTGGCCCGCTTCCGCTGCCCCCCTGACAGGCTCCAGATCCGCTGCTGGGCCTGTCCGCTCAGGCCCAGCTCCTCCAGCACCTCGGCGATACGCCGGTCGCGGTCCTCCAGCGGGACATCGGGGGGAAAGCGCAGCCGGGCTGCATGAGAGAGCGCTCGCAGAACGGTCAGCTGGGGATGGACGATGTCGTCCTGGGGCACGACACCGATCCGCTGCCGCAGCTCGTCGGAGTCGGCGTAGAGGTCCCGTCCGCCGTAGCTCACTTCGCCTGCGTCTGCAGGGCGACTGCCGGTGAGCGCGCCGAGCAGGGTCGACTTGCCCGACCCGCTCGGCCCCAGGATCGCCAGCAGGCTGCGTCCCGGAAGCCCGAATCCCACGCCGTCCAGAAGGCGATGACTGTCGCGCATCACGACGAGTCCGTCGGCCTCGATGTCGACGTCCCCGCGGTCCTGGTACTCCGTCAGTCCGGTAGCGGAGAACTCCAGAAGGGCATGGCCGACCCCTATCAGCTCGCCGTCCGCGACGTCGGCCTCGGCGACCCGTTGCCCGTTCAGGTACGTGCCGTTGGCGCTGCCCAGGTCATGGATGCGCCAGGTTCCGTGGTCGCGCTCCAGAACGGCATGGTGCCGGGAGACCAGGAGATCGTCCAGGGCGACGTCGTTCTCCCGCAGCCGGCCGATGGTGATCCGGCCACCGCTGACGATGTGCATCCCGGTCCTCGGAGCATGCGTCTGGGCTACGCGTCCCCGTGGGCGGTTGCCCTCCGCGATGGGTGTCATCGTCAGCACCAGGCCGTCGCGCGGATGGCCCAGAGCGACAGCCGTGGGCGAGTTCACGAGCACCCGCGGCGTTCTTTGCCCGTCGAGGAACACTCCGTTGCGGCTGTGGTCGGTGAGCACCCAGCCTCTCGGGGTCGGATCGAGTGTCGCGTGGTGCCGGGAGACCTGCGGGTCCTCCACCTGGACCGTGGCCTGGGGGTCCCGACCGATGGTGATTGGCTCTCCCGGCGCGGCGACCCATCGCTGTCTCCCGAGGGATATCTCGAGCGGCCCCCACCAGTTCCTCACGGCCGTGTCCCGGTCCATGTCGACTCCCCTGGCGGCGCCACATCC
>JAODNJ010000162.1 GCA_025465155.1 Frankiales bacterium
CAGCTTTGGATGCGTTGTAGGCCGGCTGCCACTGTGGCCGGTTCACGATCTGCCCGGACATCGACCCGATGTTGACGATCACGCCTCCGCCCGCGCCAATCATCTGCTCGCCGAAGACCTGGCAGCCGTGCCAGACGCCGTTCACGTTGACCCGCATCACCTCGTCCCACTCCTTCTCGGTCACCTCGAGCGCCGGCCGATGGATGCAGATGCCGGCGTTGTTGACCAGCACGTCGACCTGCCCCAGTTCCCTGGCGATCTGCTGAGCGACCGCCACGACGGACCCTCGGTCACCGACGTCGGCGCGAAAGGCGCTCGCCTGGACACCCGCGGCGGTCAGCTCGGCGACGATCCTGCTGCTCGCGGCGCCATCTCGCGCGACGATGGCGACGGTCGCGCCGGCCTCCCCGAGCGCATGCGCGAAGGCGCGACCCAGGCCGCGGTTCCCTCCTGTGACGACGGCGACCTTGCCGTCCAGGCGAAAGCTGTCGAGGACTGTCATGCGCTCAGATTTCCACCGGGTCGCCGGCTCGACCAGGCACCGATCCAGTCGGTGACCGACGCGCGTCGGGCGCTGAGATCGGCAATCACCGGCGCTCGCGCGAGCCAGGGTCGAGTCTCCGCGGCGCCTTCATGCCTGACCGGGACATTCGGTCGTCGTCGGAGTGGACGTCGGGATGGCCGTTGACAGCTGATGGAAGGCGCCGCCCGGCCGGCCCGTTCGGGCCGCCGCAGGTCGGCAGCCATGTCAACGACCGCCGGGCACTGATCGACCTGGCCGCCGACGGCACCGGCCCGGCGCGGCTGATCCCGGACGTCGCCCAGTGCCGCCGTTCCGGAGGAGGCGGTTGTGCCGTTGATGAGCAGGACGTTGCCGAACCCCCCCATCGCGGTGAAGTTTCTCGGGTGGCACCAACCGATGCCACAGCCGCGAGGGCTTCATCCCGCTGGAGTGATCGGAGCTGAGGTGGACTCGCCCGACGGCCGCGGGGTGGGGAGCGCGGGAATCGTGTCGGCGGTGAGGGGAGACGGCTTGAATCCCTTCACGATCAGGTAGATGCCCAGCGACAGCTCCCACGCGAACTCCGGGATGGTCGCGATCGCGTTCACCGCGGAGACTTGCGTGTAGGCCCCGAGCAGCACTGCGATCCCGGATACGAAGACCAGCGGGCCGCCGATGAGCCCCAGCAGTGCCATACCCCGGGGCACCAGGCCGGACCGGTACATCAGGTAACCGAGCAGCAGCCCGTTCCCGAAGCCGGCCACGAGGGCGGGCCCGAGCAGGAACGTCCAGTCGTGGACGGCGACCAGCGTCCTGCCTGCGACGAGCAGTGAGGCCGAATCCGTGCCGGCAGCTCCCTGCCGCAGGGTCACGATCGACAGGAGGCTGACGATCCCGACGGCGATGAGGGTCGATTCGAGGACCCGAGCGGCCACGTAGCCGATGGCGACGCCTTCGTTCTGCCGCTTCAGGATGGGATACAGGGTGACGGCGGTGCCGATGCCGGCGATGGCGAGGATGACCTCGAGGAACGCGCCCCAGGCCACCCGCGTGTCGGCGCCGGCACCGACGATGTAGTCGGCGTGCTTCAGCACGGGCTCGTAGAGGAAGAACTGTGCGGGGATCGAGGCGATGAAGGTGATGATGAAGAACACGCCGGCAATCCGCGCGGTCGTTCTCGTCGACTTCATGGGAGTCCTCCTTCGTCCAGCGGGGTAGGCGCAGACCCGCTCGGATGACCCGCCGGTCGGGGTCGCCGACGGAGTGGATCAGCCGGCGCTGGTGAGACCGATCGGATTGGCGCTGACCTGCCAGAGCCGCGCGGCGACGGCGAGGTCGTAGCTGCGCTTCGAGGACGTCGTGGGCTTGCCGTTGACGAAGTAGCGGCCGCTCACTCGCGCGAGCTCGGGTGCGGACGCGACATGGACCGAGGTGGCGGCGCCTCGGGCCGGGGACTTCATGAACGGCCGCAGCAGCGGAACGAACAGCCGCTGGGCGCTGGCCGGGTCCTCGGCTCCGAAGGAGGTCCGCACCACCCCGGGATGCAGCGCGTTGGCGGTGACGGCGGTGCCGTTCAGCCGCCGGGCCAGTTCGTAGCTGAACAGGACGTTGGCGAGCTTGGACTGGTTGTAGGCCCGTGCGCCGGAGTAGGACCGTTCGCCCTGCAGGTCGTCGAAGTCGATGCGCCCTCCGGCGTGCGCGTGGGAGGAGACGGTCACCACTCGGGCAGGTGCGCTCTCCTTCAGCCGGTCGAGGAGTAGCTGGCTGAGCAGGAACGGTGCGAGATGGTTGAGGGCGAAGGTGCGCTCGAGCCCCTCGGCGGTGACGTGCCTGGTGGCCCAGTAGCCCCCGACGTTGTTGACCAGCACGTCGATCCGGGGAAGGCGCTCGAGGACCTCCTCGGCCAGCCGTCGCACCTCGGCCTGGGCGGACAGGTCGGCGACGAACACGTCGCCCTGCCCGCCGCCGGCTGCGCGGATCGCGCCGACCGCGGCCTCGGCGCGCCCGCGGTCCCGGCCGGTGATCGCCACATGGGCGCCCAGCGCGGCGAGGCCGTGGGCGGTCGCCTTGCCGATGCCGCCGGTGCCGCCGGTGATCAGCACCGTGCGGCCGCTCATGGGTCGGGTCCGGGGCTTCTGCATGGGTCGTGCCCCTCCGGGGGTGTGAGGGATCAGGCGGTCCTCGGCCGCCCCGGGACGCAAGCTCCGGGGCGGGCAGGGCTCACCGCGCGGTCGCCGGAGCCGGTGGGGCCGACGTCGGCTCCCCGGAGGGGGACGGCGGGATGGGGTAGGCCGGAGCCGAGCCGGGGTCGGCGCCGCCCTGGTCGAGCCGGAACGGCGGA
>JAODNJ010000176.1 GCA_025465155.1 Frankiales bacterium
ACGGCTATCGCTGCTACGCGCCGACGCGCGAGAGACTCGTCGAGCTCGACCCGCCGCGGCTGGCGGCGGTGCGGCTGAAGGAGGAGTTCGGCGGCCAGGACGTCATTCTCTGTGCGACCGACCGGGCCACCCCGTAGCGACCCGTGTCCGTACGACCCGTCATCCGAGCATCTGCACGGGCTACCCCGTCCCGCCGCTCCCGGTCGCCAGGACATGGAGCCGCGCCTGGAACGAGTGGCGGTCACTCGTCCCGGTGGGCGCGGTGTCCGCCCGCACAGCGATCGACCCTGTGCGGTCCCGCCGGCCGCGATGATCGCGTTCGTCGACCGAAGGGCCACGCCGTCCGCCGTGCGTGGGGGCTGCTTCACCAAGTACCGTCGGACCATCGAGTGATGTACGTCACAAGGGGGTCCACGTGACGACCACGACGTCAGCGCCGCGCCACACCGCGCTCGACAGGGGACGGCGCGCCGCGGAACCGCCGGTACCACAGGACGAGTCCGAGGCGCTGGCCTCGGTGGAGGGCGCCGAGACGGTCGGGGTCCCCTCCCCCCGCGGCATGGCCCGGGCAGTGCTCTCCACCCTCGCCCAGCCGGGACCCCTCGCCCGGGAGGCGGCCCGGCTCGGACGCAGCACGGTGCGGATCCTCCGCGGCACGGACGAGATCGCTCCGGCGCCCAAGGACAGGCGCTTCGCCGATCCGGCGTGGTCGCTGCATCCCGGCTACCGACGTCTCGCCCAGTCCTACCTGGCGGTGACGGGGTCGGTGAACGACCTCCTCGACGCGTACGAGGCCGGCGGGGCCGACTGGCGCGAGGTGGAGCAGGCGCGCTTCGTCCTCAACGCGTTCACCAGCGCCCTGGCGCCGACCAACACGCTGCTCGGGAACCCTGCCGCCGTCAAGCGTGCGTTCGACACCGCGGGGCGCAGCGTCCTGCGGGGAATGGGCCACATGCTCCACGACCTGCGGCACAACGGCGGGCTGCCCACCCAGGTCGACCGCAGCGCCTTCACCGTGGGCGAGGACCTCGGGGTGTCCCCGGGAGCCGTCGTGTACCGCGACGAGGTGATCGAGCTCATCCAGTACGCGCCGTCGACCCCGCGCGTGCGGCAGCGGCCGGTGGTCATCGTGCCGCCGCCCATCGGCCGCTTCTACTTTCTCGACCTGCGACCCGGCCGCAGCCTCGTCGAGTTCGCCGTGAGCCAGGGTCTGCAGGTCTTCATGATCAGCTGGCGCAACCCCACCAAGGAGCAGGCCGACTGGAACCTCGACACCTACGCCGGAGCGGTCCTCGACGCCGTCGACGTCGCCCGGGAGGTCACCGGCTCCCCCGACGTCACGACCCTGGGTCTGTGCGCCGGCGGCCAGGTGATGACGACGGCGCTCAACCACATCGCCGTCACCGGCGACGAGCGCGTCCACGCCGCCGGCTACGCCGTGACCCTCCTCGACTTCGCCAGCAGGGCCCCGCTGGGTGCCTTCTCCGGCCCACGGCTGCTCGATCTCGCGCGCCGGAATTCGCGCCGGCAGGGCGTGATCACCGCGCGGCAGATGGGCTCGGTCTTCACCTGGATGCGCCCCGACGACCTGATCTTCAACTACGTCGTCAACCAGTGGCTGATGGGCGAGGACCCCCCGGCCTTCGACATCCTGGCGTGGAACGCCGACGGCACGAACCTGCCCGCCCGGCTGCACGAGCAGTTCCTGGAGATCTTCGGTGAGAACGCCCTGGTCCGCCCCGGGGTGCTGCGGGTGCTGGGGACCCCGGTCCATCTCAGCCGTATCACCGTGCCGACGTTCGTCACGGGAGCTCTCACCGACCACCTCACCCCGTGGGACGGCTGCTACCGGACGACGCAGCTGCTGTCCGGGCCGAGCACCTTCGTGCTCAGCTCCAGCGGCCACATCCAGAGCCTGGTCAACCCGCCCGGCAACCCGAAGGCGCAGTACTGGACCGGCGGGGAGCCCGGGCCGGACCCGCACGCCTGGCGCGCGGCGGCGGAGCGGCACACCGGCAGCTGGTGGGAGCCGTGGGCGGAGTGGATGCTCGAACGGTCCGGCGACGAGGTGGCGGCGCCGACGGCCCAGGGCAGCGCGGAGCACCCGCCCCTGGAGCCGGCCCCCGGCGCCTACGTCCGGGACGGCCGACCGGCCTGACCCGCGCTCAGCCGGCGGCTGCTGCGAGGCGGGACAGCTCCTCGAGCATCACCCGCGGGTACTGCAGCGGCAGGAAGTGAGTCCCCGGCAACTCGCGCAGCCGGGCCCCGGGCACCGTCCGCGCCGCCTTCCTGACCTCGCGGACGTCGACGAGGGAGTCGTAGCGACCTGCCACGAAGGTCACCGGGCAGCGCACCGCGGTGACGTCCAGCGGCGCGTGCTCGGCCACGGCCAGGGCGAGGTGGCGGTACCAGTTCCAGTCGTGGCGGGAGAACTCGTGCAGCACGGCCCGGAGAGCACCGGGATGCGCGGCTTCCTGCGCGGGACCGCGAATCGCCGCCGGCGACCACAGGTCGTACCAGGGCGGCAGGCTGGCCACCACCAGCGGCAGCAGCGGCCCCACGATGGGCAGCGCGCGGCTCCCGAGCCGGCCCGCCCGGGGCCGCAGCCGCCGCGGGACCCCGAGCGTGGCGAACAAGGCGGAGAAGCTGCCCCCGGGCACGCCGGCGACGGCGAGCACACCGCGCACCCTGGCCGGTTCCTCGAGGGCCAGCTCGAACGCCACGTTGACGCCCAGCGACCAGCCCAGCACCGTCGCCTGTGCCAGGCCGAAGGCGTCGAGGACCGCGCGGGCGTCCTCAGCGTGGTCCTCGACCCGCACACGGCTCGGGTCGGCCGGACGCTCCGACCCGCCCAGGCCCCGCTGATACCAGGTGACCACCCGATAGCCGCCGTCCCGGGCGGTGATCCGCGGCCAGGCCTCCGGTGGCGTCCCCAGACCGTTGCAGATCAGGACGGGCGCCCCGACGCCGTCGTTGCACCAGGCGCGCAGCTGCGTCCCGTCCGCGCTGCGCACCATCCGCGTGCTCATCGGCGCGGGAGCTCCTCGGGGTCAGGCGAACGCCTCGCGCACCTCCTCGGATGCGGGCGACGGCTCGGGCTGGACGGCGAACACCGGCTCCTCGGCCGCGACGTTCGGCGCGAGCGCGCCCTGGACCTCCACGACGGAGGGATCGACCCGCATCACGGCGTACCCGGCCACGGCTCCGGCACCGAATCCGGGCGCGAAGACGCGGAGCGGGTCGGTGATGACGCCGTCGCGGACCGCGTCGTGGATCGCCAGCGGGATACTCGCCGACGACGCGTTGCCCACCTTCTCGATGTTGAAGTACAGGCGGTCGGCGCCGAGCCCGGCGCGCTCGGCGAGTTGCAGCACCATCGTCTTGTTGGCCTGGTGGGGGACGATCAGGTCGATGCCCTCCAGCACGGAGGCGGCCGTGCCGTCCGGGTCGGGCAGCGCGCCGATCTCCTCGATCATCTGGGCGAGGTACCGGCCGGCGAGCGCCTTGACCTGCGGGCCGAACACCGTGATGTTGTTGTCGAACTCGGGATTGGGCCAGATGATCGAGTTGACCTCGCTCGCCGGTCCACTGGCGTAGGTCTGCAGGTAGTCGAAGTCCGGCGCCTGGCCCTCGGCGGCAACGCCCACGATCATGGCGGCCGCGCCGTCCGCGAACAGCATGCGCGACGGCCGGACGTTGCCGATCTTGTCCGAGAACTTCTCGGCGCAGACCACCAGGACCGGTCGTTCCACCTCCTGCAGCAGTCGCGCGGCCTCGGCCAGGCCGTAGGGCATGCCGGCACAGGCGGCGATGAGGTCGTAGGCGGCATGGGTCTGGTAGATGCCCAGCTGCCCGCAGAGGTAGGTGGCCAGCGACGGGATCAGCCGCGAGCTGGTGCAGGTGCACACCAGCACGCCGCCGATCTCCTCCGGCCCGCGCTCAGCCTTGGCGAGCGCCGCCTCGGCGGCCTGCAGCGCGAGCTCCTCCAGGCTGAGCGAGGTGTACTGCCGCTCCTCGACCCCGGTCTTCTCCCGGATCTCCTCGGCGCTCATCGGCGACCAGTTGTAGGCGGAGTTGCGGACCACGTCCTCGTTGGTGCACACCTGGTCGCCGTGCACGGCGACCAGGCACTCCAGGCGAGGCATCACGGTGAACGAGCGGCGGACGTCGACCGCCGCGAACGGCCGCACGGGCTCCCGGGACTCCCGGGCCACCGGCGCCGGCCTGCTCGTGGCACCGGCGCTCAGCCGGCGGAGGAAGTCCCGGACCTCCTTGTCCCGGGGGTGGAACGCGACCACGTGGTCGTCGTCCGAGAGCTGGTCGGCCCGTGCCAGCTCGACCTCTGCCCGGTTCCACGGGTACTGGTTGTGCAGGATCATCGCCCAGCGGTGCAGCGCCTCCAGCTCGGGGACGTCCTCCCAGCAGTCGAGGATGTCCTCGTAGTCGAACACCGGGTAGTCCGGGTCGTAGTGCGGCAGCCGGAAGGTGAGGTTGCCGGCGTCCTCGAGGAACTCCGCGACAGTCGGCTTGACGGCCGGCAGCGTCGTGGCGTGGTGCTTCCGGTTGGCGAAGACGTCGAACAGGATGCCGAAGATCCCGTCCTCGACGTCCGCGTCCCACCTCGGCGGCAGTGACGGGTAGGCCGACTCGACGGCGGCGACCTTCGTCTCCCCGTCCTCCCACGGCTGCAGGACCGGCAGGAAGACGTCCTTGCGGGTGCGCGGCACGTCCCCCCACCGGGTCGGCCGCTTGTCGTACATCGTGATCGAGAAGCGGTTGGTCCAGAACAGGTTGAGGGCCATGTCCCGCATCAGGGCGTAGCGGCTGTCGTAGGCGTCGGTCCGGACCCGGTCGAGGATGTCGGTGCCGCTGGGCGCCTTGGTCTCGAAATCGCGGCGGATGACCTTGTCGAGCTGCTCCAGGGACTCGAGGGCCGAGAAGTCGAGCTGCGGCATGATGCTGGAGGGGAGCACCAGGCGACCGTGTCGGTTGAGGACGAAGGCGTTCACGGTGGTCCTTTCTGACGGTCCTTTCGTTGCGGCAGACCTAGCGCCGCCCTGCGCGCTCCATTCCTCGCTCGACGGCGGCGATGAGCCGCGGGCGCAGCGCGGCGGCCGGGATGATGTCGTGCACCGAGCCCACCTGGCGGGCCCGCCCGATGTCGTGGATGGCCTCGAACTCCGCGGCCACCTCGCCCAACTTCTCCGAGCGCACGCCGGCCCGGAGCGTCGCGAGCTCGGCCCTGAGGTGCGCCTGCTCCGCGCCGTCGGCGGCGTTCACCGCGCCCTCCAGCTCCCGCACCCGGCTGTCGGCAGAGGTGCGCTTGTCCACCTCGCGGGTGAAGACGACGGCGGCGGCGGGCGCGCCGCCGAGCACCGAGGCGTAGGAGCCCTCGACGGCCAGGACTTCCATGTTCTCGTTCAGGGCCCCGGAGAAGACGACGAAAGCTCCGCCGTGGTAGCGGGAGATGACGCAGAACACGATCGGTCCGTCGAAGTTCGTGATCGCCCGGCCGATCTCGGCGCCGTACTCGAGCTGCAGCTTGCGCAACGATTCCGGCGACCCGTCGAAGCCGGACAGGTTGGCCAGCACCACCAGCGGACGGTTGCCGCTGGCCGCGTTGATCGCCCGCGCGGTCTTCTTCGACGACTGCGGGAACAGCGTGCCGGCCGTCCACTGGTCGGGGCCGTCTGCCGGGTAGCTGCCGCGGCGCGGGATCGGCCGCGACTCGATCCCGATCAGCTCGACCGGGTGGCCTCCCAGGTGCGCGTCGAGGACGACCGCGGTGTCGGCGTCGGCCATGCCGGCCCACCGCTCCAGTGGCGGGTGGTCCAGGTCCGTGACGGCGCGCATGACCGCGCTGATGTCGAACGGCTTCTTCCGCTCGGGATTCGCGGTCGCCGAGAAGATGTCACCGACCGTGGTGAAGTCGCTCGACGGGTGCTCGTGCGGGAACGACCGCACGTCACGCTCGCGCGGGTCGTCGGTCTCGGCGGGCCGTGCCCAGCGTTCCCCGGGTGCCACGTAGGCGTGCTCGTAGTGCTGGAACAGCACGTCACAGGCGGCCGTCAGGTTCGGCGCCCAGTACTGCGCCTGCCCGTTGGGGCCCATCACCCGGTCGTAGCCGCCGATCCCGAAGTTGTCCTCGGCCGACACCCCACCGGAATAGTCGAGGGAGTGCTTCCCGGTGAGCACCATCGCGCTGTCCGGCGTCATGACCAGGATGCCCTTGGTGTGCATGAGCATCGTCGCCTCGGCGTTCCAGTACGGCTGCGCCCCGACGTTGATCCCGGCGACGACGACGTTGATCTCCCCGCCGGCCTGCGTGAACGTGATGATGCGGCGCAGCGCGCGGGAGATCCAGTCCATGTTCTCGGTGCCGCTGTCCATCGAGATGCGCGCCCCGGACGACAGCGCGAACCACTCGACCGGGATGCCGCGCTCCTCGGCGAGGTCGAGGGCGGCGACGACGCGGGCGCACTCGGGCTCGGCCACGGTGCCGAGCGCCTTGGTCGGGTCGCCGAAGAGGACCACCCGGGTCATGCCCTCCGGATAGCGCTTCGTGGGTGTGCTGACGACGCCCGCGATGATCCCCGCCCGGTTGCGTCCGGGCGGCCGTTCGACCGGTGCCAGCCGGCCCTGCTCGTCGAGGTCGTGCTCCACGAACGTGCCGTCGGGACCGGCCAGCAGCGGCGCGAGTTCGTAGGGATAGACGGTCCCCCTCGCCCGCGAGCTCAGCACCTTCTCCGTGTAGTCGTCGAGCGGACGCAGCGGCTCGGTGGGCCGGTCGGTGACCCGCATCCGCACCCCGGTCCCCGGCCGGTAGGAGAATCGCAGCGCCACGTCGCGGGGCGCGCCGCCCTCCTCCTCCTGCAGCCGCGCCAGGAGCACGACCTGGTCGACGCCGGAACCGACGGTCAGCGGCGCGGCCATGCGGGCGAACGTCGCCACCTGGGACAGCGGCACCTCGATCGACGGCCAGGCATACAGGTGGATCCGGTTGTGCTCCAGGGGCCGCCGTGACCGTCGCTGCGACTGGGCCCGCCGGAGGCCGTCGAGGCAGGTGGTGAGGACCCGCTCGACGGTGGGGAAACCGACGATCTCGCCGGAGTCGTCGCGCAGCGGCGTCAGGTCGCGCACCTCGGCCATGGCGATGAGGCGCTCGTCGTTCGGGTTCGCCCTGGCGACGACGCGCAGCAGGTAGGTGTCCTCCGGCGAGGGCAGGCGCTCCCCCTCGAAGTCCTTGAGCCGCCAGAGGTCCAGCCGCTGCGCGGTCAGCGGGTGCAGGCCGCGGATGATGCGCTCCTCGAGCGGACCGTCCGGTGACGGCCGGAAGGTCACCGCGTCGACGTCCCCGTCCGGCGTGGACACGGTGACCGTGACCCGACGTGCGCTGCGCAGCTCCGGAACCTCGGAGAGTGTCGCCCGCAACTGCTCGGCCATGGCGTCGGCGTCGGCCGGCCGGTCGGGCCAGGACAGATAGAGGTCCACGATCGTGTGGGACGCATCCGCGAGCTCCGCGACCGATGCCGCCAGCGAGGAGAGGGCCGGGCGCAGGTCGCCGACGCCGACCATCAGGGCGAGGAGCTGCAGCCGCGCCCCGTTCAGCTCGTAGTCCGCGGAGACGGCAGAGTGACCGTCGAGCAGGGACGCCCGGACGTTCTGGAGACTGCGGCTGCGGTAGTAGCGGCGGGTGAGCACCTCCAGGATGGGGTCCGGCCCGCTCGTCCGCCGCGCGGAGCGCTGCGCCAGGAGCCGGATCAATGGCTCGGGGCTGGCGACCAGGGCCTCGATCCGCGCCAGGTTCTGCCCGGTGTCCCCCCGCGCGTCGGCGTCGTCGAGCTCGTTCAGCAGCCGCTCAGCCTCGCCGAGGACGTCCTGTCGCGCCTGCCGGACCACCGGCTCCTCGAAGAAGCGGTACCGGACGGCGCGGGCGAGATCGCCCACCGACGGGTAGCGCAGCTGGGTGGCGACGACGAGCCGGTCGAGCACCTCCGCCACCTCCGACCGCGAGGCCCCGGGCGGCGGGGGCCCGGACGTCAGCCACCGGTCGAGGAGTGCCAGCACGGCGGGCAGCTGGCCCCCGATGCGCTGCTGGGCCAGGAAGATCCGGTAGACCGCGTCCTCCAGCGCGGGGCCCGGTTCGAGATCGTCGTCGACCCCGTAGTGCGCGAGCGCCCGGGTCAGGCGCGAACGGAAGCTGTCCGGCAGGCCCTCCCGGTCCGCGTCCAGGGAGTGCAGGTAGGCGTGGAAGTACTCCCGAGGGCTGTGGACCTGCTGGTCGGCCTCCTCCTCGGCGCTGGCCGGCCGGTTGCGGGACAGGTCGCAGAGGTCGGCGAATGTGGTGAGGACCGTCAACTCGGCGTGCAGCAGCTCCGGATCGTCCTGCGGGAGCTCCGAGCGCGCGGTGCGGTACCGCTCCACGAGATCCTTGGCGTAGCCCGCACCGATGTCGTAGCCGAGGATCAGCGACTGGAGCGCCGCGAGCAGCGACAGGGCCTGGTCCCGCGGATTCCGGGCCGTCCCCACCTGGCCCTCGGGCAACGTGACCCGCTCGCCGGACGCCTCCTCGGCGTCGCCGCCGGCCTGGTCGACGGTCAGGAGTGGGGCGCCGGCGTCGACCTGGGCGTTGGGAGCGACCCGGACCTCGCGGACCCGGCCGGCGAACGGTGCCCGGACCGCCGTCTCCATCTTCATGCTCTCCAGCACGAGGAGCGTCTGGCCGGCCTCGACCTCCTGCCCGACGGATGCCCGCAGCGCCACGACGACCG
>JAODNJ010000182.1 GCA_025465155.1 Frankiales bacterium
TTCCACGGCAGCCTCGACACGCCCGCCGAGCGGGTGCTCTGGGCGCTGCGGGCCGTCGCAGGCGTCGACACCCGCCGGGTCGACGCGGCCGGGGTGGTGCACCGCGGCCCGCACTGGGTCGCCGCCCTCGTCGGTCTGATCTCGGGACTGGCCCTGCTGGGCGCGATCGTCGTCTTCCTCCGTGCCGCCCGGGTCAAGCGGTTCATGGACGCGCAGGACGAGTTGGACATCCGCCGGCTCCTCCACGAGTCCGGCGCCCGCGACTCGCTCGGCTACTTCTCGACCCGGCGCGACAAGTCCGTCGTCTTCGGACCGGGACGCCGCGCCGCGGTGACCCACCGGGTCATCGCCTCGGTCAGCCTGGCGTCCGGCGACCCGATCGGCGACCCCGCCGAGTGGGGCCCGGCCATCGGCACCTGGCTGTCCGAGGCCCGGTCCTACGGCTGGTATCCCGCGGTGCTGGGCGCGGGGGAGGAGGCGGCGCGCGCGTACGTCGCCGCGGGCCTCAAGGCCGTTCCGCTCGGGGACGAGGCGGTCGTGGAGGTCCGCACCTTCAACCTCCGCGCGGCGGACCTGCGCCCCGTCCGTCGCGCCGCCGAGCGGATCGCCCGCGCCGGTTACCGGATCCGCATCGTCCGCCACGGTGACCTTTCGGCCGACGAGATCGCCGAGATCGCGGAGAAGGCCGAGGAGTGGCGCGGCGACGAACCCGAGCGCGGCTTCTCCATGGCCCTCAACCGGCTCGGCGACCCCGCCGACGTCGACTGCATCGCCGTCCTGGCCACCGGTCCGGCAGGAGAGCTGCACGCCCTGCAGTCGTACGTCCCCTGGGGTCCGCACGGTCTCTCGCTGGACCTCATGCGCCGGGACGACGACGCAGAGAACGGCGTCACCGAGGCCCTGATCGCGGCGCTGCTCCAGGCCTGCCCCGACCTCGGCATCGGCCAGGTCTCGCTGAACTTCGCCGTCCTCCGCGGGGTCTTCGAGTCGGCCGAGCGCGTTGGCGCGGGGCCGCTCGTGCGCACCGGCAACGTCGCGCTGACCTTCGCCTCGCGGTTCTGGCAGCTGCAGACCCTGTACCGGACGACGGCGCGCTACCGCCCGCGCTGGGAGGCCCGCTTCCTCTGCTACGACTCGACGTTCGCCCTTCCCCGCGTCGCCGTCGCGGCGGGGATGGCCGAGGGCTTCCTGCCGGGCCCGAACACGGCGCCGCCGTCGCACGAATCGGACACCGTGACGTGGCGCGGGCGGTCCGGCGTCCTCCTGGCCGATGCGGTTCGGGAGCTGAACGCCCTCCCCGAGCACGTGAGCGCGGTGGCGCCGCGGCTCTCGCGAGAGCAGGTCGCCCGCCGGCACAAGCTCGGCCTCCTCACCGGCGCCGGGATGGATCCCTATCCCGTCGCTGTCCCGCGCACCACCGACGTCTCGGTGCTGCGGCACAAGCACGCCGACCTCCCCGCCGGCTCGCGGACCGGGCAGCGGGAGTCGGTCACCGGCCGGGTGCGCGCGTTGCGCGACTTCGGCGGCCTCGTGTTCGCCGACCTGCAGGACGGCCAGGCCCACCTCCAGGTGCTGCTCACCCGGGGCGACCTCGGCCCGGAGGCGCTGCGGCTGTGGCAGCAGACCGTCGACCTCGGCGACCAGGTCAGCGTGACGGGCGAGGTGATCGCCTCCGACACGGGCGAGCTGACCGTGCTGGCCCGGTCGTGGGTGATGGCGGCCAAGTGCCTCGAGCCGCTGCCGAGCGCGCACGCGCGGTTCACCGACCCCGAGGCCCGGCTCCGCCGGCGCCACCTCGACCTCATCCTGAACCCGGCCGCCATGGACACCGTGCTCGCTCGCAGCCGGGCGGTCCGCGCGCTGCGCGAGGTGCTCGCCGAGCGCGGGTTCAGTGAGGTCGAGACGCCGGTCCTCCAGACGGTGCACGGCGGGGCTCAGGCCCGGCCGTTCCTCACCCACATCAACGCCTACGGCCTGCCGCTCTCCCTGCGCATCGCCCCCGAGCTCTACCTCAAGCGGCTCTGCGTGGGCGGGATGCAGCGAGTGTTCGAGCTCGGTCGGAACTTCCGCAACGAGGGCGTCGACGCCACCCACAACCCCGAGTTCACCTCGCTCGAGGTCTACCAGGCGTTCGCCGACTACACCGTGATGCGGGAGCTGACGCGCGACCTGGTGCTCGCTGCCGCGGTCGCCGTCCACGGCTCTCCTATCGCGCAGCTCCGCTCACCCGACGGGGAGGGACGCAGGGTCGACCTGACCGCACCCTGGCCCGTCGTCCCGGTGCACGAGGCGGTGAGCCGGGCGACCGGCGTTGCCCTGTCGACCGGCTCCTCGCCGGAGGAGATACGGGCCGTGTGCGCGGCCCGCGGCGTCCACCTGCCGTCGAGGGCCACCGCGGGGGAGGGCATCGTCGCGCTCTACGACGCCCTGGTGGAACCGGCCACGACGACGCCGACCTTCTACACCGACTTCCCGCTGGAGACGTCGCCCCTGACGCGCACCCACCGCGACAACCCCCTGCTGGCCGAACGCTGGGACCTGGTCGCCTTCGGCGCGGAGCTGGGGACGGCGTACTCCGAGCTCATCGACCCCGTCGAGCAGCGCCGGCGGCTGACCG
>JAODNJ010000190.1 GCA_025465155.1 Frankiales bacterium
AGACCACCGAGGCCGATCTCGTCTTCGACCTCGCCTCGCGGATCGAGGGGCGGCTGGCCGCGGCGGGAGCCACGGTCTACCTGACCCGGGGCCGGGGCCAGAACCCGTCGCTCCCCGAGCGCACCGCCTTCGCCAACCAGGCCCGCGCCGACCTGTTCATCTCCCTGCATCTGGACGCGAACGACTCCGAGCACGCCCGAGGGGTCGCCGCGTTCTACTACGGCACCGGCTCCGGGGCGTCCTCGACCGTGGGCGAGCAGTTCGCCCACCTGGCCCGCCGCGAGGTGGTCGCCCGCACCGGCATGCTCGACCTGGGCGCGCATCCCAAGACCTGGGACCTGCTGCGCCTGACCGCCATGCCGGCCGTGCGGCTGGACTGCGGCTACCTGTCGCACCCCGTCGACCGACTGCTGCTGCTCGACGCTCGGCTGCGCAGCGCGATCGCCCAGGGCGTGCTGGCCGCCGTCCAGCGGCTCTACCTGCCGGCCGAGGCGGATCCTCCGACGGGAACGTTCGTCCTCCCCGCCAAGTCCTGACCCCCTTGGGCGGACATGGCCATTTCCGCCCGGACGGGACGGGTCCGTCCGCCGTGTCCGGCACGGCCGCGCCGGGCGCTCCTCCTACACTCCTTCAGGTGGCCACCCCCCCGCCCGGCCAGCCGGCCGGCCCCGGTTCCCAGGGCGCGCATCCGACCCCCGGTGCCTCCCACGCCGTGCCGCGGCATCCGCGGCTGGATCCGCTGGCCGACCGGTACGCAGCGCGCACGCACGGGATGAAGTCGTCGGAGATCCGGGCCCTGTTCAGCGTGGTGAGCCGCCCCGAGGTGGTGTCACTGGCCGGCGGCATGCCCGCGGTCACCGCGCTGCCCCTGGACGCCGTCGGATCGATGATCGGCGACCTCGTGTCGGGAATGGGCGCCCAGACCCTGCAGTACGGATCCGGGCAGGGCGACCCGCGACTGCGTGAGCGGATCTGCGACGTCATGGCGCTGGAGGGCATCACCGATGCCCACCCCAGCGACGTCGTCGTCACCGTCGGCTCGCAGCAGGGGCTGGACCTCGTCACCCGCGTGTTCTGCGACCCGGGGGACGTCATCCTGGCCGAGGGCCCGTCCTACGTCGGGGCGCTCGGAGTCTTCCAGGCCGCCGAGGCGCGGGTCCGGCACGTCGCCATGGACGCCGACGGCCTGATCCCCGAGGCGCTGGAGCAGGCGCTGCTCGAGTGCCGGGCCGCCGGCGACCGGGTGAAGTTCCTCTACACGGTGCCGAACTTCCACAACCCCGCCGGCGTCACCCTCTCCGAGCCGCGGCGGCGGGCCATCGTCGACCTCGCCGACCGCTACGACCTGCTGGTCGTCGAGGACAACCCGTACGGCCTGCTCGGCTTCGACCACGAGCCGATGCGTGCCCTGCGCGCCCGCAACGCGCAGCGGGTCATCTACCTCGGCTCGTTCTCCAAGACCTTCTCGCCCGGGCTGCGGGTGGGCTGGGTGCTGGCACCGCTCGCCGTCCGCGAGAAGCTGGTGCTCGCCACCGAGGCGCAGGTCCTCTGCCCGCCGTCGCTCACCCAGTACGCCGTCGCCCGGTACCTGGACACCCAGCCGTGGCGTGAGCAGATCAAGCTGTTCACCGAGCTCTACCGCGAGCGCCGCGACGCCACGCTGGAGTCACTCGACGCCCTGATGCCGCCCGGGACGACGTGGACCAGGCCGGACGGCGGGTTCTACGTCTGGCTCCAGCTACCCGACGGGCTGGACGCCAAGCTCATGCAGCCGCGCGCGGTCGCCGCCCACGTCGCCTATGTCCCGGGCATCGGCTTCTACGCCGACGGGAACGGCCGGGAGTTCATGCGGCTGTCCTACTGCTATCCCGAGCCGGACCAGATCCGTGAGGGCGTGCGCCGGCTGGCCCGCGTGATCGAGGCCGAGCTGGACCTGCACTCCACCTTCGACAGCGTGGACACCGGCTCCTTCCGCGCCGTCGGCGGCGCGCCGCGGGTCCCGGACGTCGATCCGTCCGTGGGGCCCGTGACCGGCGACCGGTTCGAGGACCGCGCATGAGCGAGTCGACCGCCGGCGCGGCGCCGGCATGGGAAGCCGAGCAGCATCCGCTGCGCGCCGTCGTCCTGGCGGGCGGACTGACCTTCGAGCGGGAGGTCAGCCTCTCCTCCGGCACCCAGGTCGAGGAGGCGCTGGTCCGCGCCGGCCTGGACGCCGAACTGCGCGATGCCGACGCCGAACTGCTGCCCGGCCTGGCCGCCGCCCCCGCGGACGCCGTGTTCATCGCGCTGCACGGGGCCACCGGTGAGGACGGCGCGCTGCGCGCGGTCCTGGACCTCGCCGGCGTCCCGTACGTGGGCTCACCCGCCGCCGCCTGCCGTCTCGCCTGGGACAAGCCCGCGGCGAAGTCCGTGGCCGGTTCCGCCGGCGTCACGACGCCGGACTGGGTGGCGCTGCCGCACAGCACGTTCCGCGAGCTCGGTGCCGGTGCGGTCCTGGACCTGATCGTGGCCCGGCTCGGTCTGCCCCTGATGGTCAAGCCCGCCTCCGGCGGCTCGGCGCTGGGCGCCCAGAAGGTCACCCGCGTCGAGGACCTGCCGGCCGCGATGGTGAGCTGCTTCGCCTACGGCGACACCGTCATGGTGGAGCGCTTCGTCGACGGGGTGGAGCTGGCGCTGTCCGTCGTGGACCTGGGGGAGGGGCCGCAGGCGCTCCCGGCCGTGGAGATCGCCCCGGAGTCCGGCGTCTTCGACTACACCTCGCGCTACACGCCCGGCCTCACCGAGTACCACGCGCCGGCCCGGATCGACGACGTCGTCGCGGCCCGGGCGGCCGAGTTGGCCGTGCGGGTGCACCGGGCGCTCGGCCTGGCCGACCTGTCCCGGACCGACGCCATCGTGGATGCCGACGGGCAGGTGCACTTCCTCGAGGTCAACGTCTCCCCGGGGATGACCCAGACGTCGATGTTCCCCATGGCCGTCGAGGCCGCGGGGTACGACCTGGGCGAGGTACTGGCCAGCCTGCTCGCCCGCCGGGCCGGCCACTCCCGCTGACCCTCTCGCCCTGGGCGAAACGACTTCGTCTGTGACGAAATCCGGGGCTGGCCGGAGCCCGCTTGCTCAGTCGGTGCTGCGCCGCCCCGTGATGTCCGGTGCCATCAGCCCGATGATGCGCTGGAGGTCATCGACCGAACCGAACTCGACGACGATGCGACCCTTGGCGCGGCCGATCTGGACCTTGACCTTCGTCTCGAAGACGTCGGAGAGGCGGGCGCCGAGGTCCTCGACGCCGGGAGCGGTGATCTTGCGGGCGCGTCGCTTCGCCGCCGGTTGCCCGGCAGCGGCCACGGCGACCGCCTCCTCGGTGGCCCGCACCGACATCCCCTCGGCGACGATGCGGGTCGCCAGGGCGTCCTGCGCCTCGGCGTCGGCCAGGCCGAGCAGCGCCCGTGCGTGACCGGCCGAGATCACGCCGGCGGCCACCCGCGTCTGCACCTTCACGGGGAGCTTCATCAGCCGGATGGTGTTGGTGACCTGCGAGCGGCTCCGGCCGATGCGGCTGGCCAACTCCTCGTGCGTGGCCCCGAACTCCTCCAGCAACTGCTGGTAGGCCGCGGCCTCCTCGAGCGGGTTGAGCTGTACCCGGTGGATGTTCTCCAGCAGGGCGTCGCGCAGGAGGGCGTCGTCCGTGGTGTCCCGGACGATCGCCGGCACGGTCCCCAGCTGCGCCGCCCTGGCAGCCCGCAGTCGCCGCTCGCCCATGATGAGCTCGTAGCCGCCCTCGGGTCGCTCGCGCACCACGATGGGCTGC
Source organism: Frankiales bacterium (assembly GCA_025465155.1). Taxonomy (GTDB): domain Bacteria; phylum Actinomycetota; class Actinomycetes; order Mycobacteriales; family Geodermatophilaceae; genus Geodermatophilus. The sequence goes on from JAODNJ010000190.1 coordinate 3,809, forward strand.
AGGAGGCCGAACTCGCGGATGGAGTGGGTGAGCTCGTCCAGCGCCTCGTCGTCGAAGACCTGGCGGGGCTGCTTGGGGTTCGGGACGACGTCGTCGACGGAGACCTCGCGCAGCTGCGCCCCGGGGACACCGACCGCACCCTCCGCGG
>JAODNJ010000227.1 GCA_025465155.1 Frankiales bacterium
GCGACGACCGTGCCACCGCGGAAACCGCCCTCGGGACCCATGTCGATGATCCAGTCGGCGCTCTTGATGACGTCGAGGTTGTGCTCGATGACGACCACCGAGTTGCCCTTGTCGACGAGGCCCTGCAGCACGAGGAGCAGTTTGCGGATGTCCTCGAAGTGCAGACCCGTCGTCGGCTCGTCGAGCACGTAGATGGTCCGGCCGGTCGACCGCTTCTGCAACTCGCTGGCCAGCTTGACCCGCTGCGCCTCACCTCCGGACAGGGTGGGCGCCGGCTGCCCGAGCCGGACGTAGCCCAGCCCGACCTGGGTGAGCGTCGTCAGGTGCCGGGCGATCGGCGGGATCGCGGCGAAGAAGTCCGCGGCCTCCTCGATCGGCATGTCGAGGACCTCGGCGATGGTCTTCCCCTTGTAGTGCACCTCGAGGGTCTCCCGGTTGTACCGGGCGCCCTTGCACACCTCGCACGGGACGTAGACGTCCGGCAGGAAGTTCATCTCGATCTTGATGGTGCCGTCGCCGGAGCAGGCCTCGCACCGGCCGCCCTTGACGTTGAACGAGAAGCGGCCCGGAAGGTAGCCGCGCACCTTCGCCTCGGAGGTCTGGGCGAAGAGCTTGCGGATGTGGTCGTACACACCCGTGTAGGTGGCCGGGTTCGAGCGGGGGGTGCGGCCGATCGGCGACTGGTCGACATGGACCACCTTGTCGAGCTGGTCGAGACCCGTGATCGTCCGGTGCCGCCCCGGCACCATCCGTGCGCGGTTCAGCTCGTTGGCCAGCGTCGTGTAGAGGATGTCGTTGACCAGGCTTGACTTGCCCGATCCGGAGACACCGGTGACGGCGATGAGCACCCCCAGCGGGAACGTCACGTCGACGCCCTTGAGGTTGTGCTCGCGCGCGCCCTTGACCACCAGCTCGCGGCCGGGCTCGGGTTGCCGCCGCTCCGTAGGGATCTCGATCTGCCGGCGACCGGAGAGATAGGCACCGGTCAGCGACTTCTCGCTGGCCAGCAACTCCTCGACGGTTCCGCTGACCACCACCTCGCCGCCGTGCTCGCCCGCACCGGGACCGATGTCGACCACCCAGTCGGCGACCTTGATGGTGTCCTCGTCGTGCTCCACGACGATGAGCGTGTTGCCCATGTCCCGCAGCCGGATCAGCGTCTCGATCAGCCGGGTGTTGTCGCGCTGGTGCAGCCCGATGGAGGGCTCGTCCAGCACGTACAGGACGCCGACCAGGCCCGAGCCGATCTGGGTCGCCAGCCGGATCCGCTGCGCCTCTCCGCCGGCGAGCGTCGCCGCGGGCCGGTCGAGGGAGAGGTAGTCCAGACCCACGTCGACGAGGAAGGACAGCCGCGCCTGGATCTCCTTGAGCACGCGGTCGGCGATCGCCCGCTCGCGCTCGCCCAGTTCCAGGGCGGTCAGCCACTCCGAGGCCTCGCCGATCGACAGGCTGGTGACCTCCGCGATCGACCTGGAGTTGAGCTTGACCGCGAGGATCTCCGGCTTCAGCCGGGTGCCGTGACAGACAGGGCACGGCACATCGCGCATGTAGCCCTCGTACTTGTCCCGCATGTAGTCGCTGTCGGTGTCGTCGTGCCGCCGCTCCAGGAACGGCAGCACGCCTTCGAACGCCGCGTAGTAGCTGCGCTCGCGGCCGTAGCGGTTGCGGTACCGGACGTGCACCTGGTCCGGCGACCCGTGCAGCACGGCCTTCTGCACCCTGGCGGACAGCTGCTCCCAGGGGGTGTCCATCGAGAAGCCGAACTGGTCGGCGAGCCCGCCGAGCAGCCGTTGGAAGTACTCGTTGCTCATCGAGCCCGCCCACGGGGCGACCGCGCCCTGCCCCAGCGACTTCTCCGGGTCGGGAATGACCAGCTCGGGGTCGACCTCCTTGCGGGTGCCGATGCCGGTGCACTCGGGACACGCGCCGAACGGTGAGTTGAAGGAGAAGGACCGCGGCTCGAGCGCCTCGAAGGACAGCCCGTCGTCGACGCACGCGAGGTGCTCGGAGAACGTGCGCTCCCGCTGCGGGTCGTCCTCCGGCAGGCCCACGAAATCGAGGACGACGAGGCCGCCGGCCAGCCCGAGCGCCGTCTCGACCGAGTCGGTCAGCCGCCTCTTGGCCGACTCCTTGACGGTCAGCCGGTCGACGATCACCTCGATCGTGTGCTTCTCCTGCTTCTTGAGCTTCGGGGGCTCGGTCAGCGGGTGCACGACGCCGTCGACCCGGACCCGGGAGAAGCCCTGGGTCTGCAGCGAGCTGAACAGGTCGACGTACTCGCCCTTGCGCGCGCGGACGACGGGTGCGAGCACCTGGAACCGGGTGCCCTCCTCCATGGCGAGCACCTGGTCGACGATCTGCTGGGGCGTCTGCCGGCTGATGGGCTTGCCGCAGTTCGGGCAGTGCGGCTGGCCGGCTCGCGCGTACAGCAGCCGGAGGTAGTCGTAGACCTCGGTGATGGTGCCGACCGTCGAGCGCGGGTTCCGGTTCGTGGACTTCTGGTCGATCGAGACCGCCGGCGACAGCCCCTCGATGAAGTCGACGTCCGGCTTGTCCATCTGGCCGAGGAACTGACGGGCGTACGCCGACAGCGACTCCACGTACCGGCGCTGGCCCTCCGCGAAGATCGTGTCGAATGCGAGGCTCGACTTGCCGGAGCCCGACAGCCCGGTGAAGACGATCAGGGCATCGCGGGGCAGGTCGATGTGGACGTCCTTGAGGTTGTGCTCTCGGGCGCCGCGGACGACGAGACGGTCCATGTGATCCCTGTCAGTTGCTGTGGGTCGGGCACGAGCTGGTCGGTGGGCGGCGCACCGGTACCGCGCGCTCGCGCGGCAGCGGCGCCGCGGACGGCACGCTCAGCCGGTTGCCACGAGGGTGGGGGCGAAGACCGGCGCGTGGCGGGGCCACGGCTGCCGACGTTCCAGCTCTTCGGCCAGCCACAGTAGTCGCCTCTCCGCCCCCGGGGGGCCGACGAACTGGACCGGGACGGGCAGGCCGCCGGGGCGCCGAGCGGCCGGGAGGACAACCGCCGGCAGCCCCGCGAGATTCCACGGCGAGGCCCAGTGCGCCCACCGGGTGTTGGCCGTGACGTTGGCCACGAAGGACCGCTCGTGCCACGGCCGCGCCCCCAGCGGCGGCCCGTTGGTGATCGGCGTCAGCAGCACGTCGACGTCGTCGAAGAACGCCGTCGACCTGCGCCGGAACTTCTCGGCCGTAGCCGGGCGGAGCAGCCGCGCGCGGCGGGCCAGCGCGCCGATCCGGGCGTGCGTGCGGCTGCGGGGCTGCAGGTCGCCGATGTCGACCCCCAGGGCCCGGGCGTCGTCGTGGGCACCGGCCATCCAGCGCACGAGCGCGCCCGCGGCCGCACCGGTCGGGATCGCGGGGTTCCTGCGCACCACCTCGTGGCCGGCGTCGCGCAGCAGTTCGACGACCGCGTCGATGGTCCGCCGCGTCGCTTCGTCCGGCCCCGCACCGGGGATGGGAGACCGGATGGAGACGGCGACCCGCAGCGGCCCGCCCGGTGCCACCAGCGGCCCTGGCTCCTCCCCCGCGAGCACCGCCGTGGCCAGCGCGAGATCGGCCACCGTCGTCGCCAATGCTCCGTTGACGGCCATGCCGGACCAGCTGTCGGCGCCGATCTCGGCCGGGATGACGCCACGTCCCGGCTTCAGCGTCACCAGCCCGCAGGCGGCCGCCGGGATCCGCAGCGAGCCCATGCCGTCGTTGCCGTGCGCCAGGGGCACGCACCCCGCGGCGACCGCGGCGGCGCTGCCCCCGGAGCTTCCGCCCGCGGTGAGCGCGGTGTCCCAGGGGTTGCGGGTGACCGACCCCGGGCCGTCGGTCGCGCCGTAGAGACAGAGCTCGGGGACGCGGGTGATGCCCACCACCACCGCCCCGGCGGCGCGGAGCCGCGCGACGACGGGGTGGTCCTCGGCCGCGGGCCGGGCCGGCGCCGCGGCGCAGCCGTCGGTGATGACCTCGCCGGCGACCGCCACGTTGTCCTTCACCGCGACCGGGACGCCGGCCAGAGGCAACGTCGCCCGGTCGGGACGTGCGTCGACAGCCGCCGCCTCGGCCAGCGCGGCCTCGCCTCGGACCACCCGGAAGGCAGCCAACCGGGCGTCGACGGCCGCGATGTGCGCCAGGTGCGCCCGCACGACCTCCACCGCCGAGAGTTCTCCCCCGCGCACCCGCGCGGCGATCTCCGTCGCCGGCAGCCCGACCACCCCTGCGACCGTTCCGACGTCCCCTCCGGCGGGCAGGGCTCCGCTAGCGTCCATGGTCAGGACCGTAGCGACGGTCGGTGACACTTCTCGAACGGAGGCCCGCGATGGGCGCAAGCAGCTACAGCGGTGACGTGTCGGTCGGCGGGCCGGCCGACGTCCGCGAGCTGCCGGGGCTCACCATCCGCAAGCTCGCGGTCAGCGACATGGCCAACAACGCCTACCTCCTGCTGGCCACGGCCACCGGCGAGGCGCTCCTGATCGACGCCGCGGACGAGCCGGAGGCGCTGCTCGGCCTGACCGGGGACGCCGACCTCCGGACGATCGTGACGACACACGGGCACTGGGACCACCACCGGGCGCTGCCCCAGGTCGTGCGGGCGACGGGAGCGGTCACCGTCGCCCATCCGGCCGACGCCGCCGACCTCCCGTTGGCGGTCCGTCGGCCGGTCGAGCACGGCGACACGGTGACGGTCGGCGACCAGACGCTCGAGGTCGTGCACCTCCGGGGGCACACGCCGGGCGGCATCGCGCTGGTCTGGCGCGGGGCCGGCGACGCGGGGACGCACGTCTTCACCGGCGACAGCCTCTTCCCCGGCGGTCC
>JAODNJ010000228.1 GCA_025465155.1 Frankiales bacterium
GCTGAGCGCCGCCTGCGGTCTGATCGGGCGCGGTGAACGGGGAGCAGCCCAGGGCCGGCGCGATGAACGTGGCGACCAGTCCCTCGTCGGAGCCGTTGGTGAGGGCCGTGCCCATCGAGGCAGTGGACGGCGTGGTCTGTGCCATCCGGCCGTCGATGACGCGGTAGGCCGTCGCCAGGTTGTCGGACTGGTCCTGATCGACGACGGCGAAGTCACGGCTGGTCGGGCACGGCCGGCCGTCCGCCGCCGTGCCCACTGAAGGGATCGTGGCCCGGAAGGCGGAGTCGGCATTGGCGGCCGCGAAGAACGCCCGGGCATTGCAGTAGGCGAACTGGCCGAAGGGGGACCCGGGGAGCCCGTTCACACAGCTGTGGGCGCCGGGACCGGAGAGGGTGAGCGTGTCGCCGTTGAACCCGAACCACACACCCACAACCGCTCCCGGGGGCACGGACACCGGGACCGGGGGCACAGCCGGGCGGTCGTTCGCGTCGACGACGAGCGGGTGGTAGATCGACACCGCGTGCTGGGCCGGGTCGAAGATCGCCGCCTCGACGAATGCGGATTGGTCGGCCTCCGCCTCGTGGCAGGGCCCGGCACCGGCGTCCGTCGCGACCAGCCGGTACGGCGTGATCAGACCGGCCGCTCCCGTCGGCTCGGACGGCACCATGAGGGTGCAGTTCGGGTTGGGCGGGGTCACCGGCTGGCGTGACTGTCGCCGGTGGTCCCCGTGTCGATTCGCGGCCGATCCTGCTGCGTCCGATCCTGCTGAGGCCCCCGCGCTGCGGGCCGGTGAATCCGCGGCCGTCGCGGTACCGCCGCTGTGCGTGGGCGCGGCCTGGCCCGCGCCGGGCAGTTGCCGGTGCGCGGCGTCGAGCGACACCCGTGGGGCTGCCTGGGGCGATGTCGACGGGTCCGGCAAGGCCACGCCCGCGCTCGCCGCCACCCCGAGGCTCAGGGCGACGACGAGGAGGCCGCCGGACCGGCGGCTCAGTCGTTGCGATCCCCACGTGAGGGCGGCGCGGAAGGCGGCGGACGCCGGGCCGGAGGGGCGGCGGTGGTGCATGGAGAAGCTCCCGGGATCAATGGCAAGTCGTTACCAATCCGTGACTAGACATGAGCAAGGTGTGAGCGTCAAGCGTGTCGACACGGCCGTCCGGCAATACGCAGGTCAGCGCCGACTGTGGGCTGGAGCACATGCTCACCGTGACGGAGCCGTCACGGGAACGGCCGGTGCGGGCTTGACGAGCGGGGGGATGCCTCACCTAGGGTTTGTCCCCGAACACGGAGCGTGGCCCTTCCTCCGAACGGTGGACCGTCGCTGATGTCGGTCGAGCACCGGCCGGCTGCGTCCACGCGGCTCCGGTTCACGCCATGGCTGGGGGATGAAGGGGGACCCGGCGGCCGCCACCTGCGCACTCCGGAAGGTCCGCCATGTCACCTGCCCGTTCCCCCCTCGGGGCGACCACGTGAGCACGCTGCTCGACACGGCTGCCAGGACGTCCGTCTTCGTCGACCCCCACCCCAGCGGTCACCGGCTGGAGCGACTGGTCACCGGCCACCGGTTGGTGACCCCTGGAGTCACGACGGCGCGCCGCGCCGCCCCGCGTACGGCTGCCCGCCGCACCGCCTGGTTGTCCATGCATCTGCTCGTCGCGGTGGCCCCGCTCGGCCTCTGCTTCACCGAGGTCAGACCGGGGCGCGGTCTCGTCGTGGACTTTTCCGTCGCCCTGGGGTTCCTGGCGTTGTCGGTGCTCGGGCTCCAGTTCGCTCTTGCTGCCCGATTCTCCCGAAGCTCGGCGCCGTTCGGCATCGGCGCCGTCCTGACCTACCACCGCCAGATCTCGTTCCTGGCGGTGCTGGCCGCCTTCGGACACCCGGTTCTGCTGTTCCTGTCGGCCGACAAGTACCGGGCGCTGCTCGACCTCATGCACGACCCGCTCCGCGCCAAGCTGGCCTGGCTCTCGGCGACGGCGCTCGTCGCGCTGATGGTGACCTCGATCTGGCGTCGCGCCCTCCGGTTGAGCTATCCGGTGTGGCACGTGCTGCACTCGGTGCTCGGCGTGGTCATCGTCCTGGCCGCGCTCGGTCACGCCTTCCTGGTGGACTATTACCTCAGCGAGACGTGGGTCCGCCTGATCTGGGCCGGCTACGGTGCGGCGTTCCTCTGGCTGGCCGTGTGGGTGCGCATCCTCAAGCCGCTGCGGCTCCGGCGACGGCCGTGGCGGGTGGTCGAGCTCTGGCCGGAACCGGGCGGCAGTGTCACGGTCGGGTTGGAGCCTGCCCGCCGCCACGGCGGTCAGGAGTTCTCGTTCCGGGCAGGCCAGTTCGCCTGGATCCTGCCGAGCCGCAATCCCTTCACGGTGACCTATCACCCCTTCTCGATCTCCTCGAGCGCGTTGCGGTCACGTCTGGAGTTCACGATCAAGCAGGTCGGCGAATTCACCAGTTCGGTCCGCCGGCTGAAGGTGGGTGACCGTGTCTACGTCGACGGTCCGCACGGGTCCTTCACGCTGGAGAGCAACCCCGGTATGGGGTACGTGTTCGTTGCCGCCGGCGTCGGCGTGACACCGTTCCTCTCGATGCTGGCGACACTGGCCGATCGGGGCGACCAGCGGCCGTGCACGCTGTTCGTGGCGAACAGGTACGAGGACCAGGTGACCGGGGTTCGCCAGTTGGCGCGGCTACGCGGGCGGCTCAACCTCCGGGTCGTCCACGTGATCAGCCGTCCGTCCGATCAGTGGAGCGGCGATCGTGGTCGCATCGACGCCGTACTCCTCGACCGGCACCTGCCGCTGGAACGGCGCTGCCTGCAGTACTTCGTCTGCGCCGGCGAGGACATGGTCCGCTCGGTGGAGGGCACCCTCCGGGGTCTCGGCATACCGGCGGACAACATCCACAGCGAACAGTTCGGGATGGTGTGAGATGCGGAGAACGGCTCCCGCCCTGTTGACCAGCGTCATCATGCTGGCGGTCTGCCTGCTCTGGGCTACCGCGCAGCGGTGACCAGGTGGTTCCCGGTCAAGCGGGTTGTCGCCACCTAATGTGACCCGGTGCGATCGCTGCGTACCAGCCGGTGGCCCGGGCTGCTGGTCGTGACGCTGCTTCTGGGCCTGGCGGCCTGGACCGTGGCTGCGCTGCAACCACCGCGGCCCGCTCCCGGCAGCGCCCCCGCGCGGGACTTCAGCGCCAGCCGCGCCTTCGCCCACGTTCAGGAGCTCGCCACCGGGCCGCACGTCGTGGGCAGCTCCGCCGATGCGCAGGTCACCGATGCGCTGGCCGGAAAGCTGACCTCGCTCGGCCTGTCCACCCGGGTGCAGACCGCGGTGGGGGACTGGCCGTCGGGTCCGGGCGCCACCGACATGGCGTCGGTCCGCAATGTCGTCGCGGTGCTTCCGGGTACCGGCTCGACCGGCCGGCTGTTCCTCATGGCCCACCACGACTCGGTCCAGAACGGGCCCGGGGCCAGCGACGACACCGCCGGCGTGGCGGCCGTTCTGGAGACGGTGCGGGCGCTCACCGCCGGCCCGCGACTGCGCAACGACGTGGTTGTCGTCCTCACCGACGGCGAGGAGGCCTGCCTCTGCGGGGCCCAGGCGTTCGCCGCCGACCACCCCCTGGCGGGCGCCGGAGGGGTCGTGCTCAACCTGGAGGCACGTGGTACCAGCGGCCCGCCCCTCACCTTCGAGACCTCGCGCGGCAATGCGGCCCTCGCGGCCCGGTTGGCCGCCGCGGCCCCGTACCCGGTGGCCAGCAGCGTCGCCGTCGAGGTCTACCGGGCGCTTCCGAACGACACCGACTTCACGCCGATCCTCGCCGACGGCCGTTTCAGCGGCCTGAATACCGCTTACATCGACGGCGCTGCCGCCTACCACACCGCCCAGGACACCCCGGAGCGGCTGAACCGCGGCAGCCTCCAGGCCCTCGGTGACAACACCCTCGCGCTCGCGCGCGATCTGGGCGGCGCGGACCTGCGGCGGATGTCCCGCCCGGCGGCCGCGGACGCGACGTACTTCCCGGTGCTGGGCCGGCTGGCGCACTACGACGGCCGCCTGGTCTGGCCGGTGGCCGTGGCCGGCCTGGCCGCGGTGGCCGGATTCGTCGGGGTCCTCCGTCGGCGGGGGATCAGCTCCCTGGCCCGGACGGCGGGTGGGGCGGTGCTGGCGCTGATCCCGCTCGTGCTCGCCCCGCTGGGCGCACAGGGTCTCTGGCGGTTGCTCGTGCTGCTCCGTCCGGGCTATGCGGCCATGATCGACCCCTGGCGGCCGGGCTGGTACCGGCTCGCCGTCGTCGGTGTGGTCCTCACCGTGGTGCTGGCCTGGTACGCCGTGCTGCGCCGCCGGATCGGCCCGACGACCCTGATGGCCGGCGTCCTTGTCTGGATGGCGGTGCTCGGTGCCGTCCTGGCCGGGCTGGCGCCGGGCGGCTCGTACCTCGCCGCCTGGCCCGCCGTGGCCGGTGGGCTGGCCGGCATCGCCGCCGCCACGACGAGGAGGCGGGGAGCGAGCGAGGTCGCCTCGCTCGTCGGCGGTGGGGTCGCCGTCGTCGTCCTGGCGCCGACGGCGGCGCTGTTCTTCCCGGCCCTGGGCCTGCGGGTGGCGGCCGTCCCCGGGTTCGTCGTCACGCTGCTCGTGCTGGCGCTGCTGCCGGCCTTCGAACTGCTGTTCCCGGACCCGGACGGCGACCGGCGGCGGCCGGCGGCGGCGCTCGTGCCCGCCGGCGCGCTGGTGGTGGCAGTGCTCTGCGCGTTCGCCGGGCTGGCCGTCGACCGCTTCGACGACGCCCACCCGGTACCGAGCCAGCTCGTCTACGCCCTCGACGCCGATCGTGCGCAGGCCTGGTGGGCCAGCACCGAGACCGCTCCCGGCGCCGTCACGCGGCGTTACGTCTCCGGCCACAGCCCGCTCCCGGTCGCCTTCCCGTTCCTCGCCGGAGCCGACGTCTCGACGGGACCGGCCCGCCCCGCGGCGCTCCCGGCCCCGCTCGTGACCCCCGTCGGAGACCGGGTGGTCGGTGCGCGGCACGAGGTCACCGTCCGGGTCCTTCCGCGGCGGCCCGTCCGCCTGCTCGCCCTCGACCTGTCCGCCGGCGCAGGACGGATCACGGCGGCCCGCGTGCAGGGCACCGACGTCGGCCGGAAGGCCCTGGGCGGCAACCGGCTGCGGATCATCTACTCCGGTCCGCCGGCGGAGGGCATCGAGGTGCTGCTCACCGTCGAGGGCGCTGCTCCCGCCGGCCCGCTGACGCTCCGGGCCACCGACGGCAGCGACGGCCTGGACGGCCTGCCCGGATACGCCGCGCGGCCGGCGGGCGTGACCGCTGCGGGCACGCACAGCTCCGACCTCGTCCTGGTGTCCACGAGCAGGCAACTGGGCTGACGGAGGACTCCGGGTCACCAGGAGCCGCGGTGCACCACCTCGTCGACGCCCCGCCGGCCGCGTGCCAGGGAGGGGGAGCGGGGGTCGTCGCAGCCGGGGTAGCCGACCGCGACGCAGCCGATCGGCGTGTACGCCTGCGGCACTCCGAAGGTCTCCCGTACGGCGTCGAGGTACTCGGGTGGCACGCCGAAGAAGCATGCGCCCAGCCCTTCGTCGACGGCCGTCAGCAGCATGAGCAGCGACGCCATGCCGGTGTCGATGTCCCAGTAGGGCACCGGCCAGCGCGCCTCGTCCCGGTCGGTCCAGCCCTTGTCCGGCTCGGCGTAGCGCTCGAGGTAGGCCGCCTTGTGGCTCAGCGGCAGTACCAGCAGAGGGGCGCGTCGCATCCGGGTGAGCCAGCCGTCGGGAGGGCCGCCGGCGGAGGTCGCGGACCAGAACCGGTCGCGCTCGTCCGGGGTCTCGAGCACCAGGAAGGCCCATCCCTGGCTGAAGCCGGCCGACGGCGCATGCAACGCGTGCTCCAGCAGCCGCTCGCGGACCTCCGGCGGCACCGTCCGGTCGGGGTCGTAGTCGCGCACCATGCGCCGCCTGCGGACGACGTCGTGGAACTCCATGCCCGCCACGATGCCGCAGCGGTCGACGCCACGTGTCGGTGGTGTCCGGCA
>JAODNJ010000263.1 GCA_025465155.1 Frankiales bacterium
ACGGCAAATGCCACCGCGCCACCCCGCTTCGCTCATACGAAACCGTCATCTGCGGTCGCTCCGGAGCGAGCCCCCGCTACTTCACCGAGCCGTACGAGCACCCCACCGACACCTCGGCCACCGGCCCACGGCACGAGTACCTCGCCATGGTGTGGCTCGCCGACCGGGTGTGCCGGTGGGTGTGCGACTGCTCGTGCGGGCACCCGAAGCCGGCCGCCAAGCCCGTCCAAATGGACCTGTTCCCGGAGGTGACGGTGTGATGGAAGACATCCCCCTGTTCGACGTGCCGCCCGCCCAGCGCCGTTGGGCGCCCAAGCAGCACACCCGGTTCATAGGCGCCAACCAGGTCGTCTGGACGAAGTACCGGCCGCAGAAGCCGCACAAATGCGACGACTGCAAGCTCTTCCTCGCCCAGAACGACGGCAAGGGCCCGGCGTCTTTGGACGGCAAGTGGCGGCGGAAGACCGCCAACAGCGACCGGTACCTGTGCGTCCAGCACGCCCAGATCTGGCGGACCCGCGACAAGCTCCCGACGTTGGAGGGCTGATGGACGACGCACAGAAACGGATGGACGAGTTCCAGAAGGTCCGCGGCCGCATCCTGGACCTCCGCAAGCAGGCCATCGACCGTGACCCAGCCTCCGACCGCCTCACCGACATCGAGGTCGTGCTCGCCGAGTACGACAAGGCCCGCCAGGAAGCCTCGCTCCTGGGCCACGAGAACACCGCCCTGATCGTCGCGCAGGAGCGGCGTGACCGTGAGGCCCGCGCGGCGGCCCGGCGCAGCGTCGAAGACGACCGGGCCGCCTGGTCCCAGCGCGTCCTCGACAAGTACGTCCGCGAAGCGCTCCTGCCCATCACCGGCCTCATCTACCGGATCGAGCAGCTACCCGACCGGCTCTCCCCCAAGGCCATGGCCGCCTTCAAGGCGGCGACCGGGGACACCGCGCGGACCGTCGCCGACGCACGCCGGCGCCTCGACGCCGACGAGGAGCTCGCACTCGTCGGCAAGCAGCGCGCCGAGATTCTGCGGCTCCGCGAATACGTCACCGTCGCCGGGCGAACCCTCCACAAGCAGCTCACCACGTTCAGCGCCACGTGCGGGTGCTTCGGCTGCGACCTCATCCGCGGCATGGACGACCTCGCCGCCGATGCCGGTGAGGGGGAAACGTCATGAGCGGCCGCTGGAAGCCCGGACGCTTCATCGAGTGCGGGTGCTGCGGACAGACCGGCAGGCACGCGGCGCACGGCTGGCGCCAGACCTGCTACGACCGGTGGCGCCGCCACGGCAAACCCGCCGGCGGACCGCCGCCACCAATGACACCGGTCGAGATCGGCCGCATCAACGGCGCCAAGCCCTCGGGTCCCCGCCTTGAGCGCATCGAGGACTTCGTCCTGGTCCTCAAGACCCGGCCCGCCGACACCGCCAAACAGGCCGTCGCTCAGGCCGCGGCCGCCGTCGGCCGATGCGAACGCACAGGGTGGCGCTACATCACCTCCCTCCGCGAGCAGGGCGTAACGCTCCGGGACCTCCTCAACAGGGAGGTGCCCCTATGACGTGCATCCCGCTCGGCAACGGGGGTGTCGCCTGCATGCGAGGCCGACAGCTCACCCAGACCGACCTCGCCGCCGTCGAGGAGTTCCGCCAAATCCTGCACGACCAATACGCCAAGGAAGAGACCGTGACCGACCAGACCCAACCCGACCCCACCCCACCCGTCCCCGCCCCGACGCAGCCCGCCGGTGTCGACCTGGCCGCCGCCGGAGTCGCCGGCTGGTACCTGATCCTCGATCAGGTCGCGAAGAAGCGCGAAGAGCTCGACGGCATCGAGGCGCAGGCGCAGGAACAGATCAAGGCCGTGCTCGGCGACAACGTCGACGGGCTCATCGACGGCAAGCCCGTGCTCCGCTGGCTGCACGTCGCCGCGTCCAAGCGGTTCAACCGCAAGCAGCTCGCCAAGGACCACCCCGACATCGAGAAGCAGTACACGACGTACGGGGAGCCCGGCCGCCGCTTCGAGCTGGTCAAGCCGAAGGCGGTCAAGTGATGGCCGACACTCAGATCCCGCCCGTGGACGAAGCCATCACCCGGCTCACCACCTTCCTGGAATCCCACAAGACGGCGACCCAGGACGAGCTCCGCAAAGGGCGGATCTGCCGGGTGCCGTCGCCCGACGAGCTCGTCCGCCACGCCGACCGGTACGGCGACGTCACCGCTGAGGTGCGGGCCAGCGACATCGCCGCCGTTCTCACCGAACTGGCGAAGTACCGCAGGTGCCACTGCGCCGACGGCGGGCCCGCCAACTACGAGGGCCCCCAGCAGGACTGCCCGATCCACGGCGGTGGCCAGTGATGGAGCGCTACGCCGCCATGTGCCCCGTGTGCAAGCGCGTCGTGGTGGTCGCCACGTCCGGCCGCTTCTACCCCCACGTCCCCACCAGCGGCCGCCACGTTCGCGGTGAGTGCCGCTGCCTCGGATCCGGCAAAACCCCCGACGCCGCCAACACTATGGCCGCCGAGCAGGTGAAGCCGTGACAGAGGTCTTCCCCGACATCTCCAACCCGGACGCCGGGCCCGAGGACCTGCACCAGGCCCTGACAAAGCTGTTCATCGACACCATCACCAACCAGCCGCGCAGCCTGCAAAAACGCATCGGGCCCTCCGAGTACGGGCACCCGTGCGACCGGCGCATCGGCGCCAAACTCGCCGGCGCGCAGGTCGTCAACAACCGGGGCATCCCCTGGAAACCCCTCATCGGCACGAACATGCACGAGTGGGCGAAGGAAACCGTCGCCCGCCACACCCTCACCCTGCCGTTGGCCGACATCCTCGGCCCCCGCTACATGGTCGAAATGCGCGTCAACGTCGGCGACGAGATCGACGGGGAACCCCTCAACGGGGACTGCGACATCTACGACCGGGTGACCGCCACCGCGCTGGACTACAAGTTCGTCGGCGGCGAGCAGCTGCGCGGATACCGGGCGAACGGGCCCGGCCCCCAGTACCGGGTCCAAGCCCACTCCTACGCCCGTGGCTGGGTCCGCAAGGGCTACCCCGTCCGGCACGTCGCCGTGTGGTTCCTGCCCCGCGATCAGGAGTTCCGGCAGAACCATTTCTGGTCCGAGCCGTACGACGAGCAGATCGTCATCGACGCCATGAACCGGGCCGCCGGCATCTCCCGCATGGTCAGCGCCCTCGGCACCGCCGCGTTGCCCATCCTGTCCACCGCGGACGCCATGTGCACGTACTGCCCCTACTTCCTGCCCGCCTCCACCGAGGTCGAGCAGGCCTGCCCCGGACACCCCGGGGCGACCGGCTACGTCAGGTAGCCACCCAACCCCGCCAGACCAGACCCGATCTGATCAGGCACCAACCGAAAGGCACCACAACATGAGCGTTTGGGACCACCCCGACCTGCGCGTCGGCGGCGAATTCATCAAGCTCGACAACGTCGGCGACACCGCGGCCGGCGTCATCCAGGTCATCCGCCCCCACAAGTTCGACGACGGGTCCGTTGCCCCGCAGATCCTCCTGGTCACCGACCAGGGCGAGGAGCGCACCCTCACCGCCGGGCAGATCCGCCTCAAGACCGAGCTGGCCTCCCAGCGGCCGGAGGCGGGCGACCACATCCGGGTGACCCTCACCCAGATCGAGCAGCGCGCCGGCGGCAAAAGCCTGAAGCACTTCGCTGTTGAGGTGCAGCGCGGGGTCGGGCAGCCCCCGCAGGTCGCACCGCCGCAGCAGTACGCCCCGCAGGGCTTCGGCCAGTACACGCCGCCGCCCGCGCCGGGTTACCCGGCACCCGCCCAGCAGTACGCCCCGGCGGCGCCCCCCGCGCAGCCGTACGGCGTCCCGCAGGTCCCGGCCGGGTACCAGGCGCCGCCCGCCCAGCAGGTGCCCCAGGGGTACGCGCAGCAGCCCCCGGCGCAGCAGCAGCAGTACGCGCCGCCCGCCCCGGCCGCTCCGGTCCAGCAGGCCCCCGCACAGCCCGCCGCTCCGGCCGGGGCGCCCGCCCTGACCCCGGAGCAGCAGGCCGCCATGGCCGCCCTGACCCCGGAGCAGCGCGCCGCCCTCGGCTGGGCGTAACCAACCCCCGGGCCGCCGTCACCCCGCCGAGGCGGCCCGGGCCCTCCGCCCCTCTCGCAGATAAGGAAGGACCCGCAACCCCATGGACGTCATCCAGCTTCGCGACCTGGTCATCAAAGCGCTCAACGAAACCGACGTGCTTGAGCAGGCCGCACCCATCGAAGGTGAGGACGACGCCATCGGCGTCGAGACCCCGGACGGCGAACTGTTCTTCGTCA
This sequence comes from Frankiales bacterium, assembly GCA_025465155.1. Lineage (GTDB taxonomy): Bacteria > Actinomycetota > Actinomycetes > Mycobacteriales > Geodermatophilaceae > Geodermatophilus. The sequence goes on from JAODNJ010000263.1 coordinate 4,304, forward strand.
AGGTCATCCCCGCCTGATGGCCGCCGAGCCCCGCTACAAGGTGTCCGGCCCCGTCGGGTCCTGGTACGACGCGTCCGTGTTCGACACGCGCCGCGACCAGGACCCGCACCCGCCCACCCGGCGGATCATCCCCTGCGCCGACAAGGCCACCGCCCAACAGGTCGCCGACGAGCTCAACGCCGGCATCGTCCTCACCTCCTAACACCCGCCCTGCCCCCGGACCGCCGGGCACCGGTTCACGACCGGGCAGGGCACGTGAAGCACCCGATACAGCCGCGGCCAGCGGCACTATGACAGGACCGTACGCACACGCGTGGGAGTCGTACCGGGCCGCCGGGTGGACCGGCATCATCCCCCTCCCCCCACGTAAGAAGGCCTCGCCGCCCAAGGGGGTCACCGGCCCGGGCGGTATCTGGCCGTCCTACGCCGACTGCATGAGCTGGGCCGAAGGCCGGGAAGGCAACGGCAACATCGCCCTCAGGTTGCCGCCCGGGTTCCTCGGCATCGACATCGACTCCTACGACGGCAAACCCGGCTTCGAAACGTTCATCGCCGCATGCAAACGGTACGGGCCGCCTCCCCCCAGCTGGAAGAGCAGCAGCCGCGAAGGTGTCAGCGGCATCAGCTTCTACCGCGTCCCCGAAGGCCTCGCGTGGCCCGGTGAAATCGGGCCCAGCGTCGAAACCGTGCACACCGGCCACCGGTACGCCGTCGTCTGGCCCAGCATCCACCCCGACACCGGCGCCACCTACCAATGGACCGACCCCGACGGGGAACCGTGCCCACCCCCCGACGTCGACCAGCTCCCCGAGCTCCCCGCCGCCTGGGTCCAAGGGCTCACCGGCGGCCGCGAGCAGGCAGCCCCCGGCGCCCGCAACAACTGGGACAACCAGCAGGTCCAGGCCTGGCTCATCAGCCGGCCGCGAGCCTTCGAACCCCTGTGTGCGCGCATGGTCGCCGCCGTCAACGGGGCCCGCCTCTCCCTCGCCGCCGGAGCCGGCTCCCACGACACCACCAC
>JAODNJ010000533.1 GCA_025465155.1 Frankiales bacterium
GAGGCCGAGCGGCACGAGGCAGCGCGCGTGCGGGCCGAGCAGGCGCTGGAGCAGGCCCTGACGACGCTGACCGCGCTGGAGGAGCGACTCGCGGCGGCCGAGGCGGCCCCGCTCGAGGACGAGCCGCCGACCGACGAGCGCGACCGGCTGCGCGCCGAGGTCGCCGCGGCCCGGCAGAGCGAGACGGAGTCACGGCTGGCGGTGCGCACCGCGGAGGAGCGGGCCCGCGCGCTGCACGGGCGCGCCGAGTCGCTGCGCCGCCAGGCCCGCCAGGAGCGTGCGGCCCGCGAGCGTGCCGCGGCGGCACGGGCCGCGCGGGAACGCGGCGCCGTGGTCGCCGCGCGCGTGCGCCGGGACGCCGATCTGGCGCTGACCGCGCTGGCCACCTCGCTCGGCCGGGCCGCTGCCGACCGCGACGAGATCGCCGCTTCCCGAGCCACGGCCGAGGCGGAGCTGCTCGAGGTGCGCGGCCGGGTGCGGGCGGCCACCGCGGAGCTCGACATGCTCACCGACGAGGTGCACCGCGACGAGGTCGCGCGGGCCGAGCAGCGCTACCGGATCGAGGCGCTGGAGTCGAAGGCGGCGGAGGAGTACGGCGTCGACCTCGCCACGCTGCTGGCCGAGTACGGCCCTGCCGCCGTCATCCCGCCGTCGCCGGAGCTGCTGGCAGCCGCGGAGGCCGAGGGGGAGCCGGAGCCCGACCCGGAGCCCTACGACCGCGCCGTCCAGGAGCGGCGCGCGGCCAAGGCCGAGCGCGACCTCGCCACCCTCGGCAAGGTCAACCCGCTGGCCCTCGAGGAGTTCGCGGCGCTGGAGGAGCGGCACGGCTTCCTGGCGACCCAGCTCGAGGACCTCAAGGCGACCCGGCGGGACCTGCTGACCGTCGTCCGCGAGGTCGACGAGCGGATCCACGACGTCTTCGCCGCGGCCTTCGCCGACGTGCAGAAGGAGTTCGAGCAGGTCTTCGCCACCCTCTTCCCCGGCGGCTCGGGCCGGCTGGTGCTGACCGAGCCCGACGACCTGCTCGCCACCGGCATCGAGGTCGAGGCCAGGCCCCCCGGCAAGAAGGTCAAGCGGCTCTCGCTGCTCTCCGGCGGTGAACGGTCGCTGACCGCCGTCGCCCTGCTGGTCGCGATCTTCCGCGCCCGCCCGTCGCCCTTCTACGTGCTGGATGAGGTGGAGGCGGCGCTCGACGACGTCAACCTGGGCAGGCTGCTCACGCTGATCGAGCAGCTCCGGTCGACGTCGCAGCTGATCGTCATCACGCACCAGAAGCGGACGATGGAGATCGCCGATGCCCTCTACGGCGTCAGCATGCGCGGCGACGGCATCACCGGCGTCATCAGCCAGCGTCTCCGCGAACTCGAGTCCGCCTGACCCCCGGACCACCGCCATGGCCGTCCTGGTGACGGGTCAGACGCCGGAGCGGACCTCCAGGTCCACCACCAGGGGCAGGTGGTCCGATGCCCCCTCGTTGTCGAGGACGGCGGCGGCGCGCACCGTCACCCCGGCGGAGACCCAGACCTGATCGATCCGCCGGTGCGGGCCCCCTGCCGGGTGGGTGTGCCCTTCGTCGCGCTGCCAGAACCGCCACCCGGCCCGGTCCTCGCGGGCCTGCGCGAGCTGCCACGCGTCGGTGAACCGCTGCCGTAGCGGGTCGAGCTCGGGGGCGTCCGGAGCGGCGTTGAAGTCGCCGACGAGGACGCCGGTCTCCATCGGCCCGGTGTGCAACTCCGCGAGCGCCGCGGCCTGCCCGGCCCGCACCTCCGCCGAATCGTTCGTCAGGTGCGTCGTCGTCACCCAGAGCGCGCCGCCGTCGAGCTCGATCATCGTGCGCAGCGCGATCCTCGGCTCGCCGTCGCCGGGCAGCCGGTGCACGTCGCTGACGAGGATCGGCAGGCGGGACAGCAGCGCGTTGCCGTACTGGCGGCGCAACTCACCCGAACCCTGCCCGCCCGCCCCCGGCCGGTCGATCGCCGGCCCCCAGGCCAGCTGCATGTCCAGCGCCCGGGAGAGCAGCAGCGCCTGGTCGACGTCCTCGCTGCGTTCGCCGAAGTGCCGGTCGACCTCCTGCAGGCAGATGACATCGGCGTCCACCGAGGCGAGCACCGTGGCCAGCCGCGGCAGGTCGTGCCGGTCGTCGAAGCCGACACCGTGGTGGGTGTTGAAGGTGACGAGCCGGACCGGGATCGGCGGCTGATCCGGACCGGGCACGGGTCTGGTCATGGGGGCCAGCCTGTCATCCGCGGGGCTGGAAGACTTCCGGCATGGAGTACGTGCTCATCGCGATCGCGATCCTCGTCGTCGCTCTCCTCGCCGGGGTGAGCCTGCTGGTCGCGCGGGGGAGGCGAACCACCCGCCTCGACGAGGACGCCGCCACCGGCACGACGCTCACCCGGCCCCGTCCGCCCGAGGCGCGTGAGCCCTCGGGTGCCACCACCTCCGGCCTGGCCGTGCCGCCGGACGTGGCCGACCAGGTCCAGCCCGACACCGTGCAGCCCGAGCCGGCGCCCGACGTCGAGCTACCGCCGGCCGAGCCGGAGCCCGCGCCCGCGTTCGAGACCCCGCCGCCCTCCGCCGGCCGGCTGGTCCGGCTCCGCTCCCGGCTGGCCCGCTCGCAGTCGTCGCTGGGCCGGGGCCTGCTCACGGTCCTCGCGAGGGAGAAGCTGACCGAGGAGGACTGGGAAGAGGTCGAGGAGACCCTGCTGGCCGCCGACGTCGGCATCACCGCCACCACCCAGATCGTCGAGCGGCTGCGCACCCAGTCGATGGTGCTGGCCACCGCATCGGGGCGGCAGCTGCGCGAGCTGCTGGTCCGCGAGCTGACCGCCGTCCTCGGCCCTGAGCTGGACAGGTCGCTGGCCACCGACCGCCACGACGGTCTGCCCGGGGTCGTCCTCGTCGTCGGCGTCAACGGCGCCGGGAAGACCACGACGGTCGGGAAGATTGCCCGCGTGCTCGTCGGTGACGGAAAGAGCGTCGTGCTCGGCGCCGCGGACACCTTCCGCGCCGCCGCCGCCGACCAGCTGGAGACGTGGGGGGAGCGGGTCGGCGTGCTGACCGTTCGCGGCCGCGAGGGAGGCGACCCGGCCTCGGTCGCCTTCGAGGCGGTGCGCACGGGGACCGAGGGCGAGGTCGACACCGTCGTCGTCGACACCGCCGGGCGGCTGCACACGAAGGCCGGGCTGATGGACGAGCTGGGCAAGATCAAGCGGGTGGTGGAGAAGCTCGCGCCGGTCACCGAGACGCTGCTGGTCCTCGACGCGACGACGGGTCAGAACGGCGTCGTCCAGGCCCGGGTCTTCACCGAGGCGGTGGCGGTCACCGGCGTCGTCCTCACCAAGCTCGACGGGACGGCGAAGGGCGGCATCGTCATCTCGGTGCAGCGGGAGCTGGGCATCCCGGTCAAGCTGGTGGGCCTCGGGGAGGGGCCCGACGACCTGGCGCCCTTCGAGCCGGAGGCGTTCGCCGAGGCGCTCGTCGGGAGTGGGGACTAGGCCTTCGTCGTCCCGCTCCAGCGCTGCTCGATCCGGCCGAACCGCCAGACCAGGCCCGCGACCAGCCAGGTCAGGGCGAACAGGCCCACGATGGCGTAACCGACGTGGTTGAGGTCCAGTCCGCCGATCGCCGCCAGCGGTCCCGAGGTGATGTGCAGCTGCTCCACGAGGATGGAGGTCAGTTCGATCCCGCCGATGATGAGTGCCACTGCCACCGACAGGCCGGTGATCGTGAGGTTGTAGTACACCTTCCGGACCGGCTGGGAGAACGCCCAGCCGTAGGCGAAGTTCATGAACGACCCGTCGATCGTGTCCAGCAGGCTCATGCCCGCTGCGAACAGGACCGGCAGGGTCAGGATCGCGTACCAGGGCAGTGTGAAGGCCGCGGCGCCGCCGGCGAGGACGAGCAGGGAGACCTCGGTGGCGGTGTCGAAGCCGAGGCCGAAGAGCAGGCCAACCGGATACATGTGCCACGGCTTCCGGACCGCGCGGGTGAACCTGCCCAGCACGCGGTTGAGCAGGCCGCGGTTGTTGAGGTGCTCCTCGAGCTCGGCCTCGTCGTAGGTGCCGGCCCGCATGCCCTGCCACACGCCGAGGATCCGGCGCAGGACGCCGAGGTTGATCACCCCGATCAGCAGCAGGAAGGTGCCGGACACGGCCACCCCTACGAGGCCGGTGACCTGCTGCAGCGAGGAGCTGTCCGACCCGACCTGGCCCGCGAGGGCGCGCACGCCGGCTGCCAGCAGCAGGCACAGCGCCATCACCACGGAGGAGTGGCCGAGGGAGAACCAGAAGCCCACCGACAGCGGCCGGCGGCCCTCTGCCATGAGCTTGCGGGTCGTGTTGTCGATGGCCGCGATGTGGTCGGCGTCGAAGGCGTGCCGCATGCCCAGGCTGTACGCCGTGACCCCGAGTCCGATGCCGAACACCTGGCCGCCGGCGGCGTAGTGCGCGGGGACGACGACGGCGAGCAGCGTGATCCAGCCGACCAGGTGCAGCCCCACCACCACGGAGCCCATGCCCGCCGCGCCGCGCCACTCCTGCCGGGTGAGCCGGGCTTTCGGCCGGGCCGCCAGGGTCGAGGTCACGCGGCCGAACCTACCTGCCAACGGTTTGCAACAACACCAGGGGAGTGAACCGCCCTCGGCCCGGTCCCACGTGACCGTCGTCACGGCCGGGGGGCTGCGCAACGCGACTGGAACATCCGGGCGGGACACGCGGCGTGGAGTTCACCGCACCGAAACAGCGCCGCGCCGCTCCCGGAAACAGGGCGACGGCACCGTGGACCCCACGTCGCCCCATCGAGGGTGCGCCGACCCTACGACCCTTCTCAGGAGGTTGCCGTGAACACCGGCGACACCGCCTGGGTCCTGGCCAGCGCCGCCCTGGTGCTGCTCATGACTCCCGGCCTGG
>JAODNJ010000277.1 GCA_025465155.1 Frankiales bacterium
GAACCTCCTCCCCGGCGCGCGGGCGCGGACCGGCTGGCGCAGCTCACGGAGCAGGAGCGCTCGGTGCTGCGGCTGATCGGCGAAGGGCTGACGAACCGGCAGATCGGCGAGCGCATGGGCCTGGCCGAGAAGACGGTGAAGAACTACACCAGTCATCTCCTGGCCAAGCTGGGTCTCGAGCGCCGGACCCAGGCGGCGATCCTCGCCACCGAGATGCGCGACCGGCCCACGCGGAGCTGAGCCGGGCGGCGGGATGCCTCCGCGATGTCTCCGGGATGCCTCAGCGGCGGGGGACCGTCCAGCGCACCTGCGTGCCCACCGTGCGCGCCGACGTGGTCAGCCGGCCTCCGCGGCGTTCGGCGCGGTCGGCGAGATTGGCCAGTCCGCTCCGCACGCTCGCCGGGTGCAGCCCGACGCCGTCGTCGGTGACGACCACGCGCACCTCCTCGTCCGCGGTGAGGGTGACCGTGACCCGGCTTGCCGCGGCATGACGGACGACGTTGGTGACCAGCTCGCGCACCACCGCCAGGAGGTCGGGGATCAGGCCGGGCGGGAGGTCTTCCACCGCGCCCCGGAGGCGGACGTCGCGGCGCAGCGGCCGGCCCTCGGTCACCTGACGGACGACGTCGCTCAGCTGCGAGCGCAGGGCGGCCGGCCGCAGCTGCTCCTCCTGGTGCAGCTCGAAGATCGCCGCGCGGATCTCGGCGATCGTGCCGTCCAGCTCGTCGACGCTGTGGGACAGGCGCTCGGCGGCCTCCGGCTGCGCGGGATCCAGCGACCGGCTGAGCCGGTCCAGGGAGAGAGCCGTCGCGAAGATCCGCTGGACGACGTGGTCGTGCAGGTCCCTGGCGATGCGGTTGCGGTCGGCCTGCACCTGCAGCCGGCGCTCCCGTGCCTGCGTCCGGGCCAGCGCCACGGCCACCGCCGTCTGCGTGGCGAAGCCGGTCAGCGGTTCCAGCAGCGAGGTGTCGAACTGCTCGCGCTCCCGGAAGCGCAACGCGACGATCATGCCCAGAGGTGGCGAGCTGCCCAGCGGCACGAGGAGGCCGGGGCCGCAGCGAGTGGTGATCTCGACGGCGACGTCCGCGTGCCGCCCGACGGCGGGGTCGGCGCCGACGTCGTCGACGATGGTCGCCATCCCGGAGCTGTGCACCCGGCCGACGTGCGTGTCGGACAGGGGCACCCGGACACCCTCGAGATCTCCGGCGTTCGGGCCGACGGCGGCGACGATGGTGAGCGATCCCTCGTCGTCGGGGTTGCTCATGAGCACGCCGGTGAGGTCGGCCGCGGTCAGGTCGGCGACCTGCGCGGCGACCTCCCGCAGGACCGTCCCCTCGCCGGCGCCCGAGAGCAGCGAGGTCGCCGTCTCCGTGCCGGCCTGTACCCATGCGCGCCGCAGCTCCGCGTGCGTGGCCAGTCGGGCGTTCTCGATCGCCAGCCCCGCGACGGCGGCCAGGGCCTGCGCGGCCTCGGCGTCGGCCTCGGTGAACGGGCCCCCGGTCCGCTTCTCGGTGAGGTAGAGGTTGCCGAAGACGGCATCGCGCACCCGCACGGGGACGCCGAGGAACGAGCGCATCGGAGGATGTCCCGGCGGGAACCCGGTCGACGCGGGGTGGGAGCCGAGGTCGTCCAGCCGCAGGATCGCCGGCTGTTCCACCAGCAGCCCGAGGATGCCGCGGCCGGTCGGCAGCTGGCCGATCCGCTCGCCGTCGGCATCGTCCATCCCCACGATGACGAACCGGTCCAGTTGCCGGCCGTCGGGCGTGAGCACGCCCATCGCGCCGTAGGTCGCGCCGACGTGCTCCACGGCCGCCTGCACCACCTGCCGCAGCGTGGCGTCGACGGGCTCCCGTGAGGCGGCAGCCAGGACGGCCGCGGCGAGCGAGCCATGCGTCGTCGCGTTCGGAAGGCGGCGACCCTCGGGCACCACCACCGCGTCGGGCGGGGTCACGGCCCGACGGTAGGCGGTCCGGACAGGTCGCCGGAAGTGGGAGCGATCCGGATGACGGGCGACTCACGCCCCTCGCGGCAGGCGCCGGAAGGGTGGCCGGGCGACTGCCGGCCGCAGCAGCGTCTTGCTCGCAGCACCGACGATGACCAGGTCGGCTCCCGAGGCCGCGGCCGTCAGCGCCTCGAACACAGGCCTCTCCAGGACGGCGGTCCGGGAGCGACCGTGCACTCCGGTCTCGGCGATGGCGCGCAGGACGCGGGCCTCCAGTCTGTCGAGGGCGGCGGCATGGCTGGTCGCAGAGGCCGGCCGCGCGGCGCCCAGGGGGTGCTCGGGCGCGTCGTCGAGGACGGTGACGGCGAGGACCGTGGCCTCCCGCCGGGCCGCCTCGCGCAGGGCCCAGACGAGGCCGCCGTGCCCGGCCGGTGAGCCGTCGACCTCGACCAGCAGCCACGGGGCCTGGCGCCGGGCGAAGAGCGGGGGAAGACGGAGCGGCTCGACCGATCCGCCGTCGGTCCCGGGCCGGGGCCCGTCGGCGCCCTGCCGCTGCGCGTTCGCCTCGTCCGGGTCGGGTTCGGGCGGGAAGTGGCGGGGCTCGCGCATGGCTCGATGGTCGGGCGGCGGCTCCGACCCGGACAGGGCCCAAGGACCCGCGCGCAGGCGGGGAATGCCATTCCGGACCTGTTCCGGATACATCCCGCGGCGTGCCCGAACTTTGCGTGACCCGACCGATACGCAATTGCAGTCGAATCCGACCGCTGTCGGACCCCGGGTGCAGGCTGCCGCCATGCAGCAGCGACTCACCATGATCACGCTGGGTGTCTCGGACCTCGACGCGGCCCGAGCCTTCTACATCGCCGGCCTCGGCTGGACGCCGCTCCTCGACGCGGGCGAGGCGGTCTTCCTCCAGGTCGGCCCGGGGGTGGTGCTCTCGCTGTACGGCCGGTCGGACCTCGCGCGGGAAGCCGGGACGGCCGACGGGCGGGTGCCGCCCCCGCCGATGAGCCTGGCGCACAACGTCGACAGCGAGGAGGAGGTCCGCGCCGTCGTCGACCAGATGCGCGCCGCCGGTGGGCGGGTGGTGGCCGAGCCGGCGCGGGCGCCGTGGGGCGGGTACACGGCCTACGTCGCGGATCCGGACGGATTCCGCTGGGAGATCGCCTACAACCCGGGGCTCGTCGTGGCAGCGGACGGCACCGTCCGGTTCGGGGCCGTCGCCGACCCGGAGTGAGCCGGCACCCAGGCCGGATGAGAGCGGGTGAGAGCCCGGCACCCGCCCGACGGCCGGGTGCCGCCTCGCGCGACGCGCCGGTGTCCGGCGCCGGCGCCGTGGTGACCGACCGTTGTCCGCCGCGCCGCCACGCTCAGCTGAGGGGGCGGATGTCGACAAGACAGTGGCGCCTGAGCCGGGTCACCACGTCCTCGCCGGGTCGTCGGCAACGATCGGGTCAAGGGGACTGTCCGGACGGCCTCGGGGCCGCCGCCGGACCCTGGCCGGGGCCTAACTTCTGAGCTGCTCGCCGCGCGTCCCGGCCGCGGCGGCCCGGCGGTGAGGAGACCCCTTGTGAGCGCGACCCCTGCCCTGCTGCATCGCCTCTCGACCGAGGGCCGGCAGCTTCCGCGGGAGGAGCGGCCGTGCTCCTGATCTGGCCGACTGTGGCGGTGCTGGGCTTCGTCACGCTCACCGGGCTGGTCGTCGCTCTGGGTATGAGCTCGACCGCCCGCTACGAGTTCGGGGGCAACCACGTGCGGGACAGGCAGGAGGTGGCCGCCGGCGCCGGGGCTGCCGGGCGACCCCGGGCGAGCGGGAGCTTCCCGGGAGAGACCGACGAGAGGGCCCCGTGGCCGGGGGAGCCGGAACTCCGTGACTCGGTGACCGTCGGCATGGCCGGTCACCCGGCGGGGAAGCTGGCCGCGGGGCGCGCAACCGCGGTCGGGTGGTGGCTGGTCGTCGAGGCCGGCGACCCGCCGGGCGACGGCGCCGGTGGGCAGGTGGTGGCCGGCCCGTTCCCCGAGCGGATGGAGGCGGACTGGGCCGCCCTGGCGAGCGGGCTCCCGGCCTCGGCGGTGTACGGCGCGCGTCGGCCCGGTGAGGGGCTGGTCCGGCGTCCGGCGCCGCACGAGCGCGCCTGGCTGGCCGAACTCGGGCAACAGCTGGACCGGCTGGCAGAGGACTGGGATCCGCTGCTGTCGGACACGAACCCGCTGGCCACGCTGGTGGTGGAGGCGGCGGCCGCCCTGGTCGATGCGGGGCTTCCGCTGCACGACTGCGACTCGCGGAGCCCCGGCGGGAGTTCCGTGGGTGGGGTCTGTCTGACCCCCGCCGCCGGCTCGGACGGCATAGTGGTGACCTGGCGACAGCACGACCGGGTGACCCTGCAGCAGGTGCGCGGCGCAGGAATCGATGCGGCCGTACAGCGGACGATGAACACCGCCATTGCCGAGGTCCTGGTGCACGTGGGTTTCGCGGTCGAGCCGTTCGGCCCGAGCGGCTGCCACCTCGTGACAGCCGGGTAGCGGCGAGGTGGCGCACCGCGCGGCGCCTCCGGAGTCCCGTTGACCGACGGCCGCTTCCGCGTCCGCCACGACACGATCGATTCGAACGGCAAGCTCTCCGTTCGCTACCACCGCAGCCTGCGCCACACCGGACTCGGCCGACGCCATGCCGGCACCTCCGCGTGCTCAGCACCAGCGGACAGCCACTCCGGGATCCGGCCTCGACCCCAGCCGGGAGCACCGATCGAAGGCCCGAACGTGAACGATGTCCCGAGACACCTGTGAACGGTGTCTCGGGACATCGCAGTGGAGCGGGTGAAGGGAATCGAACCCTCACTGTCAGCTTGGGAAGCTGATGTTCTACCATTGAACTACACCCGCGTGACCAGCGGTTTCACTGATCAGACCCAGCCGGCGCGCCTCAGATGTTGCTCACGGTGGCCGGTTCCTGCGCAGCAAGGTTAACCCATGCCTCCGAGCTGGCCGGCACGGCCGCAGAGCTGCGCCACCTGAGGCACGCTCGTCCCTCATGGCCCTGGCGACGGCGACGTCTCGCTCGGCCTCGTCCGGTCGGTAGCGCGGCGCCATGTCCGCGGTGTGGAACGGCCGGGACGGCGGAGCAGCTCACTCGTGGTTGCCCTCGCGCGAGCGGCGAGGTTGCCGACGCCGCGAGCCATCTGTCCCGGATGTCCTGACCCCAGGACAGGAGGCCCTCCGCCTGATCTGCGGACTCGTGCATACCGATGTCGGACAGCCTCGTGGGTCGGTTCACGGCACCTGCCGTGGCGGGACGGTGTCGCGCCGGCGCCGGAAGTCGACCTCCTCGGCGTCCCGACCGGGCCACGTGAGGGTGGTCGGGGCGGCAGGGGTCGTGGCGATCACCGCACCACGGGAGACCACGTGGGACGGGCGGACCTGTCGCCGGATCACGTCGAAGGGATCGGTCGCGGGAAGGACGACGAAGCTGGCCGGCCGGCCGGCTTCGATGCCGTACTCGCTGCCGAGCCCC
>JAODNJ010000310.1 GCA_025465155.1 Frankiales bacterium
CGGGCAGCGAATCGGCCTCCTTCCAGGTGCACGCCGCGCGCAGGGCGGCGAGTGCCCGCAGCGCGTTCTCCTCGCGCTCGGCGACGACGCCGAGGAACGAGCCGTCCCGGACGACGGCGACGACGCCCGGCACCTCGCGGGCCCGCGCGTCGTCCACCGAGAGCAGGACGGCACCGCGCGAGGGCGGCCGGAGCACCCGGCCGAACAGCATCCCCTCGGGGCGCAGGTCGTGGATGAACCAGGGGAGGCCGGCGACCTTGTCGGGGACGTCGAGCCGGGGCAGGGACCGCCCGACCACGCCGTAGTCCCGCGCCCGCTTGGTGGCGGCCCCCGGGACGATCTCCCGGTCCAGCGGGACGGCATCCGCCAGCTCCCAGAACGTGACCGTCCCGGCACCGCAGCGGATCACGCCGTCGTCCACGGTGAGCTCGTCCGCGGGGACGCCGAGGCGGCCGGCCGCCGCGGCGAGGAAGAGTCCGCGGACCTGGGCACACACCGCGCGCAGCGCCGTCCCGGAGTGCTGCACCGACAGGCTGCCGGCGGTGTACGACTCGTCCGGGCTGCGGTCGGTGGCCGCGGCGAGCATCACCACGCGGGCGGGGTCGACGTCGAGCTCCTCGGCCACGATCTGCGCCAGCGCCGTCAGCACGCCCTGGCCCAGCTCGACCTTGCCGGAGCGGACCAGCACCCGGCCGTCGGGCTCGACCGACAGCCAGGAGCCGAGCCGCGGGTTGTTCTCCAGGCTCGGGGAGGTCATCTCTGCGCCTTCGCGGCGAGCACCGCCCGCACGATCCGGTTGTGGGCGCCGCAGCGGCAGAGGTTCCCGTCGAGGGCCCGCCGCACCCCCGCCTCGTCGACGTCGGGCTCGCGCTCCAGCAGCGCGGCGCCGGTCACGAGCATCCCGGCCGTGCAGTAGCCGCACTGCAGGGCCTGATGCTCGACGAAGGTCTCCTGCAGCCTGTGCCGGCGGCCGTCGGCACCGAGCCCCTCGACGGTGGTGACCTGCCGGCCGGCAACCGACCAGACCGGTGTGTCGCACGAGTGCACAGGGCGGCCGTCGACCAGCACGTTGCAGGCGCCGCAGAGCCCGAGCCCGCAGCCGAACTTGGCGCCGACCAGGCCGAGGTCGTTGCGGAGCACGTACAGCAGCGGGGTGTCGGGGTCGCAGGCGACCTCGCGCTCGGCCCCGTTGACCACCAGGGTCACCACGTCGGAACTCACGCCAGGATCCGCACCGGCCGCTCGAGCAGCGACACGAACGCCGACATCCACCGGGCGGCGACGGCGCCGTCGACCGGGCGGTGGTCGACCGAGAGGGTCACCCGCAGCACGGTGGCGACGCCGAGCCGGCCGTCGGTGACCACGGGTTCCTGACGGGCGGCCCCGACGGCGAGGATGGACGCCTGCGGCGGGTTGATGATCGCCGAGAACTCCTCCACCCCGAACATGCCGAGGTTGGACACGGTGATGCTGCCGCCCTCGAGCTCCGGCTGCTGCAGCCGGCCCTCGCGGGCGCGGGCGGCGACGTCCCGCGTCGCCCGTGCGACGGCCGTGACGGCGAGGCCGTCGACGCCGCGCACCACGGGCGTGACCAGGCCGCTGTCGGTCGCGACGGCGACCGCGACGTCCACGCCGGCGAACGAGCGGATCGCCTCCCCGGTCCAGACGACGTTCATCTCGGGCACCAGCTGGTGTGCCCTGGCCACCGCCTTGACCACCAGGTCGTTGACCGAGACCGCGACCTCGGCGCCGTCGTTCAGCTCTGCGCGCACCCGCAGCAGCTCGTCGACCCGGGCGACGCCGCGGACGTAGAAGTGCGGTGCGGTCGTCACGCTCTCGGTGAGCCGCGCCGCGACGGCCCTGCGCATCCGGCTCAGCGGCTCGTCGGTGTAGGCGGCCGGCTCCCGCGGGGCGGGGACCGGGGCGCGGGGAGCCTCCGCAGGGGCCGGGGCGGGCGCGGGTTCCGGCGTGGGCACCGACACCGCCGGCAGGGATGCGGGCAGCGGCGACGCGGCCGGGCTGGCGTCGTGGACCTCGGCCTCCTCGGTCGCGACCCGCCGCGCCAGGGCGGCCTCGACGTCCCGGCGGACGATCCGGCCACCCGGTCCGGTGCCCACCAGGTCGGTGACCAGCAGCCCGGCCTCACCGGCCAGGCGGCGGGCGAGCGGGCTGGCGAAGGTCCGTCCGGAACCGTTGCTCACGGGGAGGCTCAGCACCGGACCGTCGCCGGCGGGCTCCGCGGCCGGCGGCGCGGACGGCGGCGCGGACGCCGCCACCTCGACACCGAGCTGCGCCAGGGCGGCGTCGACGTCCTCGACCCGCTCGTCGGGCCGGCCCAGGAGGGCGATCGCCGTCCCGACCGGGACCTCGGTGCCGGGAGCGACGAGGGCCCGCAGGATCACGCCGTCGGCGTCGGCCTCGACGTCCACGACGGCCTTGTCGGTCTCGACCGTGGCGATGACGTCCTGGGCGGAGAACGTCGTGCCGACGGCGACCGGCCAGGAGGCCAGGACCGCCGACGTCTGGGCGGCAGCGATCTCGGGCATGCGCAGCAGCTCGGGCACCGTCAGTACCGGCTCACCGTGCGGAGCGCGGCGGCGACCTCGTCGGCCTGAGCGATCGCCGCCCGCTCGAGGACCTTGCTGATCGACGGCGACGCCTCGCCGCCGGTGACCCGCTGCACGGGGTGGTCGAGCCAGTCGAAGAACCGGCGCTGGATCTCGTCGGCCAGCCAGCCGCCGTACGACGTCCCGACGGCGCCCTGCTCGGCGATCAGGACGTTGTTGGTCTTCTTGATGCTCTCGCCGATGGTGTCCCAGTCGATGCTGGCCCGGTCCAGCCAGCGCAGGTCGATGACCTCGGCATCGACGTCCTCGACCTGCTGGGCGGCCTGCAGCACGTAGTTCGTCATCGCCAGGTACGTGAGGACCGTGACGTCGCTGCCGGTCCGCCGGATCGCCGCCTTGCCGACGGGGATGCAGTAGTCGAGGTCGTCGACCGGCCCCTCCCCCACGGACGTGTAGAGGTCGACGTGCTCCAGGACCAGCACCGGGTCGTTGCACCGCAGCGCGCTGTTCATCAGCCCCACGTAGTCGAAGGGCGTCGACGGCGCGACGATCCGCCAGCCAGGGGCGGTGGCGAAGACCCCTGCGGGGTCCATCGAATGCTGGGAGCCGTACCCCGTGCCCATGGCGACCTTGCTGCGCAGCACGATCGGCACGGCATCGTCGCCGCCGAACATGTGCCGCGCCTTGGCGATCTGGTTGAACAACTGGTCGGCGGCGACCCACATGAAGTCGGCGTACATGAACTCCACGACCGGCCGGAACCGGCCGTCCAGCGCGATGCCGCCGCCGAGGCCGGTGAAGGCGTTCTCGCTGATCGGCGTCCCGAGGATCCGGTCGGGGAACGCGTCCTTGAGACCGCGCGTGGCGCCGTTGGTCCCGCCGTTGAGCCGGTGCACGTCCTCACCCATGACGACGACCCGTTCATCGGTGCTCATCCGGCGGTTCATCACCCCGGCGACGGCCTCGATGAACTTGGTCTCCGCGAGCTGCCCCGAGAAGGTGTCGCGGTCGGCGAGCGGCGCGTCGGCGAACTCGGAGAGGTCGCCGCGGACGCCGACGTTCGCGAACGCGGGGTCCGGCCACTCGGCCGGCCTGATCTGCCGTTCCCTGGGCTTGCCGCCGGGCTTCGGCTCGAGCAGGACCTGGCCGACGTCGGCCATCAGCGCCTTGGCGGCGGCGATTGCCGCGTCGATGTCGTCATCGCTGAGGATGCCGCGGCGGGCGAGGTGACCGCGCACCTGGTCGATCGGGTCGCGAGCCCGCCAGGCCGCCTCCTCCTCGCGCGTCCGGTACCGGAACGAGCTGCCGGGGAAGGCGCCGTTCTGGTGGAAGTACCGGTAGACGTCGGCCTCGACGACCGTCGGGCCGTCGCCGGCCCGCATGTGCGCCAGCGCCTGCCGCATCGCCAGGTGGACGGCGAGCGGGTTCATCCCGTCGACCTTCCAGCTGCGGATCCCGAAGCCCGGACCCCGCGCGGACAGCCGCGGCTCACCGGTGGCCTCGTGCACGCTGGTGGAGACGGCGTACTGGTTGTTCTCGATGAAGAAGCAGAGCGGGAGTTTCCAGGCCGCGGCGAGATTGAAGGTTTCCAGCGTCGAGCCGATGTTCGCGGCGCCGTCGCCGAAGTACGTGACGGAGACGGCGTCGGTACCCGCGTGCCGGTGGGCCCACGCGCTCCCGGCAGCCAGCGGCACGCCGCCACCGACGATCGCGTTGGTCCCGATCGCGCCGGCCTCCTTCCACTTCAGGTGCATGCTGCCGCCGCGGCCGTGACTGAACCCGCGGTCGAGGCCGCAGATCTCGGCCAGGCTCTTCAGGACGACGGCGCGCACGTCCTCCGGCCACGGCTTGGTGGGGTCGATGCCCTCCGGGTGCAGGTGGGTGAGCACCTTGGCCAGGAACTGGTGGTGGCCGCGGTGCGAGCCGTTCACGGTGTCCTGACTCGTCAGCCCGATGATGGAGCCGACGGCGCCGCCCTCCTGGCCGATGCTGGAGTGCGCCGGGCCGTGGATCAGCCCCTCTCCGGCGAGTTCCAGGACGAACTCCTCGAACGTCCGGATCAGCACCAGCTGGCTGAGCATGCTGGTGAGCAGGTGCGGCTCGGCCGCGTCCCAGTCGGCGTCGGTCGTGACCAGCTCGACCCACTCGGCCGCGGGATCCAGCGGCGTGCGCTCGGGCATGTACGTCCCTCCAAAGGGGCGATTCCTCGGCCGTTCAGAGCCGTGGCGACCGTCACACGGTCGCACAGACCGGATCCAATGACAAGATGACTGCGGGTCTCTCGCGCCAACGATACCCCGTACTGTTGACTGACTGGATCCAATCCCGCTCGAGGAGGACGACATGGCACTGCCCGGAGTCACCGGCGTCGACCACATCGGCTTCACGGTCCCCGACCTCGAGCAGGCGACGAGGTTCCTCGTCGACGTCCTCGGGTGCGAGTACCTCTACTCCCTCGGACCGTTCGTCCACACGGACAGCGACTGGATGGCCGAGCACCTGAACGTCCACCCGCGGGCGGTCATGCGGCGCAACTCCTTCTTCCGCTGCGGCGGTCGGGCCATCTTCGAGGTCTTCTCCTACGAGGCCCCGGACCAGAACCCCGTCCCGCCGCGCAACAGCGACATCGGCGGGCACCATGTGGCCCTCTACGTCGACGACCTCGACACCGCCGTCGCCTACCTGCGGGAGCAGGGTGTGGTGGTGCTCGGCGAGCCGACGGCGAGCTCGGGTGCGCACGAGGGTCAGCGCTGGGTCTACTTCCACGCCCCCTGGGGGATGCAGTTCGAGCTGGTCAGCTACCCGGGGGGAAAGGCCTTCTTCCGCAACCCGGAGGCGTTCGCATGAGCGAGCTCCACGACGTCGCGGTCGGGGCGGCCAGCGAGCGGATCGCGGCGTCGCTGCGCGAGGCGATCCTCTCCGGCGAGATCGCGCCCGGGCAGTGGATCCGCCAGGAGGAGGTCGCCGCGCGGCTCGGCGCGAGCCGGCTGCCGGTCCGCGAGGCCCTGAGAATGCTCGAGGCCGAGGGGCTGACCGAGCACGAGGCCAACAAGGGCTCCCGGGTCCCGATGCTCGGCATGCACGAGGTGGCCGTCGTCTACCAGATGCGCGAGCGGCTCGAGCCCCTGGCGCTCACCGAGAGCCTGCCGCACCTGACGCCGGAGCAGATCGCGCACCTGGAGCAGGTGCAGGCGCGTATCGAGTCCGACGAGGGGCTGCCCGAGTTCCTGGCCCTGGACCGCGAGTTCCACCTGATGTCCTACGCCGGCTGCCCGACGGAGCGGCTGGTGTCGACGATCAGCCGGCTGTGGAACGCCACGCAGCACCACCGGCGCGCGTTCATGCTGCTCAGTGGCCCGGAGCGGCGCTGGATCGTGAACTCCGAGCACCGGCTGCTGCTCGACGCGATCCGTCGCCGGGACGCCGTGGACGGCGAGCGCTACCTGTCCGGCCACATCCGGCGTACCCGGACCGAGCTGGCCCAGCACCCCGAGGTCTTCGCCGCGTCGTCGTCCTGACCGCTCCGGGCGGCTCCGGCGCGCGAGATCGGCGATGTCGTGGCGCTCAGCGGCCGATGGCCACGAGATCGCCGATCTCGCGGGAGGTCACCGGGCCGACGTCACCACTCCACGGCGATGTACTTGCTCTCCAGGTACTCGAGCATGCCGTCGTGGCCGCCCTCGCGGCCGACCCCGCTCTGCTTGGTGCCGCCGAACGGCGCGGCCGGGTCGGAGACGACGCCCCGGTTGAGGCCGACCATGCCGGAATCCAGCGCCTCGGAGACCCGCAGCCCCTGAGCGAGGTCGGACGTGTAGACGTAGGACACCAGCCCGAACTCCGTGTCGTTGCACAGGGCGATCGCCTCGTCCACGGACTCGAACGACACGATCGGCGCGACCGGGCCGAAGATCTCCTCCCGGAGGATCGCCGCGTCCGGCGCGACCTCCTGCAGCACGGTCGGGGTGTAGAACCAGCCGCGGCGGTCCGGGACGGAGCCGCCGATCAGCACGCCTGCGCCGCCGTCCACCGCCTCGGTCACCAGTTCGTCGACCTTGTCGCGGGAGAACTTGTTGACCAGCGGCCCCACCTGGACGCCCGGGTCCAGCCCGGGGCCGACCACCAGGGCACCCATCGCCTCGGCCAGGCGGGCGGAGAACTCCTTCTCCACCGACGCGTGCACGTAGAAGCGGTTGGCCGCGGTGCAGGCCGACCCGCCGTTGCGCATCTTGGCCACCATCGCGCCGGCGACGG
>JAODNJ010000320.1 GCA_025465155.1 Frankiales bacterium
TGCGGGTCTCGGCGAAGGTCGGCAGCGCGGCCTCGGTGTCGCGCACCAGGTCGGTGTCGATCCAGGTCGGATGGGCGCTCGCGACCGTGACGCCGCGGTGGGCCACCTCCAGCCGCAGCGCGTCGCCGAACCGCTCGACGCCGGCCTTGGAGGCGCAGTAGGCGCTCATTCCCGGCAGCACGGTGAAGGCCGCCGCCGAGCTGACCAGCAGGATGTGGCCCCGCCGCCTGGCGATCTCGGGCAACGCGGCATGTGCCGTGAGCATCGCCCCGATCAGGTTGATCTCGATGGTCCGCGACAGCGCCTGGGCGGTGCTCGTCATCACGGTGGTCAGCGGCGCGACACCGGCGTTGGCGACGACGATGTCCAGGCCGCCGAACGCCTCCACGGTCCGGGAGACGGCGCCCTCGAGCGCGTCGGCGTCCGTGACGTCGCACTCCACCCACAGGTGCTCCGGCCCGAGCTCGTCGGCGACCTGCGCCAGCAGCTCCGGCTCCAGGCCGACCAGGGCCACGCGCGCGCCGCGCGCCGCCGCCCTGCGGGCCAGCTCGGCGCCGATGCCTCGGGCCGCCCCGGTGATCAGCACCGAGCGGCCGGCCAGGGGGGTACGGGATCGGGCTCTGCCGCGTCGCGCCATCGGAACTCCTCGAAGATCTCGTGTTGAGCACTGCTCAACAGCCGTTGTAGCTTGTTGAGCGTTGCTCAGCAAGCCGAGATCGCACGTCGAGATCCGCGAAGGAGCCGATCGGTGACCAGCACGCTCGAGACCCAGCCCACCGCCGAGGTGGCCGGGAGAACCCGCGCCCGCGACGTGCGGGTAGCCATCATCGGGTCCGGCTTCGCCGGGCTGGGGATGGCGATCACGTTGCGCCGCCGCGGGGACACCGACTTCGTGGTCCTGGAACGCGGCGACGACGTGGGGGGAACGTGGCGCGACAACCACTACCCGGGCGCGGCCTGCGACGTGCAGAGCAACCTCTATTCCTTCAGCTTCGCGCCGAACCCCGACTGGCCGCGGTCGTACTCGGAGCAGCCGGAGATCCAGGCGTACCTGCAGGCCACCGCCGACCGCTACGGCGTCCGCGAGCACTGCGTCTTCGGCGCCGACGTCACCTCCGCACGCTGGGACGAGCGGGACCGGCGCTGGCACGTCACGACGACGGCGGGCGACGTGCGCGCGCAGATCCTCGTCTCGGCCGCCGGCGCCCTGGCCGACCCGACCTATCCGGCCATCCCCGGCCTCGAGGACTTCACCGGGACGGTCATGCACTCGGCCCGCTGGGACGCCGACCACGACCTCACAGGGGAGCGGCTGGCCGTGATCGGCACGGGCGCCTCCGCGATCCAGATCGTGCCGGCCGTCCAGCCGGTCGTCGGCAGCGTCACGGTCTACCAGCGCACTCCCCCGTGGATCGTGCCTCGCACCGACCACCCGGTGAAGCCGCTGGCCCGGCGGATCTACCGGGTGCTCCCGCCGGTCCAGCGGGCGGTCCGCGCCGCCCTGTACCTGTTTCGCGAGTTCCTCGTGATCGGGATGGCCAAGAAGCGCCGGTTCCTGAAGCCCGTCGGGAAGCTCGCCCGCAGCCACCTGCGGCGCCAGGTCCGCGACCCGAAGCTGCGGGCCGCCCTGACGCCGGACTACACCATCGGCTGCAAGCGCATCCTGATCAGCAACGACTACTACCCGGCGCTGACCTCGCCGAATGCCGAGCTGGTCACTGCCGGCATCGCGGAGGTCCGCCCCACGTCGATCGTCAGCCACGACGGCGTCGAGCGGCCCACCGACACGATCGTGCTGGCCACCGGCTTCCACGTCACCGACCTGCCGATCGCGGAGAAGATCGCCGGCCGCGACGGCCGCACCCTCGCCGACGTCTGGGGCGACGGCATGGTCACCAACCGCAGCACCACCGTGGCCGGCTTCCCCAACCTCTTCCTGCTGGTCGGGCCGAACGTGGGCGTCGGCCACACGTCGATGGTCTACATGATCGAGTCGCAGCTGGCCTACGTCGAGGACGCGCTGCGGACCATGGAGAACGAGGGCCTGGAGCTGCTCGAGACCACGCCCGACGCCCAGGACGCGTACCGGAAGCTGATCGCCGAGAAGTCGAAGGGCACCGTGTGGCTGGCCGGCGGCTGCGCGAGCTGGTACCTGGACGAGCACGGCCACAACACGACCCTGTGGCCCGACTTCACGTTCCGGTTCCGCAAGCTGCTGCGGTCGCTGGACCGGGAGAACTACGTCGGCGCACCCGCCGGCACGCCCGCGGGCGCGGCCGGGGCCGGGCAGGTGGCGGCATGACCGCAACGGCGACCAGGGCAACGGTCTGGCGGCGGACGGCGGCGGTCCGGACGGCGGACGGCGCCCTCCTGCACGCCGTCGTCGACGGCTCGGACGGCGCCCCCGTCACCCTCGTGCTGGCACACGGCTGGACGCTGGCCCAGGCCGCCTGGGACGACGTCGCGGGCCTGCTCGCCCCGCGGGTGGCGGACGGCGAGCTGCGCCTGATCCGCTACGACCAGCGCGGGCACGGCCGCTCCGGCTGGGGGAAGGCCGGCATCTCGATCGACCAGCTCGGCGACGACCTCGCCGTCCTGCTCGACGAACTCGTACCGGAGGGCCGGGTCGTGCTCGGCGGCCACTCGATGGGCGGCATGACCATCATGTGCCTCGCGGCGGCGCGTCCCGAGCTGTTCGGCGACCGGGTGCGTGGCGTCGCACTGGTGTCGACCTCGGCCGGCGACCTGCAGCCCGAGCCGACCGACCGCGCCGGGCGGATCCGTCAGCGGCTGACGCCGGGCGCACTCGCCCTGGCCCTGGCCGGCGCCCGGGTGATCGAGCTGCTCCGGCAGAAGCTGCCGCCGTCGCACCCTCGGCACCAGAAGATGGTCCGCGACCTGCTCTACGGGGCCGACGCGACCGAGGCGATGGTGCTGGCGGGAGCCGAGATCATGCACGCGTCCACGGTCCGCGCGTTCACCGCGTTCCTCCCCGCCCTGGGCGAGCACGACAAGCGCGCGGAGCTGGCGGCACTGAGCCGCGTGCCGGTCGAGATCCTGGTCGGCGACACCGACAAGCTGACCCCGCAGCGGCACAGCCACCAGCTCGCGGAGGTCCTGCCGGAGGCGAACCTGCAGGTCGTGCCGCGGACCGGTCACATGCTCACGCAGGAGCGCCCGCAGCTGGTCACCGAAGCGATCGGCCGGCTGCTCGCCGCCGCCGCGGGCGGCGGCCGGCCGCCGGCGTGAGGGGCTTGCGGTGACCGCCGCGCCGTTCCCGTCGGGCCGGACCCGGCGGACGGCGGGCGACCGCCGCGCCCAGCTCGTGGAGATCGGCCTGGAGCTGCTGCCGACGACGCCGGTGCAGGAGCTGACCATCGACGAGGTGGCCCGCCGGGCCGGCATCAGCCGGAGCCTGCTGTTCCACTACTTCGCGACCAAGCGGGACTATTACACGGCGGTCACCCAGGCGGCGGCCGACCTGCTCTGGGAGCACCTGCTCCCCCGGCCCGGGGCGCCGGCGGACGAGCAGGTGCGGGGCATGATCGAGCGCTACGTCGGCTGGGTGGACACCTACCGGGAGTCACACCTGGCGTTCGTTCGCGGGGCGGCGGGCGGCGACCCGTGGGTGGCTGGGGTCTACGAGGACATGCGAGAGCGGCTGGTCGACGTCACGCTGGGTGCGCTGGGCCTGCCCGACGACACGGCGCGCCGTCAGTTCGTGCGGGCCTGGTTCGCCTTCTCGGAGGACCTGGTCAACCAGTGGGCGCGGGAACCGGCGATGTCCCGCGACGAGCTGGTGACCCTCCTCGTCGCCGTCCTGGACCGGCTGGTCGGCCGCTGAGTCAGCCGGCGAGCGACTCCGGCTGCCGGTCGGCGGACTCGTCGGCGGGCGGCTGCATCCGGCCCACCACCTCGACGGCGCTGGCGCCGGTGTCGTCCATCGTCTTCTTGACCGTGGCGCCGTAGACGTCGACGTACTCCTGCCCGGACAGCGTCATGATCTCGTACATGATCTCGTCGGTGACGGAGCGCTCGACGAACCTGTCGCCGGAGAGGCCGGCGTACCGGCTGAAGTCCAGGGGCTTGCCGAAGGTGACCTCGACGCCGACCAGCTTGTCGACGAACGGCAGCCTGGCGCCGAACGGGAGCCGCCGCTTCCGGTAGGTCATGGCGACGGGGATGACCGGGGCGCCGGTGTCCAGCGTCATGCGCGCCACGCCGGTCTTGCCCCGGTACAGCCGCCCGTCGGGCGAGCGGGTGCCCTCCGGGTAGATGCCCAGCAGCTTGTCCTCGCGCAGGATGCGCACCCCGGTGTGGATGGCGCCCTCGGCGGCGGTCGCGTTCGTCCGGTCGATCGGGACCTGGCCGCTGCCGGCGAAGAAGACGCGCTGCAGGAAGCCCTTCACGCCGGTACCGGTGAAGTACTCCGCCTTGGCGAGGAAGGTGACCCGGCGGCTGAGGGACAGCGGCATGAAGATCCAGTCCGCGGCGGACAGGTGATTGCTGGCCAGGATCGCCGCACCCGTCCGGGGGATGTTCTCAGCACCCTGGGCACGAGGTCGGTAGACCAGGTGCACGACCGGCCCGATCGCGACGAACTTCAGGAACCAGTAGAACAACACGCCTCCCTCGTGAGCTGCCAGACTAAGGATCCGAGGGCCAGGACGACAATCGCACCGCCCTCGCACGTGGGTGTGCCCGCACCCGCGCGACCGTCCGGCGCCGCCGCCGGACGCCGAGGAGGAGCGACGTGCCAGAGTCCCCCGTGCCCCCGACCGTCGTCCTGCCCGGGGCGGAGCCGTTCGCTTTCGCGGGCGGGGACGGCCCGGACGGCCGGACCGGCGTGCTCCTCCTCCACGGGTTCACCGGTAATCCGACCAGTATGCGGCCGTGGGGGGAGCACCTGGCGGCCGAGGGCTTCGCCGTCCGTGGGCCGCGGCTGCCCGGGCACGGTACGAGCTGGCGGGACTGCAACACGACGACGGAGCAGGACTGGCTCGCCGAGGTCCACCACGCGTTCGACGAGCTGGCGGCCGACTGCGACCACGTGGTGGTCGCCGGCCTCTCGATGGGCGGCACGCTGGCCATCCGCTTCGCCGAACAGCGGCCGGACGACCTCGCCGGGCTGGTCCTGGTCAACCCGTCGCTGCTCACCCTGCGGCTCGACGCGAAGCTGCTGCCGCTGCTGGCCCGGCTGACCCCGAGCTGGGCGCCGATCGCCAACGACATCAAGAAGCCGGGCGTCACCGAGGAGGCCTATCCCAAGCTGCCGACGCGGGCGATGCTGGGCCTGCGTCGGCTGTGGGCGGTCACCCGGGCCGATCTCGCCTCGATCACCGCGCCGGTGCTCGTGTTCCGCAGCGTCACCGACCACGTCGTCGAGCCGGCGTCGACGGAGGCGCTGCTGGCGGGGGTCTCCAGCGCCGACACCGGCGAGGTGCTGCTCGAGGACAGCTATCACGTCGCCACCCTGGACAACGACGCCGAGCGCATCTTCACCGGCTCGGTCGACTGGATCCGGGCGCACACCGGCACCCACGCCGGTCACGAGCCGGCGCCATCCGCGGACGAGGCGTGACGGAGCCGCGCCGGGGCCGGGGACGGCGGGACAACGGGCTCGACGCCGCCCTCTGGACCCCTGTCCGCGACGTCGACCCCCGCGTCGGCGAGCACCTGCTCGACGTGCTCCGCGACGCCGGCATCGCCGCGTACCTGGAACCCTCTGCCGACGTCGCCCCATACACCCGCACCGTCTACCTGCCCAGCCCGCCGTCGGACCGGCTCTTCGTCGACCGGGCCCGCCGGATCGAGGCCGGGGGCCTGGTCGACAGCAACGCCGACGAGCACGCCCGGCGCAAGCCGGTGCAGCGGGCCCCGCTGCCGCCGGACCTCGACGAGGACGCGGAGTGGCGCCAGATCGTGGCCGCCTTCGAGGCCGAGCACGGCCACACCTCCGTCGACGCCGAGCCGGCGACGCCGAACACCGTGGCCGAGGTGCCGCCGGTCGCCGCGGTGGCCGAGCCTGATCTGCTGGAGCTGCCCGAGGAGCACTACGAGCCCCCGCCGCCCCCACCCCTGCAGGCGCCGGCGCCGGCGTCCCTCTACGCAGTCCTGCTGATCGCCGCCGGGGCACTGCTGATCATCGCGCCGTCGCTGATCGGCCTGGCCGGCGACGTGGCGCTGGTCCTGGGCGTCGCCGGCGTCGCCGGCGGGGTCGCGGTGCTGGTCTCACGGATGCGGGAGCGGTCGGTCGACGACGGCGACGACGACGACGGCGCCGTCGTCTGAGAAGGGCCTCGAGCATCCGAGGGACGGGGAGGAGAGGGTCCTTCTACTAGCGTGCGGCCGGTGAGCTCCTCTGCCACCGTCGAACTGACCGGTCACCTCATGGACACCGGGATCCTCGCCCGCGTGCTCGACGACGTCCTGGAGTACGGCGGCGACTACCGGATCGACAGCCTGGATCTCGGCCGCCAGCACGAGGACGAGTCGCGGGCGGTGGTCCGGATCAGCGCCGACGACGCCGATCTGCTCGACCGGATCCTCATGCGGGTGCAGATCCACGGGGCCAACGCCGTCGACCCCGGGACCGCCACCACCCGGCCGGCGCCCGCCGACGGGGTGTTCCCGGACGACTTCTACTCGACGACCAACCTGGACACGCTCGTCCGCCTCGACCGCGACTGGTTGCGGGTCCGCAACCCGGAGATGGACTGCGGGCTGGTGGTGGAGCGGGGGGACGACGGGGCGGCCGGGAGCGTCATCGTCCGCACCCTGCCGGTCAGCGACGTGCGCGCCGGCCAGGCCGTGGTCTGCGGCGCCGCCGGTGTGCGGGTGGAGCTGCCCGCCCCTCCCCCGCGCGGAGACGAGGAGACGTTCGGATTCATGTCGTCGGCGGTGTCCAGCGAGAAGCCGCAGGCGCTGCTGGTCCGCCAGATCGCCGAGCGGATGAGGGAGGTCAAGGCCGCCGGGCAGCGGGTGCTCTGGGTGGGGGGGCCGGCCGTCGTCCACACCGGCGCGGCGCCGGCGATGGTCCGGCTCGTGCGAGCGGGATACGTCGACGTCCTGTTCGCCGGCAACGCGCTCGCCACGCACGACATCGAGTCGGCGCTGTACGGCACGTCGCTGGGGGTCGACCTGGCCAAGGGCTCCGGCGTCCCGCACGGGCACGAGCACCACATCCGGGCGATCAACACCATCCGCCGGGCCGGCTCCAT
The DNA here is from genome assembly GCA_025465155.1 of Frankiales bacterium. Taxonomy (GTDB): domain Bacteria; phylum Actinomycetota; class Actinomycetes; order Mycobacteriales; family Geodermatophilaceae; genus Geodermatophilus. Next base: position 7,221 of record JAODNJ010000320.1, read on the forward strand.
CGCCGCGGCCGTCGAGTCCGGCGTCCTCACCGGCGGGGTGATGCACGCGATGGTGCAGGCCGGGAAGCCGTTCGTCCTCGTGGGCTCGGTGCGGGACGACGGCCCGCTCCCCGACGTGTACACCGACGTGATCGACGGTCAGCGGGCCATGCGCGGCGAACTCCACGACGTCGGGTTTGCAATCATGGTGGCGACGATGCTGCACTCGATCGCGACCGGGAACATCCTGCCGGCGTCGGTCCCGCTGGTCTGCGTGGACATCAACCCGGCGACGGTCACCAAGCTTGCCGACCGCGGCAGCGCCCAGGCGATGGGCATCGTCACCGACATCGGCCTGTTCCTCGAGCACCTGGCCCGCGAACTGGCGTAGCGGAGCACAGGTCGCGTCGAGTGGGGCCGGATGCCTCCGCGAGGAGCGACGAAGCGGCTCAGCACGACGGGGGGCGGCACCCGGCTGCGGTGTCGTCCGTCCGGACGACGGTGTCACCGTTCCCGGCGACGGCGCGACGGACTAGGTCCGCGGCGCCCACCAGTCCGGCCTGCGGGCCCAGCTCCGCGGCCACGACGCGGGGTCCAGGGCGGAATCCGCGGCCGGGCAGCGCATGGGTCAGCCGGTCGCGGGCCGGCCCGAGCACCATCTCGCCGAGCACACCGACCCCACCACCGATCACCACCACCCCCGGGTCCAGGACGGCGGAGAGGTCGGCGATGCCCTGCCCCAGCCAGGTCCCCACCTCGGTGACGAGCTCGAGCGCGAGCGGGTCGCCGCCGGCCGCCGCCGTGGCCACGTGCTCGCCGGTGAGCAGCTCGGGGCGGCAGTCGACCCGCTCGAGCAGGGTGGCCGCCGCGGCCGGCGAGGTCAGCGCCACCTCCCGGGCGGTCTGGCCGAGGGCCGTCCCGCTGGCGTACTGCTCCCAGCAGCCGCGGTTGCCGCACGCGCAGAGCCGGCCGCCGGGGACCACGCGCATGTGGCCCCACTCCCCCGCGACCCCGTGCGCCCCGCGCTGCAGCCGCCCGTCCATCACGATGCCGCCGCCGATGCCGGTGCCCAGGGTGATCATCAGGGCCAGGTCGGCACCGCGGGCGGCGCCGTAGCGGTACTCCGCCCACGCGGCGGCGTCGGCGTCGTTCCCGACCCACAGCGGCCGCTGCAGCCGCGCCTCCAGGTCCTTGCGGAGACTGGAATTGCGCCAGGCCAGGTGGGGGCTGAAGAGCACCGTGTCGCCGGTGCGGTCGAACCAGCCGGCCGCGCCGACCCCGACGCCGACCAATGGTCCGCCGTGGCGCGCGGCGAGCTCCTCGACGACGTCCGCGACGGCGTCCTCCGTCTCGGCCACCGAGGAGCCCGGCGTGGCCCGCCGGGCGGTGTCGAGCACGGTCCCGTCCGGGGCGACGACGCCCCCGGCGACCTTGGTGCCGCCGATGTCGATGCCGAGCGCGGGCAGCTCGGACGCCTGCCGCGCACGTCCGGCCGGGACCGCGGGGGTCACGAGAGCTCGATCCGCTGTACCGGGGGCGCGCCCCCGCGGGCGGACTCCTCGGGTGCGGTGTCGGGTCGCGCGTCGCCTCCCGCGGGCTCCCGACCCGGCTCACCCGTCGGCTCGCCGGCGAACTGCCGCAGCGCCGTGGCCGAGGCGGCGAGGATGTCGGCCAGCGCAGCCGTCATCTCCGGCCGCTCCCCGCGCAGCATGGCAGCGGCCTGGCACAGCGGGCACCACCGGCAGTCACCGCCGGCGGCGGCCTCCCCGTGCCCCGTGGCCCCCGGACCGCCGGCCAGACCCTCCATCAGCCGCCGCGCCTGCTCGACCCAGTCGCCACCGGCCGTCATGACGCACCTTCCTCGGCCGGCAGGAGATCGGCCGGCCACAGCTCCCGGTCGGGCACGAACGTCACCTCGAGCCGGGCCGCCGCCGTGCCGGCGTCGACCAGCCGGCCGCCGGTGACCTGACACCGGCGCAGCAGGGCGTCCAGCCGCAGCGACCGGCGCACGCCCGCGGCGGTGACCACCAGGTCGTCCGACCAGCGGGTGAGATCGACGGCGCGGCGCTCCGCGAACGGCAGCGGGAGCACCAGCCGCCATCCGCCGTCCAGCCGCTCGGGCGCCGGGGCCGCCGGGCGCTCGCGTGCCGGGAGCTCACCGCCGGGCAGCACCTCGGCGAGGTCCTCCACGCCGGCCGGCGCCGCCGCGAGCTCGGCGATCCGGACCACCTCGGCGATCTCGGCGAGCTGGGGAAGGACCGCGTTCTGCTCGGCGGAGCGGCGCGCCCACCAGTCGCCGGCGCCGTCGGTCGGCAGCAGCCGGACCAGCACCGAGGCCGCGTGCTGGCCGTAGAGCCCGAAGGCCGTCGCGGCGGCCCGCACCGCTGCGACCGCGTCGCGCTGCGCGGTGGTCACGACGGAGACGGTCGTGAATGCCGGGTCGCCCAGGGTCATCCGGCCCAGGAGCTCCTCCACCGCCGGGACCACGGCGAGCACCGTGTCGACCGGGCCACGACGGACGGCGCCGGCGCGGACGGCGGCGGTCCGGACGGCTCCCAGCGCCCGCAGCCGCGGGGGCAGGCCCTGCTCCAGCCACCAGCGCAGCGTCTCGGGGAGCCCGAGGAGAGCGATGACCCGCTCGAGCGGACCGGCGTCGACCACGACGACATCGGCGTCGGCCCGGCCGAGTTCGGCGACGAGAGCCAGCTCACCGGTTCCGGGCAGCGGCACCACCGAGCTGGCCGGCGGGAGCGTCACCTGGGGAAGCACGGCCGCGACGTCGTCGGCGCGGTCACGCCACAGCGTCTCGAGCGCGCGCTGCGGGTCGACGGTGCGCACGGCCAGGCCGGCCACCGCGTCCAGCCCCGCGATCCGCGGCTCCTGACGCGAGAGCAGCAGGGTCCGCGCGCCTCCCCGGGCGGAGCGGACGGCGGCGGCCGCAGCCATCGTGGTCGTCCCCGCCCCGCCGGGTCCGGTGAACAGCAGCGTGCGCAGGCCGCTCACCCCTCGACGCGCTTCTTGAGCTCCTTGAGAGCCGTGTCCAGGATGACCTTCTCCGCTTTGCGCTTCAGCATCCCGATGATCGGCACGTTGACGTCGATGGTGATCGAGTACGTCACCTCGGTCGAGCCGTCGCTCTCCTGGAGGACGTAGGAGCCCTCCTGCCGCTTCATCATCTGACCCTTCACCAGGGTCCAGGAGACCTTCCGGTCGCCGTCCCAGGCGTAGTCGAGGACGTAGTCGTCCTTGATGACGCCGGCGTCGATGACGAAGTGCACCTGACGGGCGCGGCCGTCGTCGCCGCTCTCGAGCACGTCGACCTGCTTGGCCGCGGACACCCACTGGGGATAGGCCTCGAAGTCGGCGATGACGGCCATGACCTCGGCCGCTGGGGCATCGATGATGATCGACTGGGTGGACTGGTCCGCCATGGCAGCAGGCTAGCCGTTCCTCCGCCGTCGGGACGGACGGCTGGGCGCTCGGCTACTCACGAGTAGCCCCGCGCCGCTAGATTGGAGCGACGTGCCCTGACCGGGGCCGCGGGCGATGGCGCCTCGGACGGCGGGCAGGAAGGGACCAGGCGTGCGCGAGTTCAGCGTTCCCGCGACGACCGAGGTGAAGCCCGACGAGGCGCTCACCGACCTGCTCTCCACCAACGTGGCCGATCACGGCGACCAGGTGGGCTTCCGCATCCAGCGGGACGGCGGCTGGGAGGACGTCACCTACAAGGAGTTCGGCGCCCAGGTCACCGCCGTGGCGAAGGGACTCGTCGCCGCCGGGGTGAACGCGGGCGACCGCGTCGCCCTCCAGGCCAAGACCCGCTACGAGTGGACGGTCCTCGACTTCGCGATCTGGACCGCGGGCGCCGTCGTCGTCCCCGTCTACGAGACCTCCAGCGCCGACCAGGTCACGTGGATCCTCGCCGACTCCGGCGCCCGCGCCGCGATCGTGGAGCGGGACGAGCACGCCTCGACCATGGAGGCGGTGCGTGACCAGGCCCCCGAGCTCGGCCCCATCTGGGTCATGGACGACGACGCCGTGGGCACCCTCTCGGCGGCCGGCTCCGGAGTCGCCGACAGCGAGCTCGACGAGCGGCGGAAGACCCTCGGCCGCGACAGCGTCGCGACGATCATCTACACCAGCGGGACCACCGGCCGGCCGAAGGGCTGCGAGCTCACCCACGGCAACTTCCTGTTCGAGATCGGCAACGGGATGAGTCTGCTGGGCAGCTTCCTCAACCGGCAGGGGTCGCTGCTGCTGTTCATCCCGCTCGCGCACGTGCTCGCGCGGGTGCTGGAGGTCGGCGCGATCAAGACCCGCACGATCCTCGGCCACACCCCCGACGTGAAGAACCTGGTCGAGGACCTCGGCGCCTTCAAGCCGACCTTCGTCCTGGCCGTTCCGCGCGTGTTCGAGAAGGTCTACAACCAGGCCAAGGCCACCGCGGACGCCGGCGGCAAGGGCAAGATCTTCGACCGGGCCGCGCAGGTCGCCATCGAGTGGTCCAAGGCGCAGGACACCGGCGGCCCGGGGCTGGCGCTGAAGGCGCAGCACGCGCTGTTCGACAAGCTCGTCTACACCCGCCTGCGAGCGGCCCTCGGTGGCCACTGCATCGGCGCGGTCTCCGGGGGCGCGCCGCTGGGCGAGCGGCTCGGCCACTTCTACCGGGGCATCGGCGTCGTCGTCTACGAGGGCTACGGCCTGACGGAGACCACGGCCGCGGCCGCCGTCAACCACGAGGACGCGCTCAAGATCGGCACGGTCGGCCGGCCGCTGCCCGGCGTCGAGGCGGCCATCGCCGACGACGGCGAGGTGCTCATCCGCGGCGGCATCGTCATGCGTGGCTACTGGAAGAACGAGGAAGCCACCAGGGAGAGCATCGACGCCGAGGGCTGGTTCCACAGCGGCGACATCGGCGAGCTGGACGACGACGGCTTCCTCAGGATCACCGGGCGCAAGAAGGAGATCCTGGTGACGGCGGGCGGCAAGAACGTCGCCCCGGCGGTACTCGAGGACCGGTTGCGGGCGCACGCGCTGGTCAGCCAGACCATCGTCGTCGGCGACCAGCGGCCGTTCATCGGCGCGCTGATCACGCTCGACGAGGAGGCGCTGCCGGGCTGGCTCGAGTCCAGGGGCAAGCCCTCCGACACCCCCGTCGAGAAGCTCCGCGAGGACCCCGACCTGAAGGCCGAGATCGACTCGGCGGTGGCCGACGCCAACAAGGCGGTCTCGCACGCGGAGGCGATCAAGAAGTACCGGATCCTGGACACGGACTTCACCGAGGAGAACGGCATGCTGACGCCGAGCCTGAAGCTCAAGCGCGGTGTGGTGCTGAAGGAGTTCGGCGACGAGGTGGAAGCGCTCTACGCCCGCTGAGCGGCCGCCGGGCTCAGCCCTCCAGCAGGTGCCCGAAGGTGTCGGCGATGGTGGTCCACGACCAGCGTCGCTCGACCCACGCCCGGCCGGCGGCCCCCGCCGCCCGGGCCCCGGCGGGGTCGTCGAGGAACCCGACGATCGCCGCGGCGACGGCCCGGGGTGACCGCGGCTCGACGACGGCGCCGGTGACGCCGTCGCGTACCGCCTCGGGTGCCCCGCCCGAGGTACCCGCGACGACCGGCAGCCCGCAGGCGGCCGCCTCGAGGTAGACCATGCCGAGTCCCTCGACGTCGAGGCCGCCGCGCCGGGTGCGGCACGGCATGGCGAAGACGTCGCCCGCGGCGTAGTGCCGCGGCAGCTCCGCGGGCGCGACCGGCCCGGTGAGGACGACGGACTGGGCGAGGCCGAGGCGCGCGACCGCCCGGCGCAGCGAGGCCTCGGCCGGTCCCCCGCCGACGAGCAGCAGCCGCGCCCGGGGGTGGCGGGCGAGCACCTGCGGCCAGCCGGCCACGAGTACGTCCTGGCCCTTGCGGGCGACCAGGCGGGAGACGCAGACGACCACCGGCGCGTCGCCGAGCCCGTACCGGCGCCGCGTCTGCGTCCCGTCGACCGTCGGAGTGAAGAGGTCCACGTCGACGCCGGGTGGGAGCTGGGCCAGGCGGGTCCGGCCGCCCAGCGCCGGCTCGAGCCGGCTCCGGGTGTACTCGCTGATGTAGGTGAGCACGTCCAGGCCGGAGGCGATCCGGCGCACCAGGCCGCGGGCGCCCGGAAGGGCCACCCAGCCCGTCTCGTGTCCGTGCGTCGCGCCTACCAGTCGCCCGACTCCCGCGTCGCGCAGGGCGGGCGCCAGCAGCCCCAGCGGCGCGGCGGCGCCGAAGAAGGCGGTGTCGCAGCCGTGCCGCCGAGCGAGGTCCACGGCCGCCCGGGCGCTGGCGCGGGTGGGCAGGAGCATCCCCGTCGGCCGCCGCACCACCGGGTAGGGCAGCCGCGCGTCATGGTCGGCCGAGCCGGGGTGGTCCGACGCCATCACCACCAGGGACTCCGGCGGCCGCCGGGACAGCAGGTTGGCGACGAAGGTCTGGATGCCGCCCTGCCGGGGCGGGAAGTCGTTGGTGACGACCAGGGTCCGCCTCATCCGGCGTGCAGCCTTTCCCACGTCCTGGCCATGGCCACCCGCTCGGCCTCCGTGGGGTGGTCACCGAAGAGCAGGTGCCACACCCGCGGCGGCTCCGGCTGGGCGAGCGAGGCCTCGGCGAGCCGCTGCTGCATGGCGATGAAGCTCGCGGGCTGCCGCCCGAGGTCCAGCGCATGGAGGTCCGCTCGTGCCTCGATCTGCCGCGAGACGAGGTTCTGGGCGGGCGTGGCCAGCAGCGTTCCGGCGGCGACGAGGAACAGCACCACGGGGATCGCCCGCGGATCGCCCGGTCCCTCGGCCCCCGACCGCCGGAGCAGCGGCCGCCAGGCGAGGAGCCAGCCCAGCGCGGCGACCCCCGCGGCCGCCCCGAGCGCGCCGGTCAGCGTGCCGGTGAGCACGTCGTCGGCCGAGACGTGGCCCAGTTCGTGGGCGACGATCGACTCGATCTGATCGTCGGGCAGTTGGTGCAGCACGGTGTCGTAGACGACGATCCGGCGGGTCGACCCGAAGCCCGAGACGTAGGCGTTGAGCGACGTCGTCCGCCGGGAGGCGTCGGCGACCAGGACGTCGTCCACCGGTGTGCCGTTGCGGCGGGCGAGGTCGAGGAGGTCGGTGCGCAGGTGCCCGGCCGGCAGCGGGGTGAACCGGTTGAACGCCGGCTCCAGCAGGACCGGCCACAGGAAGGACCCGGCGACGACGAGGGCGGCGGCCGCGCCCGCCCCCCAGGCCCACCACCAGCGCGGTGAGCGGCGGGCCAGCCCGACCAGCACCAGCAGCCCGACCGCGGTCAGGGCGGCATCGAGGAGGAGCGAGACGACGACGTCGCGGGCCCACAGCGCCCAGGTCTCGACGGAGAGCCCGTACCGGTGCAGGACGACCTCGGTGTAGATGTTCAGCGGCAGGAGCAGCAGTCGCCCGATCGCGGTGAGGACGAGAACGCCCGCGACAACCTGCCAGACCCAGCGGTGCCTGCCCCGGCGGCCCCTCACCGGGGCACCGAGCGCGGCCACCAGGCGGCCGCCGAGCCGGGTGAGGCCGAGCACCGCCGTGACAGCGAGGCCGAGGAGCAGTCCGGCCAGCGACGCCGGACGGATTGCCGCGGCGAAGGAGTCGGCCCGGGTGAGATAGCTCGGGGGCAGGCCGCCGGTCGGGTCCGGCGCCACGGCGCCCCCGGCTGGAGCCGGCAGCACCGACCAGGGCGTCCGGACGGCGAGGACGACGGCGACCGCGGCGCCGAGGACGAGCGCGGCGGCCAGCGCGAGGCGGCGGGCGCTCACGCCCGGAATCCTAGAAGGACCCCCTCCCGGGTCACCTCCCAGGCTCGCGCACGCCGGGGGGAGGCCACGCCGACGGGCCGGCGATCCCCCGCGGGGGATTCGCCGGCCGGTCGGGGCGGGCCGCTCAGCCGATGCGGGTGGCGCCGGTGTAGTTCGGCATCGAGGCCAGGTTCACGACCTGCACGGGGACACCCTCCGTGGACGCGTGCACCATCTGCCCGTTGCCGATGTACATCCCGACGTGGCTGACCGGGCTGTAGAAGAACACCAGGTCACCAGGCTGCAACTGATCCCGGGAGACCGGGGTGCCCATCCCCATCTGCGCGGCGGCGTTGTGCGGCAACGCGCGACCGGCGGCCGCCCAGGCGTACATCGTGAGGCCGGAGCAGTCGAACGCATTCGGGCCACTGGCGCCGTAGACGTAGGGCTTGCCGACCTGGGCCAGCGCCGTGTTGACGGCGGCCTGGGCGCCCTGACCGGGGGCGGCCACGGGGGCCCCCGGGGGGGCGACCGCCCTGCCGGCCGCGGCAACGGTGACCGCCTGCTGCTGCGGGGCGGTCAGCGCGGCGTACTGCTTCTTGTAGTCCGCGATCTGCGCCGACAGCTGGGACTGCTTGGCACTCACGTCGGCCAGGGTCTTCGTGGCGTCGGCAGCTGCCTGGTCGGCCTTCGTACGGGCCTTCTCGGCGGCCTTCGCCGTCGCGGTGACCTGGCTGAGCACCGAGCTCTGGTGGCCCGCGATGGCGTCGAGGGTTCCCATCTGCGCCACGAAGTCCTTGGCCGACCGGCTGGTCAGCATGGCGTTGAGCCGGCTGACGTCGCCGGTGGTGTACGCGCTCCGGGCGATCTGCGTGACCTGGCTGGTCATGCCGTCGACGCGGCTCTGCGCCTCGGCCGCAGCCTTGTCCGCCTGGTCAGCGGACGCGTGCTGCTGGTCGGCCTGGATGCGGGCCTGGTTGACCTGCTCGCTGATGACCTCGAGCTGGTGACCGGCGTCGGCCACCATCCGGGTGAGGTCCGCCGGCCCGGGATCGGCGGCGGCGACCCCCGGAACGGTGATCAGACCCGCGCAGGCGCCGGCAGCCACGCCGAGCACCAGACCGGACCGGAGCCGGGCGCGGAAACCGGGGCGACTGGCACCCGCGGACTGGAGGGAGCCGGTCGGCAGACCGGCGGTGGACGAATCGAGCGCATGCCTGAGGGCATGGCGAGGCGTCGCCACGAGCGGCGTCTCTCCGTTCTTCCTCTGCGACCGCCTACCGAGTTAGCTGACGGGTTCGGGCTGGGAAGAAGAAGGCGCCCTATCCGGCGCATCGGCGAACCGGTGCGTCGGGAATTCACCCCAGTGCTGCGGTGGGTCCCCGGCTCGCCGTACGCACCGGATGGCGCGGTCTGGCGACTCGGCGGTGCCGGCCGAGGCCACCCGGGGGCAGGTGACGACCACTCGGCCGAACGGCAGCCACCGTACGGAACGTCATGCACTTGTGACAAACGCAGGTACTGCCGGTTGTCACGTTCGTCACTGCGAGCAGCGCTACGGCCGCGGGGCGTGATACACGGCCGGGGTGTCGGACCCCCGTCAACCGGTCCGCCGGGTGCCCGCGGCACCGCTCCCCGACCGGCCGCCGCCCGGCTGGTGCCGCAACGGCGGCACGAGACCCACCTCGGCCAGCGCGCGGACGGCTCGCCGCTCGACCTCGTCGAAGTCGACGACGACACCCGGGGGCGGCACGACGACGTCCTCCGCCGCCAGGGCCTGGGCGGCCTCGGGCCGCTCCGGCAGCGGCACGACCACCGGATCACTGGTCTGCCAGGAGGGTGGCGCGCCCAGCAGTACGGTGACGACGCAGTCGGCGCAGCCCGTGCCCCGGGCGGTGCAGGTGTCGCAGTCGATGAGCATCGCGTCTCTTCTCTCTTCCGTGAGTTGTCCGCACGGTAGGGGCGGTCACCGACATTTCCGCGCGCGCCGCCGGCCGGGCCACCGCACACGGACCCGGTCCTGTCGGTCGCCCCCTCGGCGCGCGTCCCTCGGACTGTCACCACCCCGACCTACGGTCCGGCCGTGCCGCTCTTCCCCGCACCCCGGGCCGGCGCCCACGTGCCGCCCGGAGTTCCCGCCCCACCCGGGGCCCCTGCCGCCTCCGCCGCTCGCCGCTACGAACAGGTCTCCATCGCCGAACTCGGTACGCCGCTGGCCGGCGTGACCTTCGTCGTCGTCGACCTCGAGACGACGGGCGGATCCCCGAAGGACAGCGCGATCACCGAGATCGGCGCCGTCAAGGTCCGGGGCGGCGAGGTCCTCGGCGAGTTCCAGACCCTCGTCGATCCGGGGCGCGAGATCCCGCCCTACATCAGCGTGCTCACCGGGATCACCTCGATGATGGTGGCCGCCGCGCCCCGCATCGGCTCGGTGCTGCCGGCCTTCCTCGAGTTCGCGCGGGGCGCCGTCCTCGTGGCGCACAACGCGCCCTTCGACATCGGCTTCCTCAAGGCCGCTTGCGCGGAGACGGGCGTCGCGTGGCCGCCGGCCGCCTCGGTCGACACCGCCGTCCTCGCCCGGCGGCTCCTGACCCGCGACGAGGTGCCCAACTGCAAGCTGGCCACTCTCGCGCCGTACTTCGCCACGAGCACCGAGCCGTGCCACCGGGCCCTGGCCGATGCCCGCGCCACCGTCGACGTGCTGCACGGGCTCTTCGAGCGCCTGGGCCCGCTGGGCATCACCTCGCTCGAGGAGCTGACCGGCCTCACCCGGCAGGTCGACCCCGACCGGCTGCGCAAGCGCCACCTGGCCGACTCCGTCCCGCACGGCCCGGGCGTCTACGTCTTCCGCGGACCCAGGGACGAGCCGCTCTACGTCGGCACGTCCACCGACCTGCGCAGCCGCGTCCGCAGCTACTTCACCGCCGGCGAGCAGCGCAGCCGGATCACCGAGATGGTCGCGCTGGCCCAGCGGGTCGACGCCATCCCCTGCGCGCACGACCTCGAGGCCTCCGTCCGCGAGTTGCGGCTGATCGCCGGGCAGAAGCCCCGGTACAACCGCCGGTCACGCCACCCGGAACGCGCGCTCTGGCTCCGGTTGACCGAGGAGCCGTTCCCTCGTCTCTCGGTGGTGCGGCGGGTCCGGCCCGGCACGGGCGTCTTCCTCGGCCCCTTCCCCGACCGGCGGGCCGCGGACGCCGCGATGGCGGCCGTGCACGAGTCCCTCCCGCTGCGGCAGTGCACGACCCGCCTGTCCCCGCGCACGCCAGGAACGGCATGCGCGCTGGCCGGGATGGGTCGCTGCGGCGCCCCGTGCACGGGCGCCCAGACGGTGGGCGAGTACGCCGAGGTCGCGGCCGTCTTCCGCGCGGCCGTCGGCTCCGATCCGCGCGCTCTGGTCACCCCGCTGCTGGCCCGCGTCGACCGGCTCGCCGCCGAGGAGCGCTACGAGGACGCCGCGGTTCTCCGCGACCGCATCGCCGTCCTCGTCCGCGCCGTGCGGCGTCGCCAGCGGCTCGAGTCGCTGGCCGCGGTACCGGAGCTCGTGCTGGCCCGCCCGGACGGCGACGCCGGCTGGCAGCTCTCCGTGGTCCGTCGCGGCCGGCTGGTGGCGGCCGGGTGCGCCCCGCGCGGCACCTCCGTGCGGGCCACGCTCGACGGGCTGATGGCCACTGCCGAGACACCCACGGCTCCCGACGACGAGGCGGCCGCCTCCGTCGAGGAGACCGAGCTGGTGCTGCGCTGGATGGAGCGGCCGGGCACGCGGCTGGTGCAGCTCACGGGCACCCTGGCCTGCGCGGCGCCCGGAACGGGGGCCTACACCGCGTTCCTCGACCGGGTCGGGGCCGGCCGGGCGGAACGGGACCCGTTCGCCGACGACCGCCCGCTGGGAACACGCGCGCGCCCGGAGCGGGTGACGCCGGGTCCCGGCGCCGGTCGGCGGCCCCGGATAGCATCGCTGGCGTGATCACCGCCATCGTCATGATCGAGGCGGCCACCGACGCGATCCCTGAGGTGGCCGAGGCCGTCGCCGATCTCGACGGGGTCAGCGAGGTCTACTCCGTCGCCGGGGCCGTCGACCTCATCGCCGTGGTGCGCGTCCGGGAGTTCGAGCAGGTGGCCGAGGTGATCGCCGGACGGATCAACAAGGTCCCCGGCGTCATCGACACCGACACCCACATCGCGTTCCGCGCGTACTCACGCCACGACCTCGAGGCCGCGTTCTCGATCGGGTTCGAGACCAGCGACTGAGCGCGGGTCAGCGGCCGCCGAGCCGGCGGCTGACCGCTACCCAGTTCTCGAGCAGGGCGGCCGCCCGGCCGTCGTCGATCGCCGCTCCCGCCCGCGCCATCCCCGCCCGGAGGGCGTCGTGCAGCCGCGCCGGGCGCTCGTCGAACGCCGCCAGCGCCGCGGCCGCGTTGAGCAGCACGGCGTCACGGACCGCGCCCGTGTCGCCCGCCAGGACCCGGCGGAACACCTCGGCGTTGACCCCCGCGTCCCCTCCCCGCAGCGCGCCGGGCGGCGGGGTCTCGATGCCGAGCACCGAGGGGTCGACCCGGTCCGCGACGACCTCGCCCCCGCGCACCACCCATACCGACGACGTCGTCGCCGTCGTGAGCTCGTCCAGGCCGTCGTCGCCCCGGAACACCAGTGCCCGTGTGCCCCGTGCGGCCAGCACGTCGGCCAGCACCGGGGCCATGCGCGAGTCGGCGCACCCGATGGCCGCCGCCGCCGGGCGCGCCGGATTGGTCAGCGGCCCCAGGAAGTTGAACACCGTCCCGATGCCCATCTCCCGCCGCGGGGCCGCGGTGTGCCGGAAGCCGGGGTGGAACACCGGCGCGAAGAAGAAGCCGATGCCGGCCTCGGCCACGCAGCGGGCGACAGCAGGTGCCGGCAGGTCGATGACGACGCCGAGCGCCTCCAGGACGTCGGCGGCGCCGGAGGACGACGAGGCGGCCCGGTTGCCGTGCTTGGCGACAGGGACGCCCGTCGCCGCCGTGACCACGGCGGCCATCGTGGAGATGTTGACGGTGTGCGCGCCGTCCCCGCCGGTGCCCACGATGTCCACGCTGGCCATGGGCAGCCGCACCGGCGTGGCCTGCTCGATCATGGTGGCGGCCAGCCCTGCGACCTCCTCGGAGGACTCGCCCTTGGCGCGGAGCGCGACGACGAACGCCGCGGTCTGCGCGGGGGTGGCCTCCCCCGTCATCACCTCGCGCATGGCCCACGCCGTGTCGGCCGACGAGAGGTCCTCCCGGGCCAGGAGCCGGTTGAGCAGGCCCGGCCACGTCGGCCGCGGGACGCCCGCCTCCCCCGGCCCCGTCGCCGCGCTCACCGGCCGCTCACCGGCCGCTCAGCGGCGGGAGGCGGGCCGGCCGGCCACGCGGTCGCGCAGCAGTTCGGCCACGACGGCGGGCGCGGTCAGCGGGTCGACAGGGAAGGCGAGCGTCCCGTCGGCCATCGACCAGTGGGCCAGCCAGCGGTCCGGCTGCCGGGCGATGAGCACGCAGACGGCGGGACGGTCGGCGATCTCCTCGTCGAGCTGGCGGGAGAGCGCCAGGCCCCCGGTGGGCTGGGCCTCACCGTCGAGGATGCACAGGTCCACGCCGCCGTTGTCGACCGTTGCGACGACGTCGTCCCCGGTCTCGCACTCGAGCCAGGTCAGCGGTCCGACGTCCGGCGCCGGGCGCCGGCCCACCGCCGTCCGGACGGCTGCGCGGATCTCGGGCCGGTGGCTGTAGACGAGCACGGTGGCCGGTGCGGCGTCACTCACGCACGGCAGCCTAGTGCCCGGCGCCGCGGTGCCCCGGCAACCCGGCCATGGGCGGTCTCGGGCAGGTCACGGCGTCCGCCACGCCACCGCACCCGCAGTCGTCCGCACCCTGTGCCGATGCCATGATGACCTCGTGACAACGGCCTCCGCGGCGAGCAGCACCTTCGACACCTCGCGGGTGCACTCCCTGACCAGACCGAACATGGTCAGCGTCGGCACGATCATCTGGCTCGCCAGCGAGCTGATGTTCTTCGCCGGCCTCTTCGCCATGTACTTCACGGCGCGAGCGCGTTCGACGGTGGGCTGGCCGCAGCCACCCACGCAGCTGCACGTCGGATACGCGCTGGTCTTCACGATCATCCTGGTGCTCTCGTCCGTGACCTGCCAGTTCGGCGTCTTCGCTGCCGAGCAGGGCAACGTCTACGGGCTGCGCCGCTGGTTCGCGCTGACCTTCCTCATGGGCCTGGTCTTCGTGCTGGGTCAGGCCAACGAGTACCGGACCCTCGTGGAGGAGGGGACGAAGATCAGCTCCTCCACCTTCGGGTCGGTCTTCTTCCTGACCACCGGCTTCCACGCGCTGCACGTGATCGGCGGCCTCGTCGCGTTCGTCTTCATGCTCATCCGCTCCACGATGGGCCGGTTCACGCCAGCTCAGGCGACCTCGGCGATCGTGGTCTCCTACTACTGGCACTTCGTCGACGTCGTGTGGATCGGGCTCTTCGCCACGATCTACCTGATCAGGTAGGGAATCGGTGTCCACTCCGAACCACCCGTCCGAGGCTTTCGACGAGAACCCCGGCACGGCACGGCGGCTGCTCGCCCCCCGCAGGCACGCCCCGGGAAGTCCCGTGGCCGCGGCCCTGACCCGCCGCCGCTCGAAGCGGCGTCGCCGGCTCACCAACGTGGCGGGGCTGTTCGCCGGCCTGTGCCTGATGGGCGCGCTCTACACGACCATCGTGCCGGGTGCCCAGGCCGCGGGTGACACCACGACGGCCGCGGGCACCGCCGAAGCAGCCGGGCAGGCGATCTACAACCGGACCTGCATCAGCTGCCACGGCGCGAACCTCGAAGGAGTTCCGCAACGCGGCCCCTCGCTCATCGGCGTCGGTGCGGCGTCGGTCTACTTCCAGGTGCACACCGGCCGCATGCCGCTCGCCCGTCAGGGTGCCCAGGCCATCGAGAAGCCCCCGGTCCTCTCCGACAAGGAGATCGACCAGCTCATGGCGTACGTGCAGGCACACGGCGGCGGCCCCACGCTCCCCTCGGGCGACCTGCGCGCCGGCGATCTCGCTCAGGGCGGTGAGCTGTTCCGGCTGAACTGCTCGTCCTGCCACAACTTCGTCGGCGAGGGCGGCGCGCTCTCCTCGGGCAAGGCGGCGCCGAGCCTGAAGAACGCCGACGACCTGACGATCTACACGGCGATGCTGACCGGTCCCGAGAACATGCCGGTCTTCGGTGACAGCCAGCTCACACCGGACGAGAAGCGGTCGATCATCGACTACGTCCAGACCATCAAGGCGCAGGCCGACCCCGGTGGCGCCGGCGTCGGCCGTATCGGCCCGGTGTCCGAGGGTCTGGTGATCTGGGTCGTCGGCATCGGCGTCATGATGTTCGGGATCTTCTGGATGGGGAGCAAGGCGTGACGGCGCACGACACCCGCCCCGGCTCTACCGGCGGCGCGGACATCCCGGAGCAGGTCTACGGCGGCCCGGACGACGACTACACGCCCGAGCAGCTCGCGACCCTGCGCCGCGAGGACCTCGAGCGGCTCGGTGCCAAGTACGACGGCGTGGAGGTCACGCACGTCGACCCGGGCCCGGAGCCGGGCTCGCCGCTCGAGCGCCGGGCCGTGCGTCAAGTGGGAATGGTCCTCACCCTTGCCGGCTTGCTCGCCTTCGCCTTCGTCGTGGTCTACGTCGGCTCGGGCTGGTTCCTGCCGTCGTGGGAATGGGCCCAGCACCCCACGACCTGGAGCGCGCTCTACACGCCGCTCCTCGGTCTCTGCATGGGTCTTTCCCTGGCCCTCGTCGGCATCGGCCTCGTGCTGTTCACCAAGAAGCTGCTGCCGCACGAGACCGCCGTCCAGGACAAGCACGACGGCTCGCACTTCGACCGGGTCACCATCGGCGCCACCCTGGTCAACACCCTCGACAGGAGCGGCCTGGCCCGGCGCAAGCTCCTCATCCGCTCGTTCGGCATCATGGCCGGCGGTCTCGGGCTGATGCTGATCATGCCGCTCGGCGGTCTGCTCAAGAACCCGAGCAGGGGCGACCCCCTCGGGACCACCCCGTGGGCCAAGGGTGTCCGGCTGCTCACTGCCGGCGGTGTACCGATTCGACCCGAGGACCAGCTCCCCGGGTCGATGCAGACGGTGTTCCCCCAGGTCCCCAACGGCAACACCGCGGCCGACGCCGCCACGATGCTCTTCCGGCTGCGGCCCGAGCAGGTGGCGGCCAGCAAACCGCGCAAGGGCCAGGCGAACTTCGGCTACGGGGACTACGTGGCCTATTCGAAGATCTGCACCCACGCCGGGTGTCCGGTCTCCCTGTACGAGCAGCAGACCAGCCGGATCCTGTGCCCCTGCCACCAGTCGCAGTTCCTGATCACGGAAGGGGCGACTCCGGTCTTCGGCCCGGCAGTCCGGCCGCTGCCGCAGCTGCCGATCACAGTCGACTCCGAGGGCTACTTCGTCGCACGCAGTGGCTACATTGAGGCCGTCGGGCCTACCTACTGGAACAGGAAGCGGATCTGATGGCTCGCACTGCCGCTGCCCCTGGAGTTCCGACGACGCGCGTGGGCAAGGCCGCTTACGAGCTCGACGACCGTTTCATCGTGGCCGGGTGGCTGCGCCGCACGATGAACAAGGTCTATCCGGACCACTGGTCGTTCCTGCTGGGTGAGATCGCGCTCTACTCGTTCGTCGTCCTGCTGCTGTCCGGCACGTACCTGACGTTCTTCTTCGACGCCTCGATGAAGGAGGTCGTCTACAACGGCTCGTACGCGCCGCTGCGCGGGGTGCCGATGTCGGCCGCGTACGAATCGACGCTGGGCCTCTCCTTCGACGTCCGGGGCGGCCTGTTCGTGCGTCAACTGCACCACTGGGCGGCCCTGCTGTTCGTGGCCTCGATCATCGCCCACCTGATGCGCATCTTCTTCACCGGCGCGTTCCGCCGCCCGCGCGAGACGAACTGGCTGATCGGTGTGACCCTGTTCGTGCTGTCGCTGTTGGAGGGCTTCGCCGGCTACACGATCCCCGACGACCTGCTTTCGGGGACCGGCCTGCGAATCTTCGGCACCGTCATCCTCTCCATCCCGGTCGTCGGCACGTGGCTTTTCTTCGCCCTGTTCAACGGCGACTATCCGGGCCAGTTCGTCGTCGGACGCCTGTACATCGCCCACGTTCTGCTGGTTCCGGGGATTCTCCTGGCCCTCATCGGGTTGCACCTGCTGATCTTGATCAAGCAGAAGCACAGCCAGTTCCCCGGACCGGGGCGGACGGAACACAACGTCGTCGGCAACCGGTTCTTCCCGACTTTCGCGGCGAAGTCCGGCGGCCTGTTCTTCCTCGTGTTCGGCGTGTGCGCCGGCCTGGGTGGCCTGGTCCAGATCAACCCGGTGTGGTTGTGGGGGCCGTACAACCCGGCCCAGGTCTCTTCCGCGTCGCAGCCGGACTGGTACATCGGCTTCCTCGAAGGGTCCATGCGGTTGTTCCCCGCATGGGAGATCAACTTCCCCGGGAACTACGCGATACCCGCGCCGTTCTGGCCGACCGTCTTCCTGCCAGGGGTGATGTTCACCCTGCTGGCGCTCTACCCGATGCTCGAACGCAAGCTCACCCGGGACAGCGCGTCGCACCAGCTCCTGCAGCGGCCGCGGGACGTCCCGGTGCGGACCTCTGCCGGCGCGATGGCCCTGACGTTCTACCTGGTGCTGGTCATCTCCGGTGGCAACGACGTCATCGCCGACAAGTTCGACATCAGCCTGAACGCCATGACGTGGGCGGGCCGGATCGGGCTGATCCTCCTGCCCCCCATCGTCTACGTCATCACGTACCGGATCTGCCTGGGCCTCGAGCACCACGACCGGGAGGTCCTGGAGCACGGCATCGAGACCGGCGTCATCCGCCGTCTCCCCCATGGCGAGTTCATCGAGGTCCACCAGCCACTCGGCGCGGTCGACGCCCACGGCCACGGCGAGCTGGCGTACGGCGGCGCCCCGGTACCGAAGAAGATGAACCAGGTCGGCGGTGCCCGGCGCGCCATCCGCGGGTTCTTCCGGCCGGTCGAGGATCCGGCCCAGGTGGAGCTGGAGCAGCGCGCCGAGGGCTACGGCCTCTCCGCCGCGGAGGACGAAGGTCGCGAGCTGACCACGTCGGGTCGGCCGTCCGAGGGCGGGCGCCCCTCCGAGGGTGGCCGGCCGCAGGAGCCACGCGACTGAGTCCCAGCCGCGCCTTCCCGGCGCGGAGCAGTTCGGCAGGGCCCCGGCGGATCCGTCCGCGGGGCCCTGCCGCGTCCCGGTCCCCGGTGTCCTGTGGTCACCGGGCTCCTCCGAGGAGGGTGCGGGCTACTGCCGCCGGAGGATGCCGACTCCTCCGCCGGGTTCGCCGACCGGCTGACGCGGTCGGGCGAGGAATCGGGCCGGCACGAGCTCGACAACACCGCCTCGACGAGGACGATCGACCGCCGCGGCGGGGTCCTGGAGGACGTCCGACCCGCGCGGTCGGGCATGGCGCGGCGCTACCGGATCGAGCCGACGTGAGCACCCGGTGAGCGGGCCCCCATATGCGAGAGCCCCGACCGCCGCGGCGGCCGGGGCTCTCCGACGAGTGCGTTGCTCAGCTCTGCGTGGCGTTCTGCCCGACGTAGTACTCGAACAGCAGGCCGCCGATCGTGACGAGCAGGGAGACGACGGCGATGATGATCAGCCAGAAGTACCAGAAGGCGAGCGCGAGACCCATCAGACCAGCGGACGCGGCGATGCCCAGCGGCCAGTAGCTGCCGGGGCTGAAGAAGCCCAGCTCGCCGGCGCCCTCGGCGATGTCGGCATCCTTGCGGTCCTCCGGGCGGGCGTCGATGCGCCGCGAGACGAACCAGAAGAACCCACCGATCAGCAAGGTCAGGCCGGCCGACAGCACGAGCGCCGTCGTCCCGATCGGCTC
>JAODNJ010000323.1 GCA_025465155.1 Frankiales bacterium
TCCCGGGCGCCATCGTCATCGACCGCACCGTGCTGGAGTGGCGGCTGGATCCGTGCAGCGACTGGCGGATCCCCGAGGTGAGCGGGCCGGACGTCGAGGTGGTGGTCGTCTGCCGCCAGGGCTACAGCTCGAGCCTGGCCGCGATGTCCCTGCGGGCGATCGGGCTGATCCGGGCCACCGACATGCTCGGCGGCGTCGAGGCCTGGATCGCCGCCGGCCTGCGGATGGGTGCCGGGCCGGCAGACGTCCGGGAGTGAGCCGCGGGCGCTCCCGGACTGGGCCCCCTCGCCCGTCGGACGGCGGCGGCTGATGGCCGGTCAGGCGGCGGACCCCGTGGCGGCCGGTGCCTCCAGCGGCTCCGGCTCGTCGGGCCGCGGGAAGGCCGGGCGGAGGAACAGCGGAGGCCGGAACGGCTTCCAGGTGCCCTCGGGCTGGGCCAGCCGGTCGGCGATCGCGTACAGGGAGGCGGGGTGGTGCCCGAGGCCGAGGTGGCTGGCGTAGACGGCGATGTTCTCGCTCTGCGCGCCCGGCGTCTCCAGACAGGTCTGCCAGTGCACGATCCCGTCGAGGTGGGAGTAGATCGACGTCGCCGACACCGGCAGCGGGGCGCCGTCGGCCTCGAGCGGGAACTCGCGGTGCTCCACGTGCAGGTGCGAGTACCGGTCGAACACCTTGGTGGCTCGGCTCTGGGTGCCCCTGGCGATCCGGAACGGACTGCCGAGGGTGATCACCTGACGTACCGAGTCCGGTGTCCGGCGGGCGATGTCACGGGCGAAGATGCCGCCGAGGCTCCAGCCGACCAGGCTGATCTCCCGGCCGTAACGGTCGCTGAGGTCGTCGATGCGGTCCCGCATGCCGTTGACGCAGGCCTCGGTCGGGCCGATGTTGCGGCCGAGCCGCCAGCCGTGCACGCGGTAGCCGAGGCGCCGGAGGACGGATCGAAGGACGCGGGTCGACGTGTCGTCGGCCAGGAGTCCCGGGAGAACGAGCACGGGGTGTCCGTCGCCCTGGGGCAGCCACTGCAGCGCGGGGCGCGCGGCCAGGTAGAACCCGAAGTCCGCGGCGGCCCGTCCGGGCTCGCTGAGGTAGAGCTGTAAGGAGGGCCCGTCGCCCTGTCGTCCTGCCACCTGCTCCTCCGTACCCACGACATCGTTGTCGAACAGATCGGATACCAACATGCGACACCCCTCACACGCGCCGCGGGCAGACGCGCGGGCAACTGTTGCCCGCTCGTGACCTGTATCACTGTCGTCCGATTGCATCCGCTGCGTAACGGATTCCGGCGCGGAGCCACCCGAGCGGGTGAGCGGACGGCGTGACACCGTGACAGCTCGGAACCGCCGGCAGGGGAGGACGTGCATGAGCGAGGCGACGATGCCGGGACGCGGCGCGACCGTGGACCTCGGGGGCCAGGTCCACTATGTCGACTACGGCGGCGATCCCGACGGGCCGGTGATCGTCGCCGTGCACGGTCTGGGCGGCTCGCACCTCAACTGGGACATGCTGGCGCCGCTGCTCACCGACCGGGCCCGCGTGCTGGCGCTCGACCTGCCCGGCTTCGGGCGCAGCGAGCCGGGCGGCCGCACGGCTCGCGTATCCGCGAACGTCGCCGTCCTGGGTCGTTTCCTCGACGAGGTGGTGCGGGAACCGGCGGTCCTCGTCGGCAACTCGATGGGCGGGATGATCTCGATCTTCACGGCCGGGGAGCGGCCCCGGTCGGTGAGCCGGCTCGTGCTGCTCGACCCGGCCGTTCCGGGTCCCCGGCGGGCGCTGGACCCGCTCGTCGCGCTGACCTTCGCCGTCTACTCGGTGCCGCTGCTCGGGGAGCGGTTCATGCGCCGCAACCGGATGCGAAAGTCCGCCGTGGCCCGGGTGCGCGAGACGCTGACGCTCTGTGGGGTGGACCCCGACGCCGTGCCGACCGAGGTGATCGAGCGATCGGTCGCCCTCCTCGACGAGCGACAGGACGTCGACGGCATGGACCGCGCCTTCCTCGCCGCGGCACGGTCGCTGGTGCGGGTCCTCGCCGACCCGCGCCGCTACCGCCGCGCCATGGCCTCGATCTCGGCACCGGTGCTGCTCATCCATGGCGACCGCGACCGGCTCGTCCCAGTCGCCGCTGCCCGCGACATCGCCCGCCGGCACCCCGGCTGGCGCTACGTCGAGCTGCCTGGTGTCGGCCACGTGCCGCAGCTGCAGGTTCCCGACGACGTCGCCAAGGAACTCCTGGACTGGCTGGACAGCACGCCCGGCCCGGAGACGCCCGCCTGATCCCGGCGGGTCAGGCCTGCGGCGCCCGCGTCCCCACCGTGTCCCGCAGCGCCTCGAGCCCGGTGTAGCGGGGCCGCCAGCCCAGCTTCTCCCTCGCCCGCGTGGTGTCCATGATCGACGGCCGGGTAGCGGCTTCGACCCACTCGCCCACGGGCGGGAGGAACGGCAGGCGGGTGATCGCCCTGGCGGCGAGCTGGGCGGGCGCCGGAGGCAGCGGCACCGGCACGGCGCCGAACTCGCGCGCGACGTCGGCGGCGGTCAGGACGCCGTCGCCGGCGATGTTGTAGGCCCCGGGCGGCCCGGCGCCGAGCACGCAGAGGAGCAGCGCCGCCCCGACGTCGTCCTCGTGGACGAACTGCATGCGGAACCGGGGCACGAGCGCGAAGACGGGCACCGGCAGCCGGCGGGGCCGGCCGAGAAGCCTGCGGCCCAGCGGCGCGAGGGGACCCGGGAGGACGTCCTTGGCCCCGATCACGTGGGGGCCGAGCACGATCGGCGGGCGCAGCAGGTACAGGGCCAGATCCGGGTGCGCCGCGGCCTCCGCCTCGAGCAGGTTCTCGACCTCCGCCTTCTCCTGCGCGTAGAACAGGCGCGCCGCCGGCCGTACCGGCCAGTCCTCGGAGATCGGATCCGGGTTGTCGGGGTGCCACCCGTAGGCCGCGACCGAGGAGGCATGCACGAAGCGACGCGCCCCGGCCTGCGCGGCCGCGCGGAACACGTTGAGCGTGCCGTCGACGTTGACGGCGCGCGTGGTCCGGCGAGATGCGTTCCCGGTGATCAGGAAGGCCAGGTGGACGACGACGTCCACCCCGGCGAGGGCGTCGCGCAGGGCACCGGGGTCGCGGATGTCGCCCTGCCGGTACTCCATCTTGGTCCAGCCGTGCTCGGCCGGATCGAACGGACGGCGGGCGATGCCGATCACCCGCCCGATCCGATCGTCGGCCTGGAGCAACGGGACCAGACCGGAGCCGAACGTTCCCGTCGGGCCGGTGACCGCGACCGTCAGCGGCTCGTCGCCGCGGCCGCGGCCCGACCGGCTGCCGCGTCGACCGGAGGGCGGCCGGGTCACCGCGCCGCGACCGCCGACTGCTTCCCGGCCAGCGCCTTCAGCTCGTCGATGCCCTTCCGGATGCCGCCGGCCAGCACGTCGACGTCGGGGAAGCCGTCGAAGTCGGCGTTGATCCCGAAGGTCATGGTGTCGAGGTAGCTGAAGATGCCGATCGACACCCGGGTCCCCCCGCCGATCGGCACGTAGGCGTGCGCCGAGCACATCCGGCGGCCCAGCACGTAGAGCGGTACTCGCGGGCCCGGGACGTTCGTGGTCACCGCCTGCGCGAAGAACTGGCCCACCTGCATGGCCGCGCGCACCCCGAGCGAGAGCAGCGTGGGAGCCACGTAGTCGCCCATCGCGATGATCGAGCGGGCGTCGACAGCCTGCAGCGTCCGCTTGTAGTCGTCCATCTGCCGCCGGATACGGTGCAGCCGTTCGACGGGGTCCGGCTCACCGACGGGCAGGTCGACGAAGACGGCGGACACCCGGTTGTCCAGCGTCCCCCGCTCGCCCGGCCGGCGGACCGACACCGGGACCATGCTGCGCACGACCACGTCCTCGGCCAGAGCGCCGCGGCCCTTCAGCAGGTCGCGGAACCCGCGGGTAATCGCGGTGAGGACGACGTCGTTGACCGTTCCGCCCAGCGCCGTCCGGACGGTCTTGAACTCCTCGAACCGGCCATCGGTCCACGCCCAGCGCCGGTGGGGGCCGATGGGTCCGGTGAGCGTCCGGGCCATCGGGGTGGTCGCCTGCCGGGCGAACTGCGGGAGTCCGGTGGCGAGCGTCCTTCCCGAGCTCACCAGACCCTTGAGGGTGCGGCCGGCACCGCCCACCGCGGGCGCGGAGGTCAGCGCCCGGATCGGGTTGCCCAGGGTCTCGGCCAGTGCCCCGGCGACCAGCCCGAGATCCGTGGGGTCGCGCTGCGGCGTCCACTCCTTCGGCTCGGGATGGGGGGCGTCGGGTTCGAGATCGAAGATCTGCTGCATCAGGTCCGTGCCGGCGATGCCGTCGACCATGCAGTGGTGGACCTTGGAGATGATCGCCCAGCGGCCGTTCTCCAGCCCCTCGACGAGCCACACCTCCCACAGCGGCT
>JAODNJ010000332.1 GCA_025465155.1 Frankiales bacterium
CCGGTCGAAGTCGGGCCACAGGGTGTCGAGGAAGACCATCTCGGCGTAGGCGGACTGCCACAGCAGGAAGTTGCTGGTGCGGTGCTCGCCGGAGCTGCGCACGAACAGGTCGACGTCGGGCAGCTCCGGCTCGTCGAGGAACCGGGCGACCGTCGACTCGTCGACCTTGTCCGGGTCGAGCCGGCCGGCCGCGACCTCCCGGGCGATGGCGGCCGCCGCGTCCGCGATCTCCGCCCGGCCGCCGTAGTTGACGCACATGGTCAGGGTGAGGACGTCGTTGTCGCGGGTGAGCTCCTCCGCGATCTCGAGCTCCCTGACGACGCTGCGCCACAGCCGGCGACGGCGTCCCGCCCAGCGGACGCGTACCCCGAGGGCGTGCATCTCGTCGCGCCGCCGGCGGATGACGTCGCGGTTGAAGCCCATCAGGAAGCGGACCTCGTCGGGGCTGCGCCGCCAGTTCTCGGTGGAGAAGGCGTAGGCGCTGATCGCGGAGATCCCGAGCTCGATCGCGCCTTCCACGCAGTCGAACAGCGAGGACTCCCCGGCCTCGTGCCCGGCCGTGCGCGGCAGGCCCTGCTGCTTCGCCCACCGGCCGTTGCCGTCCATCACGATGGCGACGTGGCGGGGCACCTTGTCCCTCGGGATGTCGGGTGGCCGCGCTCCGGAGGGGTGCCTGCTGGGCTGCGCGAGTGGTCTGGTCACGTGCGGTCCACCAGGGCCAGCGAGCGCAGCCCCCGCTCGAGGTGCCACTGCAGCAGCGCCGCGACCAGACCGCTGCCCTCGCGGCGGGCGCCCGGCTGGCTGCTCTCCGCGGTCTCCCAGTCGCCGGTGAGCAGTGCGTCGAGCAGCTCGATGGTGACCGGGTTCGGCATCGCGGAGCCGGTGGGCCGGCAGCCCGGGCAGACCATGCCACCCGCGGGCACGGAGAAGTGCCGGTGCGGCCCGGGCCCCGCGCAGCGGGCGCAGTCGGTCAACGCGGGCTCCCACCCGGCCACCGACATGGCGCGCAGGAGGTAGGCGTCGAGCACCAGGCCGGACGGGTGGGTCTGCTCGGCCAGCGAGCGCAGCGCACCGATCACCAGGAGGAACAGCCGCAGCGACGGCTCCTTCTCCTCCGCGGTGAGCCGGTCGGCGGTCTCCAGCACGGCGGTGCCGGCGGTGTAGGCCGGGTAGTCGCCGGCGATCGGCGGCCCGTAGGACCGGATCGACTCGGCCTGGCTGACGATGTCGAGGTTGCGGCCGGTGTAGAGCTGCAGGTCGACGTGGCTGAACGGCTCCAACCGCGCGCCGAACTTGCTCTTGGTGCGCCGCACGCCCTTGGCGACGGCGCGCACCTTCCCGTGCCGGCGGGTCAGCACGGTGACGATCCGGTCGGCCTCGCCCAGCTTCTGCGTGCGGAGGACGACGCCCTCGTCGCGGTAGAGCGACTGCGGGGCCGTGCTCATCAGTACCCGAGCCTGTTCAGCTTCTTCGGGTCGTCCTGCCACTCCCCGAGCACCGTGACGTGCAGGTCGAGGTGCACCCGGGCGCCGAGCAGCTCCTCCAGCCCGGCACGGGCCTCGGTGCCGATGGCCTTGATCGTCTCGCCGCCGCGGCCGAGCAGCATCGGCTTCTGGCTGGGGCGCTCGACGTGCAGCAGTGCGTGCACCTCGACCAGTTCGGCGTCCTTCAGCTTCGGGTCCGGCCGCCGGATCAACTCCTCGACGGTCACCGCCAGGGAGTGCGGCACCTCCTGGCGCACCTTCTCCAGGGCCGCCTCGCGGATCAGCTCGGCGATCTGGCGCTCGGTGTCCTCGTCGGTCGTCTGTTCCTCCGGGTAGAGCGGCGGCCCCTCCGGCAGCAGCCCGATCAGGAGATCCTCCAAGAGCTCGACCTGGTCGCCGTTCACCGCGCTGACCGGGACGATCTCGGTCGCGTCGACCAGCTGGCTGGCGGCCACGAGCTGCTCGGCTACCTGCATCTTCGACGCGGCGTCGGTCTTGGTGACCACGACGACGATCGGCGCCCTCACCTCGCGCAGCTGCCGCGCGATGAACCGGTCGCCGGCCCCGACGGGCTGATCGGCCGGGATGCAGAAGACCACCACGTCGACGTCGGAGAGCGTGTCGCGGACGACGTCGTTGAGCCGCTGCCCGAGCAGGCTCTTCGGCTTGTGCAGCCCGGGGGTGTCGACCAGCACCAGCTGGCCACCGGGCCGGTGGACGACGCCGCGGATGGCGTGCCGCGTGGTCTGCGGCCGGTTGCTGACGATGCCGACCTTCTCGCCCACCATCGCATTGGTCAGCGTCGTCTTGCCGGCGTTGGGGCGGCCCACCAGGCAGGCGAAGCCGCTGCGGTGCGGCCGCTCCTCCGGTGTGCTCACGTCCCCAGTCTCCCACCGGGCACCGACGCGCCCCCGCTCCCCGCCCCGACACCCCGCGGGAGATCTCCGCAGTGGTGCCTCCAGCGGGTCGATGAACGCCACGGTGCCGATCTCGCGCCGACGGACCTGGGAAGATCGCCGGCATGGCGGGACGGGGACGGCGCGGGGACGGAGGGGAGCCGCCGGCGGTGCGTGCCGTCCGCGACCGGGAGCGGCACATCACGCAGGTCACCTCGTACGGGTTCCTCGCCCGCCGGGGTCCGAAGCGCTCGGTCACGGTCACGCCGGCCCCGCTGCGGTACTGGCAGTACGACCTGCCGCGCTGGTTCGTCGTCGTCCTGGTGGTGCTGGTCGACGCCGGCTGGCTGGCCTACATCG
>JAODNJ010000580.1 GCA_025465155.1 Frankiales bacterium
AGTCGGTGCGCTCGCAGATGCCGGACAGCCGACCCTCGCCCGTCAGCGCCTTGACGTGCTTGACCAATCGCGCGACACCGGACTCAAGCCCAAGCCCGACGTTGTAGGCAGCCACGGTCTCGCGGAACTTGCTCCTGGCGCCCTTGAGCAGGGTGGTGCCGTAGGGCTCCGGCACGTCGTCCGCGTTGACCGGGATGAACGCCAGTTGATTGTTGCGACTCAGGGGAGCCCGGTTCCACCAGGCTTTGCCCAAGTTCTTCTCGACCCACCAGTGCTGGCCCAGGGACCACACCTCGATGTCGCGCGTCTGCTTGTTGTTCGATGCGATGCGCCCCGCCTCGTCAGGCAGAGGCAGACGAGCCACCTCGGTAGGCAGATTGTGCTTGCGCAGCAGACGACGTCCCTTGTCTCGCAACCACTCAAGTTCGGGCTCGTCCTCGTACACATCACTCCGTCCCCCGCCGGCCACAACTTTGATGGCATCGGCATCGAGGAGGCGGTGCTCAAGCCCAAGCTCGGCGTGAGGTGGCGGCGGGGCGGCCAGAGAGGCGTCGCCTCCGGCCCCGAGCGGCAAGCGGCTCGATCACCTCGCCCGCTCCCCGGGTCAGACCGGTGACGCCTGTTCGGGATACGTGCAACTACCCAGGCTCAGGCCAAACAAGGAGGGACCACGTGGTCGCAGTCAGGCGTTGTCGTAGTTCTCTTCCCGGGCGCCCTTGAAAGCCTGCCGGATTTCTCGCTCACTGAGCGGCTTCACGGTCTGCAGGTTGTGATCGTTGTCCAGCGACCAGTCCCTGCGCAGTGCGTCACGGAATTCAAGTTCCCCGATGACAGCTTGAGCATTTTGGTAGGGATAGCTCGGCATCCAGCGCTCCCCCGGCAGCAGGACGTCCCGCCCGAACGTGTGTGTCTGCCGCCTGTCGTACGAAGGGGGCGACATCACCTTGACGAACAGGCGAAGCGATGTGATTGGTTTATCGGAAGCGTTGTAGATGAAGTATTGACCAGCCCCCTCCTCCAGATCCGGGGTCATCCATACCAGCGTGATGCACTGGGCCTGCTCTCGCTCGGCGGACTTCCGGTCTCGCAGAATGATCCGAAAGGCCAAGATCAGCGAGAGGCCAGTGAGGATGCTCCCGACCCAACTAGGGGCGTTGCCCCAGTCGATGCCCTCAAAGATGTCAGTTAAGTTGGCCAGATCCACAACACGCAGTCTCACAGGCCTCGGCGGCAAATCGGTGGAAGCTCTGGTGTCCGACCGCAAGATGTCACGGGCTGGCGAGGGCCATCGCCAGCCTCCGCTCATGCTTCTTGCTGCGCCTCGCGGAGATAGGCATCGATGGCGCCCACGGCGTCGCGGAAGTGGAGTTCAAAGAACTCCCTATCGGTCCAGATCTGGTGCGGGGCAAGCCTCGCGTGGACCGCGGCCTCTACGCCGCGCGCGTCCGGCACCGCCCAGACATGGTGGTGTTCCAATCGTAAGGCGGTCGAAACGCACGATTTGACTGCGTCCCTGACGCATCGTAGTATCGACGCTGACAGCGATTCGACTACGAGTGGAGCCGACATGGACAACCCCGAGATCCGCGAGACGCTGGCCCTGGTCCGCCAGTTGCAGGTGCTGGCCAAGGAGGTGGAGGGCCGGCTCAGCCAGGCGCTCGACGAGAACCCGGCGGCCCCGGCGCTGGACACGCGCGAGGCGATGAGGGTGGAGCGTTTCGGCGAGGTTGCGCACCGCCACATGCTGGCCATCGAGCAGAACGGCGAGATGACCCTCGGCGAGAGCCTCGCCATCCGCCGAGAGATGTTCGGCGACAAGGTGCAGAGCACCGCCAACCTGTTCGGCACCAAGGACAGCGGCGCGTTGTTCTACCGCAAGACGCCCTACGGCAAGACCCGCAACGACTCCGACAAGATCGCGCTGACTGAGGAGGGTGAGCGCATCGCTCGGCTCTGGCGGGAGCTGCACACCGGCGACGCCGCGTAGGCACGCAACCGATCCCCCGACTGCCCGCCGTGCATCGTCCGCACGGCGGGCAGTCGGGTTCTCACCCAAGGGCCAACCGCTTCTCACGTTCGCGGGGGACGCCGCCGGTCGATCCGCGCGGCTACCGTGCCCGGGGTGCCCTACCCGCCCCGCCCGCAGCTGCGGCCACTGCCCGAGTTCGCCGGCACCGCGAGCCCCCCGGCCGAAAGCCGCGGCGCAGGCGAGGGTCGAGGCGTTCATCATCGAGCAGTACGCCACCGGTCGGTCGCTACGTGAGCTGGCGGAGCTGACCGACCGCTCGTTCAGCGCCGTGCGCAACATCCTGTCGAAGCACGGCGTTCATCGCCGACGTTCCGGGGCCGCAGTCCAACCCGAGTCACCACGATCCTGACGGGTTATCCCCGCACTGCCAGTTGATCTTGATGGCATTCGCACGAGTTCGCCATAGTTCAGTAAGCCGCCTGACCTGCGCGGCGAACGACGGTGAACTTGAGCGCACAACCGAGAACTTCGTCAACTGCAACCACGTCACGACGACCATTAGCGTCACTCAGTAGCTGAAGTAACGGTCGAACTGTGAGGGGACGCCGGACCTGCGGTCTGGCAGGGTGTCCCGAAACGGCCCTTCAGCGTGCCTTCCCGGCATCTGCTCAGCCAAGCCGCACCGGCTGGAAGAGTGCAGACCGTGAACGAGGTGGCGGAGTTCTGTGCGGTTGCGCAAACGGCGATCGCGCTGAGTCGCGAGCTCGAGGAGGACTACGTCGAGGTCTGGAAAATCGCCTGGCACCTGCGAAGGCTCCTGCCGCTGGCTACTCCGCAGGTTCGGCACCAGATGGGCCTCGGAGTGCTGAACGGGCTGGTGGCCTCTGGCGCTGCGCTCGGGACCTGTCCCGGGAGACGGGATCCTTTGTGCCGTGGAGTTCCTCCGATCAGCTCATTGAGGCCGCGCGTCGCTGGACCGAGCTGAATCGGGAACCAAACATGGGGGACATCGGCTGGCTTGCGTGGACATAAGGTGCAGGCTCGCGTCCTTCTGCTGACCCTAAAGCCGACTGCAGGGCGCCTCTCTGCCTAAAGCCGTGGACTTCTACGAACCGCCGGGTGAACCGCCCCGGCGAGTCCGGAGACTCACGGTGTTGAGACCCCGGCCGTCTGCTGGGCGGGGTGTTGACCGTAGAAGACCTGTTCGTACTCGACCGGGGTGAGGTCGTGGCAGGCGGTGTGCAGCCGCCGGTTGTTGTGCCAGTCCACCCATTCCAGGGTCGCCAGCTCGACGTCGTCGACGTTCTTCCAGGGCCGGCGGCGGATCAACTCAGTCTTGAACAGCCCGATTTGGGACTCCGCCAGGGCGTTGTCCAGCGCGTCACCGACGGTGCCGACGCTGGGCGCGGCGCCGGCGGCCGCGAGCCGCTCGGTGAACGCAATGGACGTGTACTGCGACCCGGCGTCGTTGTGACAGACGAGCCCGGACAGGTCTTCCACGCCTTCTCGGGTGCGGGTCCAGATCGCCTGCTCAAGGGCGTCGAGCACCAGCTCGGTGCGCATCGAGGTGGCAGCGCGCCAGCCCAGAATGCGGCGCGAGTGCGCGTCGAGGACGAAGGCGACGTAGACGGTGCCCGACCAGGTCGCCACGTAGGTGAAGTTGGCTACCCACACGGCATCGGGCCGGGCCGGGGAGAACCGGCGTTGCACCAGGTCAGCTGCCTGCGGCGCACCCGGATCGGCGATGGTCGTGCGATGCCGGCGGCCGCGGCGGGCACCCTCGAGGCCGAGCTCGCGCATGAGCCGCTCGACGGTGCAGCGCGCCACCGGCCTGCCTTCCCGGTTGAGCGCGAGCCAGACCTTGCGGGCGCCGTAGACGCCGTAGTTGGCCTGATGCACCCGCACGATCTCCTCCTTGAGCTGCTGGTCCCGAACCGCCCGATCTGACCTGCGGTCGCGGGCGTCGTAGAAGGTGCTGGGGGCGATCGGCGTTCCGTGCTCGGTGAGCACGCGGCAGATCGGCTCGACCCCCCAGCGCAGCCGGTCGACCATGGTCCGGTCGGCGTGCTCGGCCACGAACCTCACGAGATCCGGTGTGGCCGGTCCAGCTCGGCCGCGAAGAAACCCGCCGCCGCCTTGAGGATCTCGTTCGCCCGGCGCAGCTCCCGCACCTCGGCCCTCAGCCGGCGCAGCTCCGCGGACTCCTCGCTGGTTCACCCCCGGGCGGGCGCCGCCGGCGTCGACCTCGGCCCGACGGACCCACTTGCGCACCGTCTCGGTCGTGCCGATCCCCAGCTTCTGCGCGACCGACCGCATCGCCTCCCACTCCGAGGCGTGATCCGGGCGGCACTCGGCGACCAGTCGCACCGCCCGCTCCCGCAACTCCGGCGGGTACTGCCCGTGGCGTCCTGCCATGACTCCATCCTCCTCAAGGACTGGAGTCTCCGGACTCGCCGGGGCGGTTCAGGGCGGCACACTTGCCGCGTGAAGGGGCAAGGCCTGGCCCAACCTGCCAGGGCGGCTGGGAGGGGTCCGCGGTGG
>JAODNJ010000368.1 GCA_025465155.1 Frankiales bacterium
TCACCGCGCGACGGGTCCCCGACCTCCTCTTCGCCACCGGGCGGATCCGGCCGGACGGCCGGGCCGAGGTGGTGCTCCCCGACGGGACGGTGACCGCCGACGACGCCGTCCTGTCCGCCTGGCTCGGCCGGCCGGTGGCCCTGCGCTCCGGAGCCGGGCTCGGGACACCCCCGCGCTACGAGTTCAGCGACGACGAGAACGAGTTCACCGCGGACTGGCACGAGTTCGAGGGTGCCGCGCACGCCTTCCACGACAACCCCGACTTCCGCGTGTCGCTGGTCTCGACCGGCACCCTCGGGACCTGGGACCGCCGCCGCTTCCGGGCGAACGTGCTGCTCGACGGCGAAGGGGAGGAGAGGTTCATCGGAGTCCGCGCATGCCTCGGGTCGGCCGAGCTGGCCGTCGTGGCCGGCATCCCGCGGTGCGTCATGGTCACCCGCCCGCAGCCCGGCGGGATCGGCCGCGACACCGCCGTCCTGAAGACGGTGCACCGTGAGCGTGCCGGTGAGTTGGCCGTCGGTGCCCGGGTGCTGTCGTCCGGCACGGTCCGCCCCGGCGACGCGCTCGAGCCCGCCGAACGGTCAGACTGAACGGATGCGCACCGTCTCCCTGCGTCCTGGCGAGGACAGCATCCGGCTGGGCCAGCTGCTCAAGCTGGTGGACGCCGTTCCGACCGGCGCGCAGGTCAAGGACGTGCTGCTGGCAGGTGCGGTGCGGGTGAACGGCGAGCGCGAGGACCGCCGCGGCCGGCAGTTGCACCGCGGCGACGTCGTCGCCGTCGAGGGCGGCGAGGACATCCGCATCGGGTGAGCGGCGGACGAGGCGCTGCGACACCTCCTGCCAGTCGCGCCCACCGTCGAACGCGGTCGTTCCACGTGGAACCGCTGCGTAGGGTCGGTCCGTGACCCGGGTCCCCTATCTGTCGGCACGCCTGCAGGGCTTCGGGACGACGGTGTTCGCCGAGATGAGCGCGCTGGCCGTCGCCACGGGTTCGGTGAACCTCGGCCAAGGCTTCCCCGACTACCCCGGGCCGCCGGAGGTGCTGGACGTCGCCCGCGCGGCCATCGGCACGCCCCACGACCAGTACCCGCCCGGTCCGGGCATCCCGGAGCTGCGGGCCGCCGTGGCGTCGCACGTCGAACGCTTCCGTGGCCTGTCCTACGACCCCGACGGCGAGGTTCTGATCACCGCCGGGGCGACCGAGGCACTCACCGCCGCGCTGCTCGCCCTGCTCGACCCCGGCGACGAGGTCGTCCTGTTCGAGCCGATGTACGACAGCTACGCCGCGGCGGTCGCCATGGCCGGCGGCGTCCTGCGGCCCATCCCCCTCCGGCCGCCGCCGGAGCCCGACGGAGTATGGACCTTCGACGCCGAGGAGCTGCGGGCCGCGGTCACGCCCCGGACCAAGCTGCTGCTGCTCAACACCCCGCACAACCCCACCGGGAAGGTCTTCACCCGCGCGGAGCTCGCCGTGGTGGCCGCCGTCGCCATGGCCGGCGAGCTGATCGTCCTCACCGACGAGGTGTACGAGCACCTCGTCTTCACCGGCGCGGGCAACGGGGAGGGGCACGTCTCGATCGCCACGCTGCCCGGGATGCGGGAGCGCACGCTCGTGGTCGGCAGTGCCGGAAAGACCTTCAACACCACCGGCTGGAAGATCGGCTGGATCTGCGGTCCCGGCCCGATGGTGACCGCGGTGCGCACCGCGAAGCAGTTCCTCACCTACGTCAACGGTGGCCCGTTCCAGCCCGCCGTCGCGGCCGGCCTGGCCCTGCCCGACGACTACTTCGCCGGGATCGCCCGCGACCTGGAGTACCGCAGGGACGTGCTGGTCGCGGGACTGCGTGACGCCGGCCTGCCGGTGATCAGCCCGGAGGCGACCTACTTCGCCACGGTCGACGTCCGCGCGGTGCGGCCCGACGGCGACGGCCTGGCCTTCTGCCGCTCGCTGCCGGAGCGCGCCGGCGTCGTCGCCGTCCCGACCGTGGTGTTCTACGACCCGGCGCACGCGCACCTCGGCCGGCACCTGGTGCGCTTCGCGTTCTGCAAGACCGACGCGGTGCTGGGCGAAGCGGTGCGGCGGCTGAGGGAGATGTCATGAGGATCGCGGCGGTGCAGCACGACATCGTCTGGGAGGACCGCGACGCCAACTTCGCGCGGCTCGCCCCCCAGGTGGCGCGGGCGGTCGCGGCCGGCGCCGAGTTCGTCCTGCTCACCGAGACGTTCTCGACCGGCTTCTCGATGACGCCGGGCCTCGGGGAACCCGAGGGCGGCCCCTCCTCGCAGTTCCTGGCCGCCCAGGCGGCCGAGCACGACGTCTGGGTCGCGGGCAGCTGCCCGGAGATCGCACCGTCAGCGGTTCCGGGGGAGAGCGGCGGTGAACTGCCCTACAACTCCCTCGTGCTGGCCGGACCCGACGGGACGACGCACCGCTACCGCAAGCTGCACCCGTTCACCCACGCCGGCGAGCACGAGCGCTTTCGCGCGGGCGAGAAGCCGGTCACCCTGCAGATCGGCGACCTGCGGATCACCCCGTTCATCTGCTACGACCTGCGCTTCGCCGACGTGTTCTGGGACGCGGCACCCGAGACCGACGTCTACCTGGTGCCGGCGAACTGGCCCAGCCCGCGGCGGTTGCACTGGCAGACGCTGCTGCAGGCGCGAGCCATCGAGAACCAGGCCTACGTCGTCGGCTGCAACCGGGTGGGGACCGCGGGCGACGGCACCGAGCACGCCGGCGACACCCGGATCGTCAGCCCCATGGGGGAGCTGCTGGCCACCGCGGCGGGCGTCGAGACCATCGTGCTGGCCGACGTCGACCCGGCCGAGGTCGCGGCTACCCGCGACCGGCTCCGCTTCCTCCCTGATCGGCGGGGCCTGCGCGACCGCCGCGGCTGACGGCCGAGGGCGGACATGGCCGTGTCCGCCTTCAGCGGCGGACGACGGGCTCCTGTTCGACGGCGATCCGCTCGCGCTGGAGCTCGGACCGGACCTGCTCCTGGCCCTGGACGAGCTCGGTGCGGAGCCGCACCCGCTCGGAGGGCACGACCCGGACGCTGATGACCGGCTCCTCGCGGTGCAGGACGATCTCCTCCGGGAGGCCGCCGGTGACGGGTGTGCCCTGATCGGCCGCGTGCGGCAGCTCCGGAACGAGGGACTCGCCGGGCCCGGCATCCGGCGCGTCCAGCGGCACCTCCTCGACCCGGATCTCCTCCCGGCGGATCGGCACGGTCACCTGGACCTCCTCGGTGATG
Organism: Frankiales bacterium; assembly: GCA_025465155.1. GTDB lineage: Bacteria > Actinomycetota > Actinomycetes > Mycobacteriales > Geodermatophilaceae > Geodermatophilus. The sequence goes on from JAODNJ010000368.1 coordinate 3,255, forward strand.
ACGTACTTCACCAGCCGGACGCGGGTCGCGGGCACCCGCTCGGTGTGCACGCGGAGCTGCTCCTCGCCGCGGGTCATGGCGCCGTCGGACGCCGCCGCCGGCCGTTCCTCCGTGGCCGGGGCCTGCGCGGCCCGTTCCTCCGTGGCCGGGGCCGGCGCAGCGGGTGCGTCCGCGGCCGGAGCGGCGGCCGGGGGCACCGGCTGCGACGCCTCGAGCCCGTAGTGCCGCCGCAGCTCGGCTTCCTCGGCGGGGTCGAGGTGCTGGGTACCGGTGACGTGCGGTGCGGACCTCACCGCTTCGCGGCTCACGGGCAGCCGCAGCCCGCCGTCGGCGAACGTGGCCTCGTCCGCGGGGACGATGGAGTGGCGGGTGCCGAACAGGCCGGTGCTGACCGCCACCCACGTGGGCGCACCGGTCCGGTCGTCGACGAAGAAGTGCTCGACCGTGCCGATCTTCTCCCCGTCCCGGCCGTACGCGGTGCTCCCGATGGCGGCTGACAGCTCTCGGTCGTTCAGCACGGGTCGGCTCCCCTCGACGCACATCCTGGCGGGCGCTTCCAGCCAGGTGCCCACGGGCAGGGACGCCCGAACATGCAATCGGGGCCGCAGGTTCTACGGTCGGCCCAGCAGCCATGGGGCGAGGAGGCGGCCGTGCCGACGCAGCACCTGGAGATCGAGCGGAAATTCGACGTCCCCCCGTCCTTCGCCCTGCCGGACCTGGGCAGCGTTCCCGGCATCGCCGGCGTGAGCGAGCCGGAGGAGCGGCACCTGGAGGCCGTCTACTACGACACGGCGGACCTCCGGCTGGCGCGGGCGCGCGTCACCCTGCGCCGGCGCACCGGCGGCCCGGACGAGGGGTGGCACGCCAAGCTGCCCGGATCCCGCGGAGCCCGGCGCGAGCTGCACTTCCCGCTGGGGCAGCCGACGCGGACGCCGCCGGAGGAGGTGCAGTCGCCGGTGCGCGGGCTCGTCCGCACGGCGGCGCTGGAGCCGGTCGCGACCGTGCAGACCCGCCGCCAGGTGACCCACCTCTGCGACAGCGGGGACAGGGTGCTCGCCGAGCTGGCCGACGACGTGGTGACCGCCACGGCCATGGGCGCCGCCCCGGGGGAGCCGGCCACCGTGCTGACCTGGCGGGAGGTGGAGGTCGAGCTCGTGGACGGCGACGAGGCGCTGCTCGATGCCGTCGGAGAGCGGCTCGTGGCGGCCGGTGCGCAGCCCTCCCCGTCCGCGTCGAAGCTCCAGCGAGTGCTGGCGCAGCGCCTCGCCGTCCCCGGCGGCGGCTCACCCGACGGGGGCGCAGGGCCGCTCCGGACGTCCCGCCAGCGCGTCCCGGCGGGCGCCGTCGTCACGGCCGCGCTCGAGGAGCAGGTTCAGGCACTGCAGGAGGCCGACCTGCTCATCCGGACCGGCCAACCCCACGGTGTCCACGACCTGCGGGTGGCCTGCCGGCGGCTGCGCAGCATCCTCGCCGCCTTCCGGACCGTCCTGGACGCCGCGTCGACCGACCCCCTCCGGGAGGAACTGCGCCGGGTCGGTCGGCAGCTGTCCGGAACCCGCGACACGGAGGTTGCGCTGACCCACCTGCGGGAGCTGGCGGAGCGGCAACCGGAGGAGCTCGTGCTGGGCCCGGTCGCCGTCCGTCTGAGGCAGGCCACGATCAGGGCTGCCGACGCGGGCCGCAGGGTCGCGCTGCAGACCGTGGGCGACTCCCGCTACCTGCGTCTGGTCGACGACCTCGTCGACCTGCTGGAGACGCCGCCGTTGACCGCCACGGCTGAGGAGCGGGCCAGGGGTGTGCTGGTCGACGCGCTCCGGGGGTCGGGCCGGCGACTGCGACGGCGGATCGAGACCGCGCGCGCAGACCCGACCGGTGCGCACCTGCACGACGTCCGCAAGGCGGCCAAGCGGCTCCGCTACACCGCCGAGGTGGCGGAGCCCGTGCTCGGCGGCCGGGCACGCCGGGTGGTGCGGCGGGCCAAGCGGGTGCAGAACGTACTGGGGGAGCATCGGGACACCGTCGTCACGCGGGAGCACTGCCGGGCCCTCGGCCTCGCTGCCGAGGCGGCCGGCGAGATCGCCTGGACGTACGGCCGGCTGCATGCGCTGGAGGAGGCGCGTGCGGAGCGGGCCGTGCGGACCTTCTGGGAGCTCGAGCCGT
>JAODNJ010000387.1 GCA_025465155.1 Frankiales bacterium
GCCGCCGGAACCGCTCCTCCATCGAGTCGCCCACCGCGCGGGCGTCGACCGCGTCCAGGCGGGGGCTGCCCACCCAGTAGGCCTCGACCACCCGGCGGTCCAGCGGGTCGGTGAGGCCGGTCGCCCCAGCGATGAGCTCCAAGTAAGGCCAGGCGCCCGCGAACTGCTGCGCCATCGACCGCAGCCCCGCCTCGGCGCCGACGACCCCTGACTCGAAGAAGCCGCCGTGGTCAGCCGGGCCGCAGAAGCCATGGGAGTTCGGCGGAAAGGCATAGCGGGCGAAGAGCACCGGCCCGCTGGCCGGCACGTGGACGCGTTGCAGACCGGCATCCCCGCTCGTGTCGGGGGGCCTGTCCGGACTCTGGAGCCGGGGCCTGGCGTCGATACCGCGAGTCTGGACCTCGTCCACCGCGCCGACCAGACCCTCAACCGCGGCGATGCCGGCAGTTTCGGCCGGCGGCCCGCTCAGCTGACGAGGATCTGGGTCGCCTTCTCCTTGATCTGCGCGTTCGCCCACTTCGCCTGACGCAGGGAGTCGGGGTGGCAGCGGGTGACGACGTCGAGGAGCCCCCTGTCCCGGACTCCCTGGGCGGCCTGCCCGACGATCTCCCAGTCGACCGAGACACCGGAGGCGTCCAGGTAGACGCTGCGGAGGTCGCGCAGCAGGAGCAGCGCGGGCGCCGACCGGCGCCCCAGTCGGTCGGCCATCTCGTGCCGCACCTTCTGCAGCGGGGATGGGTCGGCGACCGGGTCGGGGTCCAGGTCGAGGTCGTACGTCGCGCCGATGCGGGCGATCTGCCGGACGTGACCCCGCGACCAGGCGGCGAGGTCGCGGGAGACGTGGAAGACCTCGTGGTCGGCCTTGTGGCGGTCGGAGATCGTCAGCAGCTGCTCGGCCAGGTCGTTCTCCGACCGGTGCAACTCCTCCAGGGCCAGGCCGATCTTCATCGCCGTCCTCCCGCCCGGATCTCGTGCTCGGCCTCCGCGGCCGGTCCGCCCGTCGTCGGAGGGACTGTCCCGTCCACGGGCGCCGACCCGGTGGTGGTCGGTGCCGGGGCGACAGCGCCGCCGGCCTTCTCCAGCCGACGCACCGCCGCGGCCGCCGTCTTGAAGATGGGCTGCTTGGACACCGGATCCCAATCGGTCAGGGTCAGCTCGTTCGCCGCCCGCCCGTCGCCGTCGGGCCCCGCTGCGCCGTCGTCCCAATAGCCGTAGTGGAACGGCAGGAAGGCGACGCCGTCCCGAATGCCACTGATCCGCAGCCGAGCCCGCACCGAACCACGCGGCGTCGTCACCTCGAGGAGGTCGCCCTCGTCGAGCCCCAGGCGCTCGGCGTCCGCGGACGACAACTCCACCCAGACGTCGGGGGCGGCGGCCTGCAGCTGAGGGGCGCGGCCGGTCTTGGTCCGGGTGTGGAACTGGTACAGCGTGCGGCCGGTGATCAGCCAGAACGGGAAGTCGCCGCTGGGCACCTCGTGTGGCTCCTGCCACCCCGCCGCCTTGACCAGCGCCTTGCCCTCCGGGTTGAGCGCCCGGTACTCGGACTCCTCGAAGGGCGCCCCGGTCAGCAGATCCCGGCCGTAGCTCTCGCAGTGGTCGGACGCGGCGAAGAACTGCCCATCGGCGTAGAGCCGCTCGGTCCCGTCGGGCCGGTCGGCGGTGCAGGGCCACTGGATGCCGTTGCGCTCCCGCAGCTTCGCGTACGACATCCCGCTGTAGTCGCACGGCCGGCCGCGACTGCACTCCTTCCAGCCCTCGAAGGCGCCCTCCGCGTCGGTCCAGCGCACCAGCGGCCTGCCGTCCTTGTCGCGCAGGTTCATCCTCCGGGCGTAATCGAGCAGGATGTCCAGGTCCGGTCGCGCGTCGCCCGGCGGCTCGACCGCCTTCTCCGACAGGTGCACGGTGCGGTCGGCGTTGGTGAAGGTCCCGGTCTTCTCGCCCCACGTGGCCCCCGGAAGGACGACGTCGGCCAGCTGCGCGGTCTCGGTCAGGAACAGGTCCTGCACGACGAGGAACAGCCGCTCCTGCGCCAGGATCGAGCGGATCCGCGCGATCTCGGGGAGGGACACCACCGGGTTGGTGGCGGTGACCCACAGCATCCGGATCGAGCCCTCCTCGACGTTCCGGAAGATCTGCATCGCGTGCGTCGGGGGCGTGTCATGGGGAATCTGCATCCGGTCGACGTTCCACAGCTGCGCCAGCTCGCCGACGTGGGCGTCGTTGGACCAGTTGCGGAAGCCGGCCATGTCGCCGTCCGCTCCGCACTCGCGGGTGTTCTCCGCGGTCGGCTGACCGTTCATCTGGAGGATCCCGCAGCCGGGCCGGCCGAGCATGCCGCGCACCAGGTGCACGTTGTTCACCTGGACGGCGGCCGCGGTCGCCTGGTGCGACTGGTAGAAGCCCTGCAACACGGTGGAGAGCAGCCGCTCCGCGGTGCCGATGCGACGGGCGGCCTCACGGATCTGCGTGGCCGGGACGTCGCAGATGGCGGCCACCTTCTCCGGGGGGTAGTCCGCGACCCGCTGCTCGAGTTCCTCGAATCCGACGACGTGCGCGTCGAGGTACGCCCGGTCGATCCAGCCGCTCCCGATGATCTCGTGCAGCAGCCCGTTCATCAGCGCCACGTTGGTGCCGGGCTTCGGGGCCAGGTGGACGGTCGCGGCCCGGGCCACCTGCGTCCTGCGCGGGTCGACGCAGACGACGGCCGGTGGGTCGGTCCCGGCCAGCCGGTCGAGCATGCGGCTCCACAGCACGCTCTGCGTCTCGGCGACGTTGTGGCCGTACAGGCAGATGACATCGGCGGTGTCGACGTCGGTGTAGGAACCGGGCTGGCCGTCGCTGGCGAAGGACTCCTTGAGCGCGGCGGCCGCGGTGGCGGTGCACAGCCGGGTGTTGCCGTCGAGATGGTGGGTGCCGATGCCGCCGTGCGCGATGAGCGCCAACGTGAAGTACTCCTCCAGGAACAGCTGGCCGCTCGTGTAGAAGCCGATCCCGCTCGGACCTTGCTCGTCGAGCAGTTCCCGGGTCTTCGCGACGATCAGGTCCATCGCGGTGTCCCAGTCGGACTCCACGAGCTTCCCGGCGCGCCGGACCAGCGGGCGGGTGAGCCGGTCGGGTGAGTTGTTGGCCTGCCAGCCGAACAGGTCCTTGGGGCCCAGTCGCCCGTGGTTGACCCGGTCCTCGGCCCGGCCGCGCACCCCCACGATGCGCCCGTCCTTGACCGCGATGTCCATGCCGTCGCCGTTGGAGTGCAGGATGGACGCCGAGGGCACCCAGCGTTCGACGTCGTCCTCGGTCAGGCCGTTTTCCAGATAGCTGTCGACGCGGACCGGCCATGCGTCACCCGCGGCGTAAGGGGTCCGAGCACCCCATGGTTCGGCGATCCGATCAAGCCGCGTCATCCCGCCGCCCATCCGTGAACTCTTGTCCCAAGCCAACGATCGACAGTCTTACCCGGGTGGATCAGCTCTGCAGGTCGGAGGCCTTGGTACAGCGCTAGGGCCGACCCGTCCCGACGTCGAGCGGAGCCCAGACGTGCGGGAGGGCCGCCGGTCGTTGATGGGGACGCCCAGGTGAGTCGACCCAGGAAACGTGCGGTGGCCCCGCCTCGCGGGCCGGGTGATCCGGAGCGATCATCGACTGCGTCAACCGACGGTCCGCCTGTCGCCGGGATGGCCAGCGCAGCGGCCCAACGAGGGAACCGGGGTCCGATATGGCACGCGACGACCGGAAACTGCTCCACGTCGAGTTGGGCCCTGTCCAGATCGACGTGCCCCAGACCGTCGGCTACTACGGCGGTCTCGGTGCCGCCCTGGCGTTCGGCCTGCTGGAGCCCCCGCTGGCC
>JAODNJ010000417.1 GCA_025465155.1 Frankiales bacterium
GCGACGAACTCGCTCGGGGCGTAGGTCGTGTCGCTGCCCACGTTGATCACGCCGTCGGACTTGACGCTGTCCGGCACCTGGCCGGCCAGCGCGGAGTCGGCCGAGACGCTGGGCTGTGACCCGCCGCCGCCGGAGCCGCTTCCGGCGCCGTTGCCGCCGGCGGCGGAACCACCTCCGCAACCGGAGACGACGAGGGCGGCGCTCGCCAGGGCCGCCACGGCGGTCGCCGAGCGACGGATCAGGATTCGGGTCGGCACAGGGCTTCTCTCTCTCCACGCGGTTCAGACACGAGGATCTTGCCCTGCGCCGGGCCGCAGCGGGGCGGCGGACCGTTCATCAGAACGAGGGAAGGGCCGCGCCCGCCGGTCGCCGCGCGCTCACCCCGCTCAACTCGTCGGCGCCGACGACGGCGTCGGCAATGGCGGCCCGGGGCTCGACCCACCGGTCGTGTCGGTCGGCGATCCGGTGCTGCCGGGGAAGCTGGGCGATGGCGACGGCGGCGAGGAGGTCGCCGAGCCGCGGCCGGAGGAGCTCGGGGCCGCGGTGGTGGGCACCGACGAGCGCGTCGCCGTCGGGGTCGGCGTGGCCCTGGTCGTGGGGGTGGGGGTGACCGTGGGCTGCACGACCGGCGCCGGCGCGCCGCCGCCGGTCCCCGTCGTGGCCACGGCCGTCGGCGTCGGACGGACGGCGAAGTAGAGCACGAACACGCCGATGAAGAGGACGGCGAGGACGATCGTCGAGGTTCGGGCCGGCCCCACGCGCGCGGGCACGGCCGACCAGCGCCAGCGCGACCGCGGCGGGGCGGTGGTCACGATCGGGCCGCTCGGCGCCGGCTGCTCGTCCCGCGGCTGCTCGTCTCGCGGCTGCTCGTCTCGCGGAGTGGTCATCGTGCACCCCCTCCGGCAGGCTCGGTCCCGGGTTCGGCGGAATGCCGCCCGCTGTCATCGCTTCCGTTCCGGGCGCCGTCGCCGTCCCCGTTCCGGTCGGAGGGGGTCGAGTCGACGGGGGTCGGCGGAAGGGTGAGCCCCTCGCGCCGGAAGGCGAGGACGACGCGCGCCCGTAGTGCCCGGCCGACCTCGAACTGCTTGCCCGGGAGCGTGCGCGCCACCATCCGCACGTTGACCTGGTCCAGACCGAGGCTCTCGACGCCCATGACGCTCGGCTCGTCCAGGAGGAGTTTGCGGAGGGAGGCGTCCCGGAAGGCCTGGCGGCCCACCTCGCGCAGGATCTCGTTGACCCGGTTGACGTCCATCGTGGTCGGCACCGGCACGTCCACGACGGCGCGAGCCCAGTCGCGGGAGAGGTTCACCACCTTGACGATCTGGCCGTTCGGCACGGTCACCACCTCCCCGTTCTGGGAGCGCATCCGGGTGATCCGCAGGGTGACGTCCTCGACGGTGCCGGTGGCGGGCTCACCGCTGGTGAGCTGGATGGAGACGACGTCACCGAAGCCGTACTGCCGTTCGGTGATGAGGAAGAAGCCGGCCAGGACGTCGCCGACGACCCGCTGCGCGCCGAAACCCAGGCCCACCCCGAGCACCGTCGCCGGCGCCACGAGCCCGGTCACCGGGATGCCCGCGAGATCGAGGACCAGGAAGACCGCGATCGTGTAGATGAGCACGATCGCCACCCAGGTGAGCACCTGGGTCAGCGAGTGCCGGTGCTTGGCCGCCTCCGAGCGGACCAGCGCGTCCCCGCCGGTGGCCTGGCGGTCGATGCGGTCGGTGACCCGGGCGCCGATCCAGGCCACCAGGCGACCCAGCAGGATCGAGCCCAGCACGACGAGGACGATCTCGAGCCCGCGGCTGCGGACCCAGAGGCTGATGTCGGTCAGTGGAGCGATCGCGACGATGTCCATCGGGTCCCTAGCCTTCCGCCCCCCGGGCCGATTGCCAAACCCGGGGTTCGACGAACAGGGCGTGCGCCGAGCGACCGATGAAGCCGCCGGCGTCGAAGAGGGCCGAGAAGCACTGGGCCGCCCCGGTGCCGCCCAGGTGGGTGGCGGCATCCGTGCCGAGCCAGCCATCCGTCGGCGGGCGGCGCAGCGAGACGGTGAGCTCGACGTTGGCGAAGGTGGCCGCGGTCCAGTCCAGCGCCGCGGAGATGCCGCTGGCGGCGTCGGCCATGACCAGCAGGTGCTGCAACGGTGTCATCGGCTCCCCCTCGACCAGCGCGCAACGGGGGCGGGTCCACGCCGCCGCGGGACCGGGGCTGTTGAAGCTGCCGGTGGCGAAGCGCCACTCCAGCGCCCGGTGGTAGGCGATGTCCTCGGTGAAGAACTGGGCATCCTCGGGGCAGCTGTCCTCCGGACCGGCGGGCATGGCCGGCGCGGGCCCCTCCACCGCGACGGCGGCCAGCGGGTCGTCGTCACGGACCCGCATCCGCCAGGCCGTCAGCCGCATGAGCGGCCGGTCGCCGGCCTCCAGGACGGCCTCGACGAGCTCGATCCGGCGGCCGGGCCGCAGTACCGAGGCGCGGGCCAGCACCGGGCCCACCGGGACCGGGCCGAGGATGTCGTAGGCGAGCCGCACGGTCTGCCCGCCGGGAATCGCGCTGACCCGCTCGGCCTCACGGGCCAGCAGCGCCGCCGGTGGCCCCGCGTGCTGGAAGCCCGGGTCCCAGGGACCGATGGTCAGGGCGGTGGCCAGGTAGCCGTCGCCGGCCGGGAGGTACAGCGCGGTGGGCAGGTCCATGCGCTGCAGTCTCCAGACCCGCTCACCGCCCGCCGCGACGGCCCCGCCACAGCGCGGACGCCGTCCACACCGCCGCCCCCGCGGCTGCCGCCCACCACCCCCACTCCAGCGGCTGCCCACGGGTCGAGAGCACCAGGAGCACGGTGACGACGAGCACCGAGCCGGCCAGGGACGCCGAGCGCAGCAGGGTGCCGAGCGTGCCCGGGCCCGGGACGAGGACGAAGACGACGAGCGCGGCGGCGAGGAGAAAGGCCGACAGACCTGCCAGCAGTCCCGCGGTGATGCCGTACTGGGCGGGGAGCAGGAACGCGCCGGCCCCGAGGACGACGGCGGTGCCGCCGAGGCCGCGCAGCGTGCGATGCCGTCGCCGCGACCAGCGCGGCCGGCGGGTGGGCGGCTCGGGAGGCTGCATCACCGCACCGGTGCCCACGCGCGGACGGCGCCACGCACGGTGCGCGCGGGTCGGCCGTTCTGCTCGTAGGCCGCGCGCAGCAGCGCCCGAGCTCGTACCGTCGGCCGCTCCTGGGGGAGTTCGGCATGGTGCGCGCGCACGAACGGGACGGCTCCCGGCGGCTCGCCCGCGTCCCGGCGAGCCGGCGGCCGTGGTGGGCCGCACACCCCTCGCCGGCAGCCGAGCTCCGACTCGGGTGGGAATCCGGCGGCGCCCAGGCGGTCCTCACCGTCGACGGTGATCTGGACGCGGGCTCCGCCGGTCAGCTGGACGCCTTCGTCGCCGGCCTCCCCGCGGGTGGCTGCGCGGTGCTCTACCTCGACCTCACCGGTGCGCGGTCCCTCGGCTCCGCCGGGGTCTCGACGCTCGTCGGGATGCGCCGCCGGTGCGACCAGCGGTCGATCGAGCTCCGGGTCCGGGGTGCGCTTCCCTCGGTGTGGCGGGTGCTCGAGCTCGCCGGGCTGGACGAGAGCCTGTCCCGGACGGCGTCGCGTCCCGCACGGCCCACCGCGCCGGGGCAGGAGCTCTCGCTCTTCTGAGCACCGCCACCCGACCTGAGTTGTAGGTGGCGTCGTTCTGTTAGGGGACTACGCTCCCCTGCGTGCG
>JAODNJ010000439.1 GCA_025465155.1 Frankiales bacterium
CGGGTCGAGGAGATCGCCGTCGTGGGCCGGCCCGACCCCGACTGGGGCGAGGAGGTCGTCGCCTTCGTCGTCGGTTCCGACGTCGACGCCGCCGAGCTGGACCGGCTGTGCCTGGCCAGCATCGCGCGGTTCAAGCGGCCCAAGGACTACCGGTTCGTCTCCGGCCTGCCCAAGAACGACACCGGGAAGGTGCTCAAGTCCGCACTACGGGCCGAGCTCGCCGCCGAGGCGACGCGGGAAGAGGGGGCCCCGGCACGATGACGACGACCGCCGGGAACGTCCGCGACGAGGACGTCGAGACGCAGTGGATCCCGCTGTCCTATCCGGAGCAGCGGACCTTCAACGAGACGTACGGATTCAGCGGCAGCCAGGGCCTCGTCCATCTGGAGGCGGTGCTGCTCCGGCCGCGCGACCGACCGTCCCGGACGGTCTTCGTCTTCATGCACCCGTCGACGTCGATGGACGTCCTCCCGGTGCCGCGCAGCCTCGTCGCGCTGGGCTGCCACGTGCTGTGCGCCCGCAACCGCTACTTCCGCAACGACTCCGCGCTGATCTTCGAGAAGGTGCTGCTCGACCTCGGCGCCTGGGTGCGGCACGCGCGCGAGGTCCTCGGCTACGAGCGCGTCGTCCTCGTGGGGTGGAGCGGCGGTGGGCCGCTGGCCGTCTTCTACCAGTCGCAGGCGGAGCGGCCGACGCTGACCGACACCCCCCACGGCGACCCGGTGGACATCCCGGGCGCCAGGCTCATCCCCGCCGACGCGGTGGTCTTCCAGGCCGGGAGCGTGTCGCGGGCCCGGATCCTGCTGGAGGCGCTCGACCCGTCCGTCCGCGACGAGTCCGATCCCGACGCCCGCGACCCGCGGCTGGATCTCTACGACCCGGCCAACCGGGTGCGGCCGCCCTACGCCCCGGACTTCCTCGCGGAGTACCGGGCGGCGCAGCTGGCGCGCATGCAGCGGATCACCGCCTCGGTGAAGGACGTCCTGGCGACCCTCGACCGCCGCGGCGGCAAGGAGATGGAGCGCGGGTTCGTCGTGCACCGCACCATGGCCGACCCGCGCTACATCGACCCGGCGGTGGATCCCAACGACCGGCGGCCGTACTGGTGCCTGTCCGGGGATCCGGAGACGGTCAACGGCGGGCCGGTGGGCTTCGGCAGGTTCTCCACCCTGCGCTCCTGGCTCTCGCAGTGGTCGATCGAGGACAGCCGGGCCGATGCCGCCGCCTGCGCGGCCACCCTCACGGCGCCGTTCCTGGCCATCGAGAACAGCGCTGACGACGGCGCGCCGCCCTCGCACATGCGCGAGGTGTTCGCCGCCTGCGCGAGCCCGGACAAGCGGTACGAGGTCATCCCCGGCGCCAACCACTACTACGCCGGACAGCCGGAGCTGCTGCAGCGGGCGAGCGCCACGGCGCTGGACTTCCTCGCCGCCCGCGGCCTGCTCGATTCCTGAGCTCGATCACCAAGGAGGAAGCACCCATGATCCGCGCCGTTCCGGGGAGCACCCCCGAGACCTTCACCGCGGTCGTCATCGACGAGGTCGACCGCACGCCGTCGGCGGTGTTCCGGGAACTGACCGTCGAGGACCTGCCCGACCACGACGTCCTGGTGGAGGTGGAGTACTCGTCGCTGAACTACAAGGACGGCCTCGCCGTATCCGGTCGGCAGCGGATCGCCCGCCGGCCGCCGCTGGTGGCCGGTGCCGACCTGGCCGGCGTGGTCGTCGAGAGCCGGGATCCCGGGTGGCGACCCGGCGACCGCGTCGTCGTCAACGGCTGGGGCATGTCGGAGACGCAGGCCGGCGGCTACACCCGCTACCAGCGGGTCGACCCCGGCTGGCTGGTCCGGGTTCCCGACGCGTTCAGCACCGAGCAGGCGATGGCCATCGGAACGGCGGGCTACACGGCCGCGCTGTGCGTCGACCAGCTGGAACGCTGGGGGGTGACCGCGCCGGCGACGGTCCTGGTGACCGGTGCCGGCGGCGGGGTCGGGTCGGTGGCGGTCGCCCTGCTCGCCGCCGCCGGCTTCGACGTCGCGGCCTCGACGGGGCGTCCGGAGCTGCGCGACTACCTCTCCCGGCTGGGTGCCTCGGAGATCGTCGACCGTGCCGACCTGACCGGGTCCGGCCGCCCGCTCCAGGCCGAGCGCTGGCACGGGGCCGTCGACTCGGTCGGTGGCTCCACCCTGGTGAACGTGCTCGCGGGCATCCGGTACGGGGGAGCGGTCGCGGCCTGCGGGCTCGCGGGCGGCCCGGAGCTGCCGGGCGCCACCGTGCTGCCGCACATCCTCCGCGGGGTGGCCCTGCTGGGGGTGGACTCGGTCATGGCGCCCCATCCGCTGCGGGCGGCGGCGTGGCAGAGGCTGGCCCGCGACCTGCGGCCCGATCTGCTGGCCGAGGTCTCCACGGTGGAGCCGATGTCGGAGCTGCCCACGCTCGCCGAGGCCATCCTCGCCGGCCGGATCCGCGGCCGGGTCGTCATCGACGTCCGGCGCTGACCGGCGGGGCCTGCGCCAGCAGAATGCAGAAAACGGGATCGACCCGCGGCCGACGACCGGTCGGGGCGCGGCGGAAGGGCACGGGAGCACGCGCATGAGCACTCAGCCGACGGCTGCCGACGTCCCCGTGCTGATCGTGGGGGGCGGCCCGGTCGGGCTCGCTCTCGCCCTCGACCTGGCCCGCCGGGGCGTGCGCAGCACCCTGCTGGAGCGCGACGGCGGAACCGCGCGGGAGCTCCTGGCCAAGGCCGGGACGCTCAACGAGCGGACCATGGAGTACTGCCGCCGGCTCGGCATCGCCGACGCCGTCGCCTCCTCCGGCTTCCCCGACGACCATCCGCGCGACACCGTGTACTGCACGTCGCTCAACGGGTTCGTGCTGGGCCGCGACCCGATGCCCTCCACCCAGGACCGGGCCCCCTACCCGGAGAGCCCCGAGATCCTCCGGAAGTGCCCGCAGTTCCACTTCGACCCGATCCTCGCCAAGGCGGTGCAGGAGGCGGGACGAACGGAGATCGTCTACGACGCCGCCTGGCTGGCCGCGACCCAGGACGACGACGGGGTCACCTCGACGGTCGCGGTGGACGGGGCCCGCGGAGAGGGGCAGCGCCGGATCCGGTCGCGCTACCTCGTCGCCTGTGACGGTGCGGGGAGCGCGGTCCGCCGCGGCCTCGGCATCCCGTTCCACGGCACGCAGCTGGACTACTCGATCAGCGCGATGGTGGAGATCGACCGCCTCGAGCAGTACCACCCGCACGGGCGCGCGGAGCGCTTCATGTTCATCGGCCCGGAAGGGACGTGGGCCAACCTCACGTCGGTCGACGGCAGGTCGCTGTGGCGGCTCACGCTGGTCGGCTCCGAGGAACGGCTGGCCCCCGAGCACCTGGACGTCGACGCGATCCTGCGGCGCGCGATGGGGACCGACCGGGCCACCTGGACGGTCCGGCGGGTGATGCCCTGGCGGCGCAGCCAGTTCACCGCCGAGCACTACGTCCAGGGCCGGGTCGCTCTGGCCGGCGACGCGGCGCACACCACCTCGCCGACCGGCGGCCACGGGCTGAACACCGGCCTGGGCGACGTCAGCGACCTGGCCTGGATGCTCGCCGCGCTGGTCTCCGGCTGGGGCGGCGAGGGGCTGCTCCCCGCCTATGAGGCCGAGCGCCGCCCCGTCGCCATCCGCAACGGCACGAGCTCGACGAAGAACTACGCGGCCTGGGTGCACGCGGTCGGTCGCGAGCACGTGCTCGAGGACACCCCGGAGGGGGAGGCGCAGCGGCAGGCCGTCGGTGCGCAGATGAGCGCCATGCTGAGCCAGGAGTGGCACTCCTTCGGCATCGCCATGGGCTACCGGTACGACGCCTCGCCGATCGTCGTCCCGGACGGCACTCCGGCCCCGGACGACGAACCCAGCGTCTACCTCCAGACGGCGCGGCCGGGATCGCGCGCACCGCACGTGCGGCTGGCCGACGGCAGCTCGACGCTGGACCTCTTCGGCGACGGCTTCACGCTGCTGCGGTTCGACGGCGGCATCGAGGCCGGACCGCTGGCGACTGCAGCCGGCGCGGCCGGTGTGCCCCTGCGGCTGGTGGACCTCGCCGAGCCGGAGGCCGCTGCCCTGTACGAGCGGGCGCTCGTGCTCGTCCGGCCCGACGGCATGGTGGCCTGGCGCGGCGACGCACTTCCCGAGGACGCCACCGACCTCCTGACCACCGTCATCGGCCGGACGACGGCCCGTTCTCTGCCACCACGACCGTGAGGAACCCAGTGACCACCGACGACCACCGCGGCGCCCGATGAGCGCGCCGCTCGAGGGCCTGCGCATCCTCGATCTGACCACCGTGGTGATGGGCCCGTACGCCACGCAGGTGCTGGCCGACTACGGGGCCGACGTGGTCAAGGTCGA
>JAODNJ010000600.1 GCA_025465155.1 Frankiales bacterium
GGCCGCTCACCCGCCCGCAGCAGTCCCAGGATCTCCCGGCGCTGCGGCTCAGCGATCGCGTTGAAGACGTCCGACGTCGTCGCTGCTCGTGCCATGGCGCAATCATATACCCATATCGGCATGCGTCTCGCCGGAGGGTCTGCCCGAGCGAGGCTCTGCACTAACTCTCGTGGAAGCCCGCGTGGCCACCCCGCCTTGCCACGCGGACTCGGGCAGGAGCCTCGACGAAGGTGTCCGACGACACCTCCACGCGGCCCGCCTAGCCTTCCTGTCATGCGTGCCGTGCAGATCACCCGCTTCGGCGGCCCCGAGGTCCTCGACGCCGTCGACCTGGCCGACCCGGTCCCGGGCGAGGGCCAGCAGCTCTACGAGGTCTCCACCGCCGGCATCAACTTCGCCGACACGCACCACTGCCCGTCGTAGGACGTACCTCAGCCCGTCCGGCTGTCTGCAAGCCGCGTCCGAGGGGCGCTCCGCTCACTGGTCCTCGGTTCGGCCCGCTGCGAGGCTGGGCAGGTGGACGTCGATCAGGGGAAGCCGCGCACGCACATGGTTCTCGCGTCGGCCGACGACCGCGGGTTCTCATCGTTGCGGCACAGCGGCCCGCCACGCGCGATGCGGTACGCACTCGGCCGTCAGCTGCGCCGGAGCACACCACGCTCCGCGCTCGGGGACTGGACTCCCCCACCCGACCGTCCGGACGTCGTCGACCAGGTGATCCGGGCGAACGAGGGGCGACTCCGCTGGCTGGTCCCCGTGCGCATCGGGCGGATGATCGCTTCCCCGTACGCGTTCCTCCGCGGAGCGGCCAACGTGCACGCCGCCGACTTCGCCGTGCTACCGGCTACGGGGATCACGCCGGTCGTGTGCGGCGACGCGCACCTCGGCAACTTCGGGTTCTACGCCTCCCCCGAACGCGACCTCGTGTTCGACCTCAACGACTTCGACGAGGCACACCCGGGCGCCTGGGAGTGGGACCTGCGCCGGCTCACCACGAGCGTGTGGGTGGCGGGCCGGGAGAACGGGGCGTCGGAGGCTGCGTGCGGTGAGGCGGTGGGGCGCTGCGTCGAGGAGTACCGACTGCAGATCGCGGCCTTGGCCGACCAACCGCTCCTCGAGCACTCGTACGAGCACCTGGACGTCGACCGGTTGCTTCGGACGGCGCCCGGATCGGATCTGCGCACCGAGATCGAGACGTCGGCGCGCCGGGCCCGCAAGCGCACGAGTGACCGGGCGCCGCCCCGGATAACCGAGGAGCGCGACGGTGTGCGGAGGATCGTGACCGAGCCGCCGCTACTGACCAGCCCGCAGCCGGCCGAGGCGGAGCAGTTGGCCGAAGCGCTCGACGCCTACCTGACCACGCTGCCGCCGCACTGGGCGAGGGTCGTGAGCGGCTACCACGTGGCCGACATCGCCCACAAGGTGGTCGGCGTCGGCTCGGTCGGGCTCCGTGCGTGGGTGGCCCTCTGCGAGGGCAGTAGCGCCGACGACGTGCTGTTCCTCCAACTCAAGCAGGCCAGGCGCTCGGTGATCGCGCCCTTCGTGCACGGCCAGTCGGCATGGCACGCCCACCAGGGCCAGCGCGTCGTGGAGTACCAGCAGGCGGTGCAGACGGTGAGCGATCCTCTGCTCGGCTGGACCAGCGTCGGCGACGTCCAGTACTACGTCCGTCAGTTCCGGGACATGAAGGGCGCCATCACCCTCGTGGGCATCGACGCCCGCGCACTCAGCTCGTACGCGGGTATCTGCGGGTACCTCCTCGCCAAGGGACACGCCCGCACCAGTGGGGCGTCGATGATCGCGGGCTACCTCGGCGGCGGCTCCGGAGTCCGCAAGGCCCTCTGCCGGTTCGCCCGCGCCTACGCCGACCAGACCGAGCGCGACCACGCCGACCTGGTGCGCGCCGTCCAGCGGGGCGTGCTCCCGGCCGAGACGGGCATCTGAGGCAGACCGAAGAGGTTCACGGCGCAAGCTCCGGACCGACTCAGGCCGCGAGCTTGCGGAGGAACTCGAGCACTCCCGCCGGTCCCTCCAGCACCAGGTCGGCGCTCGAGAGGAGTTCGGCCGGCGCCTCCTCCGACCGCACCGCCACGCGCATCCCCTCATGGCCCTCGGTCGCGAGTTGGCTGACCGCGGCGAACGCCGGAAGATCGCCGAGATCGTCGCCGACCATTACGACGGTTCTCGCCCCGGATTCGGCCACGACCCGGCGCACCCCGTCCCCCTTGTCACCGCGCACCGCCGGCCGGAGCTCCCAGACCATCGTCCCCGGGATGAGCTCCAGCCCCTTCTGGTCGGCGATCTCCCTCGCAGCCCGGTCGATCCCGTCGGTCCACAGGTCCCGGTCCGGAATGCGCCGCGTGTGGACGGCGACCGAGTACACCTTGTCCTCCAGCCAGGCGCCGCTGTCGCGCACGGCCGCGGATTCGCGCAGCGCCGCTTCTGCGGCGGCGACCGCAGGTCGCGCCGCCTCCAGCCGCGGGTCCACCTCGACCCGCCCTTCGTACATCTCCTGCAGTCCGTACAGCCCGAGGTAGCGGACGCCGGCCACGCCGACGTGTTCGGCGAGGTAGGGGGCCGGTCGCCCGGAGATGATGGCGACAGCAGCGAGGCGGTTCACCAGCGGCTCCAACTGGGCCACGACGCCCTGCAGCGGTCGAGCCGCCTGCGGGTCGTCCACCACGGGGCTGAGCGTGCCGTCGAAGTCCAGGCAGAGGGCCACCTCCCGAGCCCTTTCCACCAGCGTGGCCGCCGCCCGCTCTGCCGTCGCCGTGCCGGCGCTCATCGGGCTCGCTCCAGCAGGAGTTCGCGATCCTGCCCAGGTGCGATCTCGACAGGCTGACCGTGCACCAGGAGGTTGACAGGTGCGCCGACGCCGGGGCGCACGCCGAGCCTGATGCGGTCCTCGGCCAGATCGACGTCCAGGCGCTGACCGCGGTAGTGGACGCTGAACCGCAGCTGCTTCACCTCCGGCGGCAGCGCCGGGTCGAAGCGCAGCACCGGCCCGAGGGCACGCATGCCGGTCAGGCATCGCAGCACGATGTCCACCGTCCCGGCCATCGCGCCGAGGTGGATGCCTTCTGCCGTCGTGCCGCCCTGCACGTCGGAGATGTCGCTCTCCAGCGCGTGCTGGAGGAATCGCCACGCTTCCTCGGGACGGTAGCGGGCCAGCACCCAGGCGCTCACGACACCGCTCAGCGTGGATCCGTGCGAGGTCCGTTCGAGGTGGTAGTCGACGGTGCGGGCCAACTGCTCGGTGCTGACCTCGTACCCGAGTCCGTGCAGCAGGGTCAGCAGCTCGTCGCGGGACAGCAGGAACAGCAGCATGAGGACATCGGCCTGCTTGGCGAGCTTGTAGCGGTTGGTGCTGTCCCCCTCGGCCTCCAGCAGCCGGTCGAGTCGCTGGATGTTCCCGTACTTCTCCCGGTAACCCTCCCAGTCGAACTCCTGGAGACCCTCGTAGCCCTCGAACTGGGTGAGCACACCGTCGGCGTGAAAGACGATCTTCATCTTCTTGGCGATGTCCCGCCAGCGGTCCACCTCCTCGTCCCGGATGGTGAGCTCCTGGACGAGCTCGTCACGGTAGTGCGGCGGCAGGACGTCCAGCGCCTCGAGGGCACGCTGCAGCACCCATACGGCCATGACGTTGGTGTAGGTGTTGTTGCGCAGGCCGGGCTCGTCGGAGTCCGGATACGCCTCGTGGTACTCGTCCGGGCCTACCACGCCGTGGATCTCGTACCGGTCCTCGTCGGGGTCGCGCCTGGCGATGCTGGCCCAGAACCGGGCGATCTCGACCAGCATCTCCGCACCGGTGAAGCGCAGGAATGCCACGCTCCCGGTCACCATGTAGTGCTGCCAGAC
>JAODNJ010000460.1 GCA_025465155.1 Frankiales bacterium
CGCCGTCCGGCGCCTCCCCGACCGTGCCCTCGACCTCCTCGTGCTCCCGGTGGCCGATCAGCAGCACGGTCTCGCCGCGCCGGGCCGACCGGCGGACCTCCCCGTGCACCTTGCTGACCAGCGGGCACGTCGCGTCGACGACGGTGAGCGCCCGGTCCGCCGCCGCGGCGCGCACCGAGGGAGTGACCCCGTGGGCGGCCAGAAGGAGGACCGCACCGGGTGGCACCTCGTCGACCTCCTCGACGAAGACCGCGCCGCGGTCCTCCAGGTCGCGGACGACGTGGGTGTTGTGCACGATCTGCCGCCGCACGTACACAGGTGAACCGTGCCGCTCCAGGGCGCGCTCGACCGCCTCGATCGCCCGCGTCACACCCGCGCAGAAGGAGCGCGGGGCCGCCAGCACCACCTCGCGCGGGCCGAGGGCGGCGGTCCACTCGCCGAGCGCCGGACCCGCGGCGCGCAGCGATCGCAGCGCGGCCAGCCCCCGGCCGACGGTGGCGGGGGAGAGCAGCGGATCGGCAGGGGTGTCGACGACGGCCCGGACCGCGGCGAACGGCCGCCCGGCCGCCCCGGCGGCGAGGACCGACGACTCGGTGTCGACGGCCAGCGCTCCGCTCATGGCCAGCCGCCGCCGCGCGGCACCGGTGACGACGCGGTCGCTGGTGAACAGGGCGCCCACGTGCACCGTCAGCCCGCGGCGCGCGAGCGCGCCGGCCAGCAACGGCGCGGCCGGCGAAGGGATCCGGACGTTCCCGTCGGTCACCTCGTCGGCGACCACGACGTCACCGGGGCGGAGGCCCGGCCGCAGGGCTCCGGCGACCCCCGCCACGAGTACCGGTCCGGGAGGCCGGGAGCCGACCCAGCGCGCGGACCGGAGGGGCCCGCGCCCGCTGCGTTGGACCGGGACGCCGGTCACGCCGCACCGCACGGCGGCGCGCTCGGTGCGCAGCGGGGTGGCGATGACGGGGGGAGCGGGCGCCGGGATAGCGCTCATGCGGCCGCCCCGAGGTAGCGACCGAGCGCGGAGACGGGGAACACGAGCCGGTAGAGGTGGTAGTTGATCGAGAAGTCCCAGGGGAAGCCGGTCCCCGTGTACTGCGGCTCGTCCCAGGTCCCGTCCGGCCGCTGGCTCTCGACCAGCCACCGCACGCCGCGGGTCACGGCCGGACCGCGCTCACCGGCGGCCAGGAGGGCGAGCAGCGCCCACGCCGTCTGCGAGGCGGTCGGCTCTCCGCGGCCGATCCACGACGGGTCGACGTAGGAGCGCAGGTCCTCGCCCCAGCCCCCGCCGGGTTGCTGCACCCGCTCCAGCCAGGCCACCGCCCGGCGGATCGCCGGGTCGGACGCCGGCACTCCGGCGGCGACGAGGGCCGGTACGGCCGCGCCGGTCCCGTAGAGGTGGTTGACGCCCCATCGCCCGAACCAGGAGCCGTCGGCCTCCTGGGCGTCGCGCAGCCACTGGATCCCGCGCCGGCACTCCGGCGAGCCGGCCCGCCCCTCGTGGGCGAGCGCCTCGACCACGTGCGCGGTCACGTCGGCGGACGGTGGGTCGATCACCTCGCCGAAGTCGCAGAACGGCAGCCGGTTGGGCAGCCGGCTGGTGTTGTCGACGTCGAAGGCCGCCCACCCGCCGTCGGAGGACTGCATCCCGGTCATCCAGGTCAGCGCCCGGTCGATGGCGGCCTCGGCTCCGGCCACGGGGGCGCGGCGCAGCGCCAGGATCACCTCGGCGGTGTCGTCGGTGTCGGGATAGAGGTCGTTGTCGAACTCGAACGCCCAGCCGCCCGGCGCCAGGCGCGGGGTCTGCACCGCCCAGTCGCCGCGGACACGGACCTCCTCGGCCACCAGCCACGCGGCGGCGCGGGTCACCGTGTCGTCGTCGGCCGGTACCCCGGCGTCGAGGAGGGCGGTCAGCGCCAGGCCGGTGTCCCACACCGGCGACTGGCAGGCCTCGAGCCGGCGGGCGACGCCGTCGGCGGTGTCCTCGCGGACCGTGAACCGGTCCAGGCCGGACAGCCCGGCCTTCATCTCCCGCAAGTCCAGCGCGGAGCCGGTGAGATGCAGGGCGAGCAGCGAGTAGACCCACGGCGGCTGGATGCCGCCCCAGGAGCCGTCCGCCTCCTGCCGGTCGAGGATCCAGCGCACCGCCCGGCGGACCGCCAGCCGGCGCAGCGGCCGGAGCGGGCGGTCGTCGTAGGCGTGCAGCACCCTGTCGAAGACCCGCCAGAACCGGCTGCCCTTCCGCCTGGCCGGGGCGGCCACCTCGAGCTCGTCGATCCCGAACGGCAGCGGCCGGGCCGGGCGGACGCTGGCGACGACGGTGAGCGGCACGATCGTCTGCCGCGCCCAGCAGGCGAAGTCGTAGACGTTGAGCGGGACCCACCGCGGCAGCAGGATCACCTCGGGCGGCAGCGCCGGGAGGCGCTCCCACGGGTGCAGCCCGAACAGCGCCAGCCAGATGCGGGTGAAGACCCGCGTGGCGGCGATGCCCCCGGCGCCCTGCACGAACTCCGCCGCCCGGGCCAGGTGCGGCGCGTCGGGTGCGTCGCCGGCGAGCCGCAGCGCGACCCAGGCCTCGACCGTCGTCGACAGGTCCGGCGGGCCGCCGAAGAACGTCGCCCACGCGCCGTCCTCGCGCTGCTGCGAACGGATCCAGCGCGCCGCCTCGGCGGTCTCCTGCTCGGTGCGGATCCCGAGGAACTCCCGCACGAGCAGGTCCTCGGCGTCCATGGTCACGTTGGTCTCGAGCTCGCCCTTCCACCAGCCCTCGGGCGACTGCAGGCCGCGCAGGTGCGCGACCGCGCGGGCGAGCGCCCCGGCGGCGGGCCGGTCGGGATCCTCGGCGGAGGGGAAACGGTCGGGCCGGGCCGTGACCGTCATCAGCTCTCCCTCCGCGTGAGGTAGCGGGCGAGGTCCGCGAGCTCGGCCCGCGCTCCGTCGGGAAGGCACACCCGGTCCAGTGCGGCGTCGGCGAGCCGGAGTTGCTCCTCCGCCTCCGCGCTCGCCCAGTGGCGGCCCCCCGCGCGCTCGATCAGTGCCGCCATGTCCCGCAGCACGTCCTCGGAGTCGCCCTGGGCCGGCCGGTCCGCGGCGCACCACGCCGCGAGTTCCTCGCCCTCGGCGCCGCCCCGGCACAGCACGTAGGTGACCGGCAGCGACTTCTTGCGGGCGCGCAGGTCGGAGAGCACCGGCTTGCCGGTCACGGCCGGCGAGCCCCAGATGCCCAGGAGGTCGTCGACCAGCTGGAAGGCCGCGCCGAGGTGCCGGCCGCTGTCGCGCAGCGCCGCGACCACCGGCTCGGGAGCCCCGGCCAGGATGGCGCCGATGCAGCTGCTGGCGGCGAGGAGGGCGCCGGTCTTGCCGTCGGCCATCCTCAGGCATTCCTCGAGCGCCACCGTGGTGCGCGTCTCGAAGGAGAGGTCCTCGACCTGCCCGCGGACGAGCTCACGGGTGGCGGTCATGAGCTCCCGGGTCGCGGCGGCGGCGTGCGAGGAGGGCGCCTCGAGCAGCACTTCGGCGGCCAGGGCCAGCAACGCGTCGCCGGTGAGGATGGCCGCGGACTCTCCCCACAGCGCCCAGACGGTCGTGCGGTGCCGACGCTCGCTGTCGCGGTCCATGACGTCGTCGTGCAGCAGCGAGAAGTTGTGCACCAGCTCGACGGCGACCGCGCCGGGCACCCCGACCCGGGAGTCGGCACCGGCCGCCTCGGCCGAGAGCAGCGCCAGGGTCGGTCGCACCCCCTTGCCGGCGCCGCCGGACCGCGGACTCCCGTCGGCCTCGGTCCAGCCGAGGTGGTACTCGGCGGCCGCACGGGTCGCCGGGTCCAGCCGCGCCACGGCGTCCGCCATCGCCGGCAGCACCGACGTCCGGCACCGGTCCAGCGCCGTCGGCGCCAGGACGGCGGTCATGCCGCCACCGCGGTCCGGCCCGTCGCGGCGGCCAGCGCCGCGACCGCCCCGTTGCCACTCCGCACGGCACCCTCCATCGTCGCCGGCCACCCCGTGTCGGTCCACGCCCCCGCCAGCACCAGGCCGGGTGCCGCCGTCGCGTTCGCCGGGCGGCTGGCCTGCTGCCCGGGAGCCGGGTCGAACGTGGCCTGCCGTTCCCTGGTCACGAAGCTCTCCCTCACCCGTGCGCCCCGGGCTGCGGGGAGGACGTCGGCCAGCGCGGGAAGGATGCGGGCCTTCACCTCAGCGGCGGGCAGACCCACGACCTCATGCGCTGCCGACAGCGACACCGCCAGGTACTGCCCCTCGCGGCACCCCGAGGGGCCGGTCCGGTCGAACACCCACTGCACGGGGCTGTTCACCGCCGCGAGGAACGGGCCCTCGAGGACCGGGCGGTCGTAGACCACGTGCACGTTGACGATCGGCACAGCACCCAACCGGGCCGCCCAGCCGGGTTCCATCGGCACCGTCCCCTGCGGGGCCAGGTCCTCGGCGGCCGGCGGCGGAACGGCCAGGACCACCCGGTCGACCGTCTCCTCGCCGTGCCGGTCGGCGCCCTCGCGGGTGTGCAGGAGCCAGCGCGCGCCGTCGCGCTCCAGCCCGGTCACCCGGACGCCGGTGCGCACGTCCGCCCCGGCCGCGCGGAGCGCCCGTTCCGAGGCCGTCCCGTGCAGCTCCTGCAGGGCCACCGCGGACCACCCGATGTCCGCGGCGCCGGCGTCGGTCAGCAGCCCGATCCGGAAGACGGTGGCCGCCAGCGCGAGCGACGCCGCCGCCGCGGGCGCGTTGAGCGCGGCGACGCCGATCAGGTCCCACACCGCGGCCACCCCCTCGGGCCGCTGGCCGTGCGCGGTGAGCCAGTCGCCGAAGGACCGGGCGTCGGTGCCGGGGGCGGCCGGGTCGACCCGCCGCAGGGCGAGGGCGGCGCGCGCCACGCGGACCCGGTCGGCGGGGCGGAGCAGGCGGTACCCCAGCAGCGCGGCGGCGAGGTGGGCCGGCGCGGGCAGCTCACTGCGGCGGAGCGTTGCCGTCCGTGGTGTGTCCCCGGGCCGGGGACGGGCGACGGGGATGGTGAGCCGGTCCTGGAGGACGACGCGGTCGCGGACGCCGAGCCGGTCGAGGAAGGCGAGGTACTGGGTGCAGCACCGGAGGAACACGTGCTGGCCGGTGTCCACCACGAGCTCGCCGGCGGCCGAGGCCCGTGGGAAGGAGCTGGTCAGGCCACCGAGCCGGGGCCTGGCCTCCAGCAGCACGACGTCGTCCCCGCCGTCGGCGAGCCCGATCGCCGCGGTGAGCCCGGCCAGCCCACCGCCGACGACAGCGGTCCGGGGACTCATCGGGTCCGTCCCGCCAGCGCGCGGACGGCCACCGTGGCCTTCTCCCGCCCGGACAGCGACAGCCGCTGGGTGCGGATCGCGGCCGGATCGGTGGCGATCCGGTCGGTCAGCCGCCGGTAGATGCCGGACATGGCCA
>JAODNJ010000462.1 GCA_025465155.1 Frankiales bacterium
CTGCTGCAGGTCTCCTCGGCGTTCGGCCGGGCGATGGAGACCGTCGACCGCAGCGCGATGGTCCACGCCCTCTACCCCGTTCTGCTGGCGCAGAAGGCCGCTGGCGCCGACGAGCGCACCCTGCGCGACGCCGTCGCGGCCTCCGCCGAGGGCTACGCCTTCCCCACCAACCTCGACCGCGACCAGCCGATCGGCGGCCTCGCGCCCGAGACCCAGGCCGAGCTCGTGTGGCGGGCCCTGCAGGAGCAGTGGACGCCCGGCGCGCTGGACGCCCAGCTCACCGCCCAGGCCCAGCGGCACAGCAGCGCCCTCTGAAAAGGACCCTCCTGCCCCCCGCCCCTGCATGAGGACCGTTCCATCAGTCAGGAGCAGCGATGGACGACCTGACCGCCCCCGATGAGCTGCTGGCCACGTGCTGGACCACGGCCGGGGACGCCGCGCCGTCACGGCGGGACCGGCGCAGCCCGGTCCCGCCGCGGGAGCGGATCGAGGCGGCGGCCGCGGCGGGGTTCACCGGCTTCGGGGTGCTCGCCGTCTACCTGGCCGTTGCCGAGCGGGCGCACGGCCTGCCCGGCATCCGCGCGATGCTGGCGGACAACGGGATCGTCCAGCTGGAGCTGGAGGGACTGCCCGGGACTCTTGTCCAGGCCAGCTTCCTGCGACAGCTCGGCCTCACCCAGTGACGGCGGCAGCGGGTCCGCTCGTTCCGAGTTTCGGCCGCCGTCTCACGGCCGGCCGAGACCGGCAGGGCCGCCCCGTGCCTTGATCTTGGCCCGTTATCTGACTAGAGTCAGAGGTCATGGACGACGAGGTGGCCGTGGTCCGCCGCTTCAACCGGACGGTCACGCAGAGGATCGGGGTGCTCAACGACGACTATCTCGCTCGAGCCCGGCCACTCGGGGCGTCGCGCCTGCTCTGGGAGATCGACGAGAACGGCGTCGACGTGCGCACCCTCCGATCTCGGCTGGGGCTCGACTCGGGCTATGTGAGCCGCTTGCTGCGCACGCTCGAGACGGACCACCTCATCGTCATCGCGCAGGAACCGAGCGACCGCCGAATCCGCGTCGTGCGCCTCACTGACGCTGGTCGTGCCGAACGCGCTCAGCTGGACCGGCTCAGCGACGACCTCGCCGCCGCGCTGCTCGAGCCGCTCGGCGCGGAGCAGCGAGCAAGACTGGTCGAGGCGATGGGGACGGTCGAGCGCCTGCTGACCGCCGGGCTGGTCGAGATCACGATCGAAGACCCGGCGGGCGAGGCGGCGCAGCAGTGCCTTCGCTCCTACGTCGCCGAGCTCGACTCGCGGTTCGCCGGCGGCTTCGAGCCGGAGGCAAGTATCTCGGCGACCGCGGAGGAGCTGCGGCCGCCCTCGGGGGCGTTTCTGGTCGCTCGCCTGCTCGGAAAGCCGATCGGTTGCGGGGCGGTCAAGTTGCACGCTGCTGGCCCGGCGGAGGTGAAGCGGATGTGGGTCTCCCCCTCCGCGCGTGGTCTGGGACTTGGTCGGCGGATCCTGCATGAGCTCGAGTGCCGGGCGCTCGAGGCCAGCGCCCGTGTGATCAGGCTGGAGACCAATGAGTCTCTCGGGGAGGCGGTGGGCCTGTACCGGTCATCGGGCTATCGCGAGGTCCCCGCCTTCAACGATGAGCCGTACGCGCACCACTGGTTCGAGAAGACGCTCAACGATCAGACCAGGACGACATGCAGGATGACCTGACGCAACCCGAGCTCCTTCACCTGCGGATCGATCTGCTTCGGCATGGCGCCAACCTCCTGAATTCACAAGGAGGCGGCACGAAACCCGGGACGGTTCAGACGCCGCCGAGTCGCCTCGTTCTGGAGCACCCGACGGAAGCGCACCTCTCGTGGGCATCGAGCGCAGGTAGCGGACTGTTGTCCGGTGCGGGTCTCGGGGGTGTTGACGTGCCGCCATATCGCTCGACTCGTCGAGTGAGCACAATTGCCCCCCGGAGCGCCGACCGGTGACCTCCGAAAGGGGCCTGTCGGCCCGGACGGGGGCTCCACGCGTCAAGCGCCCAGGGCTATAGCGCCGGCCATCCCTCGCCCGGCACCACGCGGAACCCGCCCGGCCGGATCTGCAGCGATCGCGATCAGAACGATCGCGGCGACGTTGCTGCGGGAGCGTAGGGCTACCGGGGCTGGCCGTGTCGTAGCGCGCCGAGGGCGGTGTGCAGGCGTTCGACGAGCGTCGAGGTGGCGGCGTCGGTGGGCTCGGCGGCGTGGAGCAGCTCCAACGCCTCGTCCACGCCCTTGCGCAGCGCGTCCCGCTCGGCGGCGCGTTCGGTGACCTCGGTGTGCAGCCGGTAGAGGTCGACGAACACGGCCACCTTCGACCGCAGTACCCACGGGTCGAAGGGTTTGGTGATGTAGTCAACCGCACCCGCCTGGTAGCCGCGGAAGGCCATATGGGGGTCGTAGTCCGCTGCGGTCAGGAACAAGATCGGGATGTGCCGGGTCCGCTCCCGCTGCTTGACGTGCCTGGCGGTCTCGAAGCCGTCCATCCCGGGCATGCGGGCGTCGAGGAGGATCACCGCGTAGTCCTCGACGAGCAGCCTTTTGAGCGCCTCCTCGCCGCTGGTGACCGGCACCACGTGGACAGGGAGTCCCTCCAAGATCGCCTGCAGCGCGAGCAAGTTCTCCCGCCGGTCGTCGACCGCGAGGACCCGGGCCCGCGGAGTCATGCCGGATCGCCGTCGGCGTGGGCCATCACCTTCCTGTTACGAGTCACCCACGACGCCATGATCGCGAGTAGCTCGTCGAGGTCGACGGGCTTGGTGATGTAGTCGGTGGCGCCCGCGGCCAGGCTGGACTCGCGGTCCCCGGGCATCGCCTTCGCCGTCAGGAACACGATGGGCAGGTCCTCCCACTGCGGGAGGGCCCGGATCCGGCGGGTCGTCGCGTTTCCGTCGAGGTCGGGCATCATCGCGTCCATCAGCACGATCCGGACCTCGGGGTGCTCAGCCAGCAGGGCGATGCCGTCGACCCCGTTGTCGGCGTAGAGCACCTCGAGACCGTGCAGCTCCAGAGCGCTGGTGAGTGCGAAGACGTTGCGTACGTCGTCGTCGACGATGAGAACCGTGGCCCCGGACAGCTCCGGCGCGGGGTGCACCGTCGCCGGCGGAGCCGCCCGCAGGATGGGCGCGCCCCGGTCGGCGCCTGCGGGCCACACCTCGGCCGGGCGAGGCGCCGGGACACCGGAGGCTGTCGGGGTGGTCGCCGGGCACTCGTCGGGCAGCAGCAGGGTGAACACCGACCCGACGCCCGGCTCGGAGGACACTTCGATCTTTCCCCCCAGCAGCCGGGCAAGCTCCTTGGAGATCGACAGGCCCAGTCCGGTGCCGCCGTACTTGCGGCTGGTGGTGCCGTCGGCTTGCTGGAACGCCTCGAAGATCATCGCCAGCTTGTCGCCGGGGATCCCGATACCGGTGTCGCGCACCGCGAAGGTGATCACCGAATCCGCGCCGTCGAGGGAGGGCACCCCGTAAAGAGACCGGCGTGGCGCCAGGCCGACCTGCAGCGTGACGCTGCCGGCGTCGGTGAATTTGATGGCGTTGGCCAGGAGATTCCGCAGGATCTGCTGCAGCCGCTGGGCGTCGGTCGTGATGGAGACGGGCAGCTCCGCCGCCGGCTCGACACGCAGTTCGAGGCCCTTGTCCTCGGCCTGCACGCCGAAGGCCTGCTGCACGTCAGCACACACATCGGCGAGCTGCACCGGGGCGGGCTCGATGTCCACTCGGCCCGCCTCGATCTTGGAAAGGTCCAGGATGTCCTCGATCAGGTGCAGCAGATCCAACGCCGATGCGTGGATCGTGCTGGCGAACTCGATCTGCTTCGGGGTCAGGGTCGAGTCCTGGCTGTCGGCGAGCAGCCGGGACAGCAGGAGAAGCGAGTTGAGCGGCGTACGGAGCTCGTGGCTCATGTTCGCGAGGAACTCCGACTTGTACTGATTGGCCAGCGTGAGCTGCTGCGCCTTTTCCTCGACACCGCGCCGCGCCGCGTTGATCTCCATGTTTTTGAGCTCGACGTTGCGGTTCTGCTCGGACAGCTGCAGCGCCTTCTCCTCCAGTTCGGCATTGGTGCGCTGCAACTCTGCCGACTGGTCCTGCAGCTCCGTGGTCAGTCGCTGGGACTGCGTGAGCAGCTGCTCGGTGCGCCGGCCGGCCTGGATGGTCGCGAGAGCCACCCCGATCGTGGTGACCAACCGCTCCAGAAAGGTCAGGTGCAGCGCCGAGAACGGCGTGGTGGCGGCGAGCTCGATCACCGCCAGCGACTCGCCTTCGAACAGGACGGGGAGCACGACGATGGCAGCCGGCGCTCCGGTACCGGTCCCGGAGCGCACGTCCAGGTAGCCCGGGGGGACGTCGGTGACGACGATGCTCTGCTTGCTCATCGCGGCCTGACCGACCAACCCCTCCCCGGAGCGGAACTCACGCGGCGGATCCTCCATCGGAACCGCGTATCCCCCGCACATCACCCAGCGAGCGGGGGTGCTCGCCTCCCCGAGGCCACCCGGGTCGGCGGCCAGGAAGAAGGTGCCGACTTGGGCACCGACCAGCGGGGCGACCTCCTCCATGATCATCTGACTCACGTCGCCGAGGTCGCGCTGGCCCTGAAGCAGGCCCCCGACGCGGGCCAAGTTGGAGTCCAGCCAGCCCTGTTCGGCGTTCTCCGCGGTGGTCTCGCGCAGAGCCGCGATCATCTGGTTGATGTTGTCCTTGAGTTGCGCGACCTCGCCGAACGCCGCCACCTGGATCTGCTCGGTGAGGTCACCGCGTGCCACCGCGGTGGACACCGCCGAGATCGCGCGCAGCTGCGTCGTCAGCGTGCCGGCCAGCTGGTTGACGTTCTCGGTCAGGTCCCGCCACGTCCCCGACACCCCGCGCACCTGCGCCTGGCCGCCGAGCTTGCCTTCCGTGCCCACCTCGCGGGCCACCCGGGTGACCTCGTCGGCGAAGGAGGACAGCTGGTCGACCATCGTGTTGACCGTCGACTTCAGCTCCAGGATCTCCCCCCGCGCATCCACGGTGATCTTCTGACTCAGGTCACCGCGGGCCACCGCCGTGGCCACCTGCGCGATGCCGCGCACCTGCCCGGTCAGGTTGGCCGCCATCAGGTTCACCGCATCGGTGAGGTTCTTCCAGGTCCCGGCCACGTCCGGGACCACGGCCTGGCCGCCCAGCCGGCCCTCGGTGCCCACCTCGCGGGCCACCCGAGTCACCTCGTCGGCGAACAACCGCAGCGTGTCCGTCAGCGAGTTGATCGTCTCGGCCAGCTCGGCGACCTCTCCCCGCGCCGATACGGTGATCTTGCGGGACAGATCGCCCTCCGCGATGGCGGTGGCCGCTGTTGAGATGGAACGCACCTGATTGGTGAGGTTGCTCGCCATCGTGTTGACCGAGTCGGTGAGGCCCCGCCAGGTACCCGCGACACCGCGCACATCGGCCTGCCCGCCGAGCTTGCCCTCGGTGCCCACCTCCCGGGCCACCCGCGTCACCTCGTCGGCGAACGAGGACAGCTGATCGACCATCCTGTTCACGGTGCGGCCGATGCGACGGAACTCGCCACGCAGCCTGCGGCCCTCGATCTCCAGGGCCATGTGCTGGGACAGGTCGCCCTCCGCGACGGCATCGAGCACCCGTGCGATCTCGGCGGTGGGCGCGGCGAGATCGTCGATGAGGGCGTTCACGGACTGCACGTCTGCCGCCCACGTCCCGTCGTAGGACTCCTCGTCGAGACGCTCGGACATGCGCCCCTCGCGGCCGACGACCCGGCTGATCCGCAACAGGTCGCGGCTGTGCCGCTCCTGCAGCGCCGCCAGCTCGTTGAACTGCTCGACCACCTCGCTGGCCAGCCCCTCACGGCGCGCCAGTCGGACGTCGAATCGGCCGCGACGGACCTGTGCCAGCCCGCGCGCCACCTCGACGAGAAAAGCCTCCTCGCCGCTGATGGCGCCCTCAGCCACCTTCGCGGGTGCCCCGGGGTCGGCGGGAACCACCGAGTCTGTGTGCCGCGTCGCCGTCATGACCGCCTCCCGCTGCCACCTAGGTCAGGCCACCGGCCGATCAGACTAGGCCTGCTTCCACACACCGCACCTTCGGCGGGCAAACTGCACGCGTGCCCGTTCGACTCGAGCGGCGGATGCGGTTTCCGCCCGACATCCAGTCGATCAGACGCGTTCGGCGGATGATTCACGACACGCTGGCCGAGTTGGCGGACGGTCGTGACGCAGGGAACGGCTTCGATGTGCCGGACTTCGCCGACGACATCGTGCTGCTGGCCAGCGAGCTGTGCGAGAACGCCGTGCTGCACGCCGGCACCGGATTCGACCTGGCGGTGGTGGCCGACGACGACGAGGTCACCGTGGCCGTCACCGACCGCGGCCCCGGCGCGCTGGAGCTGCAGATGGCCGAGCCGCGGCCGCGCTACGGGCGGGCGGCAACCCACGGTCGCGGTCTGTCCCTGATCTCGAAGCTGGCCACGACATGGGGCACCCGCCACGACGCCGACGGCCACCACACGGTGTGGTTCACCCTCGCTCGGCGACCAGGTTCCGTCACCGAGCCGGTGGCCTCCCCGCCCCCCGAACACGAGCGCAGCTGGTCCGCGGCCGAGCAGGCCCGCTGGCTGCTGCACGTGCCGGCGTCCCTCGCCCGTCGCCTCGATCCCGTCGACCTGGTCCGCGAGCTGGCGGCTCGGCTGCGTGATCTGGTCGACGCGGCGACCGTCGTCGTCGAACTCGACCACGGCGACGGCTCCGGGGCCGGCGAGTTGGTCCGAGTCGGTGTCGCCCCACCCGACAGCGCCGTCGCGCCTGGGAGCGTTCTCAACGTGCCGCTTCCAACGACGACCGGCCTGCACGGCGCCATCCGGCTCGTCCTGCGCGGGGGCGCCGACGCCGCACGCGCCCGGGAGCTGACCGAACTGATCGCCGGGCGGGTCGCCATCACCGCCGAGTCGCAGTGGCTCCGCGAGGTCGACCAGCGCCGGCGGGCGTGGACGACCTATCTGGCCGAGGCCAGTGAGCTGCTCGGCCAGTCCCTCGACCCCGAATTGTCGGTAGCGCTCGTGCCGCAACTGGTGGTTCCGCGGCTGGGCACGTGGTGCGCGGTGCTGCTGCCGGAACCGTCGGGGCGGCTGCGCCTGGCAGCGATCACGCATGCCAACGAGGACCGGCTGCCCGAGCTGCGCGCGGTGCTCGACCCAGACGCCGTGCCGGGTCCGCCGCCGCAGCTGCGCGCCCGGCTCGCGGCGGCACAACGGGGTGCCGCGCCATCCTGGTTCTCCGACCCTGCAGATGGTGTCGCCGTCACGCTGCGGGCCTCCGGGACCTCGGTCGGGGTGCTGCTGGTAGGGCGCCCCACCGGCCGCGCGCACGCCCCCGAGGACCTGCTGGTGATGGACGACATCGCCCGTCGTGCCGCGCTGGCAGTCCACAACGCCCAGACGGTCGGTGAGCACGTGCGGGTGTCGCAGACGCTGCAGGCCGCCCTGCTGCCCCGCGCCCTGCCGCAGGTGCCGCAGATCGACTTCGCCGCGGAATACCTTCCCGCAAGCACCGGGGCGGACGTTGGCGGCGACTTCTACGACGTGGTCACGCTCGGCCCCGAACGGTGGCTCGTCACCATCGGCGACGTCTGCGGCAAGGGCGCCCGAGCCGCCGCCCGCACCGGCCTGGTCCGTGACGTGCTCCGGGCGCTCGTGCGCGAGGGCCGCCCGCTGATGCAGGCGATCGAGACACTCAACGACATCATGGTGGAGGCCGCCGACCCGCAGCAGTTCTGCACACTCGCCGCAGCGATGCTGAGCCGGGCAACACACGGGGGGCAGTCCGCGATCACGGTGGAGCTGGTCCTGGCCGGGCACGCCAAACCGGTCGTGGTCCACGCCGACGGAACCGCCGAGCTCATCGGCCGCTTCGGCTCCGCGCTGGGCCTGCTCGAGGCCGTCGACCTGCACTGCACCCAGCACGTACTAGCCGCCGGGGAAACGCTGCTGCTCTACACCGACGGCGTCACCGAGTGCCGGCGTGGGCCCGAGCAGTTCGACGAGAACCGGCTGCTCGAGGCGAGCGCGGCAGCGTCCGGCGCGAGCGCCGCGCGGCTCGTGGCGGCCGTCCGGGAGGCCGTCCAGCGCTTCTCCCCCGACCACGGCAGCGACGACATCGCCCTGCTCGCCGTCCGTGCCGAGCCGCAGCGAACCCGTGCGAGTTCTGGGCCATGAGGCGCGGGACGGACGGCACCCTCACTCGACTCGTCGAGTGGGCAAATCTGTCTCCACGGCGGATGGCTCATGAGGCCTTTGCCGGATCTCCCATCGAAGAACGCTCCTAGCAAATAGGTGGCCGGCCCATGGACACCGGACAAGGTCCTGGCGCTGGTGCCGGAGGAGCTGCCGTGACCGTCACCGTGCTCGCAGGCGCGACGGTGGTGACCATGGATGCCGCGCGCCGGGTGCTGCCCGACGGGGCGGTCGCGTTCTCCGGCGACGGAATCCTCGCGGTGGGCCCATCCTCCGTCGTCCGGGAGCAGTTCCCGGACGCCGATGTCGTCTCCTGCACCGGCCAGCTGGTGCTGCCTGGATTCATCAACACCCACACCCACCTCTTCCAGACCCTGCTCAAAGGACTCGGCGACGACCGGGTGCTGTCGGACTGGTTCACCTCGATGACGGGGCCGTCGGCGGTGCAGCTGACCCAAGAGGACTGCTACGCCGGTGCCCTGCACGGCTGCGCGGAGGCGCTGACCACCGGGACGACGACGCTGCTGGACTTCATGTACGTACACCCCCGGGCCGGGCTTGGCGACGCCGTGGCGCAGGCAATGGCCGACATCGGCATCCGTGGCGTGATGGCGCGGGGATACATGACCGCCGGGGCGGACGTCGGGGTGCCCGGACCCCTGGTACAGCCTCTGGAAGACGCGCTCGCCGACGCCGCGCGGCTCATCGACCGTTGGAACCGGCCCCGCTCGCGGGTCACCGTGGGGTTGGCGCCGTGCATGAGCTGGTCGGTCGACCGAGACACGCTGGTGGAGACCCGCCGGCTCGCCGACGCGACCGGCGCCCTGGTAACGATGCACTTGTCGGAGTCGCCGTTCGACGTCCAGGAGTCGGTTCGCCGGTTCGGCTCGCGCGACGTGCCGTTCGCCGCCGACAGCGGACTGCTCGGCCCCGACCTGCCCGCGGCCCACTGCGTCCAGGTCGACGACGATGACCTGGACCTGCTGGCCAACACCGACACGAAGGTTTCGCACAACCCATGCTCGAACCTCTATCTCGGATCGGGGTTCGCACCGGTGCCCGCGATGCAACGCCGCGGAATCACCGTCGGGCTGGCGTCGGACGGACCGGCGAGCTCGTCGAACCACTCCATGCTGCAGGCGATGAAGTTCGCCGCGCTGCTGCACAAGGGGGTGCACCGCGACCCGGAGATCATGACGGCGGAGAAGGCCTTGGAGATGGCGACAATCGACGGCGCCCGGGCGTTGGGCCTGTCCGACACGATCGGCTCGCTGGAAGTGGGCAAGCGCGCCGATGTCGTGGTGCTGGACATGACGAACTTCTGCGTCACGCCGGTGCACGCGGCAGTGTCGTCGCTGGTTTACAGCCAACGCGGTGACGAGGTGGACCGCGTCTACGTCGACGGCCGGGCCGTCGTGAGGAACAGGTCGCTGGTCACCGTCGAGGAAGCGAGCGTACGTTCCCAGTCGATTGCTGCCGCGCAGGGGCTAGCCCGCCGAGCCGGGACCGACCACTTCGCACACCGAGAGTGGCGGTCGCTGGTCAGCCGTTGAGAGCCGATGATTCAAAGCCGGCCCCCTGATGACGCGCCGGATCTCGACGTCGGGTCGAGGAAGGGCACGAACTCGGCCCGGGCCGCGCGCCAGCGCCGGACGACGGCCGGATTGCGGGCGTCCCAGCGCTCGGCGAACTCCTCTAACTGGCGGCGGCCGGTCTCCCCCCGGGCGGCATGGCGGGGCAACGCCTGGACTCTTGCCCGGTTCAGCGCGGAGAGTGAGCAGTCGACCGAGCGGTGGCAGCGCACGGTTGTGACCGGGCGGGCGCGGCAACACCGGTGCGCGGAGGTCAGGGTTCGCCTCGGGGTGGCCGGATGCTGCAGCGAGCAACGGGGGGGAGCATGACGGCGGAGCCGTTCAGCCGGTTCACGGTGGCGCGGACCTCGGAGTTCGACGAGGCGCAGGACGCGATGCAGCGGGCCTTCCTGCCTTTGCGCATGCGGCTTCTGGAGCCGGACGACGCCGGAGGCCGCCTGCCGCTCGGGCTGAACGCCACCCGGGCCGGGGAGGTGACGGTCAGCTACGTCCGGCTGGGCCGCGACGTGCAGGTCGACACCGTCGAGGCGGAGAACTACCACGTGAACCTACCGGTCTCCGGCGGGACGGTGTCCCGGTCCGGCCGGCTGGAGCGGGTGGAGACCACGCCGGGCCGAGCGGCGGTGTTCATGCCCGGGCTGCCAGCCGACATCGCCTGGCGCGCCGGTTGCGCGCAGTTCTGCCTGATGTTCCCCCGCCCGGTGCTGCAGCAGGAGCTGGAGGCGATGCTGGGCCGGCCGCTGCGCGAACCGATCACCTTCAGCCCGGCGATGGACCTCACCAGCGGCGCCGGGAAGGCGTGGCTGGACACGCTGCGGCTGATCGAGCGGCAGTCGAGGTACTCGGAGGGCCTGCTCCACCACCCGCTGGCGGCGGCTCACCTGGCGCAGACGCTCGTCGACGGGCTGCTGCTCGCCCAGCCGCACAACTACACCGAGGCTCTCGCCGGGCCGAGCTACCCTGCGGCACCG
This sequence comes from Frankiales bacterium, assembly GCA_025465155.1. GTDB lineage: Bacteria > Actinomycetota > Actinomycetes > Mycobacteriales > Geodermatophilaceae > Geodermatophilus. The sequence goes on from JAODNJ010000462.1 coordinate 10,817, forward strand.
CCGACGGTGCGGCAGGCGATGGAGCTCATCCGTGCCCACCCGGAGCAGCCCTGGACGACCGCGACCCTGGCCCGGCATGTCGCGGTGAGCCCGCGCAGCCTGCAGGACGGGTTCGCCCGCTCGGTCGGCATCCCGCCGACGCGGTACCTGCGCGAGGTGCGCCTTGCTCGTGTGCACGAGGAGCTGCGGGCGGCCGACCCGCACACCGCCACGGTCTCCCAGGTCGCCGGTCGGTGGGGGTTCGTCTACCTGAGCCGGTTCGCCGCGGCCTACCGCAGCACGTTCGGTGAGAGCCCGGTGCAGACCCTGCGCAGCGCGTAAAGAGGGCCGCGCTGCGGGTCTGCGCACATCGCACCAACCTCTGCGGTTCGCGCGTAGCTCCGCCCGGCCCGCCGCACTTGCATGGATGCCTCAGCTGAGAAACCGGCTGGGCAGGCCAAGAGCCGTGCACGGGGGCACCCGATGTGGCCGTGCACGGCTCCGGCCACCCGGGGAGGCAGGGACGTGGCCGAGAACGCCGCGGTGACGCAGCACGTGGGCGCGGCGATCGCCCGGATCTCCGACGACGTCGGCTCGATCAACGAACGCGGCCGGCGGATCCTGCAGGCGCTCGGTCGAGTGCTGCGCTACGACGCCGCATCGATCGCCCTGCGCGACCCGGAGCGGCGGATTCGCGTCCCGCAGGCCTCCGCCGGAGACGTCGCGGCGCTGCACGCCTACTGGTCCAGCCCTGAGGGCGACGCCGAGCTGGACCGGCTCGGGCTGAACCGGCCCGGGCCGCCGCTGCTGCACACCGAACTGCCCGTGCCCGCCGCCGAGACCGTCTACCGGCGCCGCTACCTGGGGCCGGCCGGCTGTCGCGGCGGCCTCGACGCCGCACTGTTCACCGCCGACGGCCGGCACGTCGGGCACCTGACCCTGCTCACCGCGGCTGGCACCCGCCCGACCCCCGCCGACCGGGACCTGCTCGGCGCCCTGACGGAGCCGATCGCGCGCGCGGTGGACCGGCTGCCGGCCATCAGCACCTACGCCGGGATCGTGCGCGACGTCATCGCCGGGGTCGTGCTCACCCGCAACGGCAACACCCTGCCCCTGCCAGGGCTCCCCTCCGACCCGGTTCTCGCCGCCGGGTCACCGATGGTCGCCGAGTCCGCCGAGCGGCTGGCCGCCGGGGACCGCTATGCGACCTTCCTGTATCCCGCTCCTGACGCCGGGGCCGACGGAGCACTGCTGCGGGTCACCGTGCTCGACACCGGCGCCGAGACCGGCGACCACCTGTGCGCCGCCGTCCTGATCTCCCCGGAACCGGACCTGCGCGGCCTGTCCCGGCACGACCTGCAGGTCCTCGGCCTGATCCTGGCGGGCTGGGAGGACGACGAGCGCGTCGCCGCCGCCCTGCACACCACACCCGAGAACGTCGCGGAGACCGTGCGGCGCGGCATGCATCTGCTGGACACTCCCTCGCGGACCGGGCTCGCCTGCCGTGCGCTGCGCGAAGGACTGTTCCTGCCGCGACGCGCATCCGGCGAGACCCGATGAACCGCCCTGGAGAAGGAGAGGCCCGCTCGGCGCCCCTTCCCGCGCCGCGGTCCGCCAGGTCCGCGACCGGCGCGATCGCCAGCTGAGAGCCGACCCGATGAGCCCCCTGTCGGCCGCCTCCGGCTTCGTGCAGGGCGCGAGCGCGGGGGTGGTGCTGCGCGCGGACGGCGGAATCGAGGTGCTGCCCGGGCTGGCCGGCCATCCGCTGCTGGCCGCCGACTCCCCGGCGCTGACCTTTGCCCGCGCGCAGCTCGACGCGGGCCGGGTCTACGTGTCCTTCCTGTGGCCCCTCGGCGGCCGCCGCGCCGCGCGCGGGCACGCACGCCTCACCGCCCTGGCCCGGCCCGAGCAGGCGCCGGCCGGGCTGAGCGGGCTGCTGGTGCTTTCCGCGCCCCGCAACCTGTCGGGGCTCACACCACGCGAGCTGCAGGTGCTGGGGCTGCTGATCCAGGGGCGCTCGTCCGACGAGATCGCCCGCGGCCTGGCCGTCACCCCGCGCGCCGTCGCCGCGCACCTGCGGCGTATCAGCGCCAAGCTGTCGACCCCGACCCCCACCCTCGCCGCGCTGCGCGCGGAGCGGGACGGCCTGTACGTCCCACCTCGGACCGGCGCCCCGCCGCAGCGCCCGTAGACGACTCGCGCGGCATGGTGAAGAAGTCAGCCGCCAGCCAGGAGCGCCGCGACAGCCGTGGGCATCGTGGAGCAGCCATCGGCGGCGCTGGCCGTCGCCGCGTGCGCGGCGGCCGTGTCGTGGATGCCGACAGTCGCCACGGCGGCCTGCCAGCCGCCCATCCCGGCCAGCTCCCGCGGCACGTGCACGTTGGCGGCGCCGTTGACGAGGTCGACCGCCTGCGGATCGGCTGTCGGGCGCACGTCGATGCCCCCGCCGGGCGCCCGGCGCACCCGGTCCGGATCGGGCAGTACCCCCATGAGCTGGGCGGCCTGGTACGGCGTCATGGCCGACGGCGGCTGGCCGAAGTAGTACCAGCTTGCCGCGCAGATGCCGTGGAGATGGGGGCCGAACTGCGCGTAGTTCACGTACAGCTCGAGCTCCCGTTGGTCGGACAGCTCGTAACTCATCCCGGTGGCCAGCCAGGCCTCGACGGCCTTCCGGACCGGGTCCTGGTCCGGCCAGAGGAAGACGTTCTTGGCCAGCTGCTGAG
>JAODNJ010000463.1 GCA_025465155.1 Frankiales bacterium
CCGACCTGGGCGCTCTGGTCGACACCCTGCGCCGTGAGGCGGACCCGGCCAGGCCGGTCAAGGTCATCGCCGTCGGGGTGGGCACCGACGCCGACCTCGACGCGCTGCGTCAGATCACCTCGGCCACGGGCGGCGCGACCTACTCCGCCCTGGATCCCAACGACCTGAAGACGGTGCTGTTCGACGCCCTGCGCCAGCGGGGCTGACGGCGGGACCGGAGCCGGATCCTGGGGCCGTCGAGCGCCGCGACGACCTCCTGCACGGAGATCCGGGCCAGCGCGGGATCGAGCGTCGTGCCCCACGGGTCCCCCGCCCCGGCGTGGACGTCGCCGTGCCAGAGGGCAACGTGCTGCGACCGCTGCGGCGGCCCCCAGAGCGCCGGGGACACGGGGCCGAACAGCACCACGGACGGCCGGCGGTAGGCGGTGGCCAGGTGTGCCATTCCGGTGTCCCCGCTGACGACGACGCGGGCCGCGGCGACCAGGGCGGCCAGCTCGAGGGTGGACGTCGTCCCGGCGAGCACGGCGTCGTCAGGCAGTCCCGCGGCGGCCGCGACCTCCCCGGCCAGGAGCACCTCCGCCGGTCCCCCGGTGATCCGCACGTCCTCGCCGGCGGCGGCCAGGTGGCGGGCGACCGCCGCGAACCGGTCGGCCGGCCAGCGCCGGCCCGCGAACGCCGCCCCGGGATGCACCAGCGCGGCGTCGCGGACCGGCGCGGGCACGGCAGGTGGGTCGAGGTCGAGGGCGTCGGGGTCGGCGGGCACGCCCAGCCCCTCGGACACCAGCCGGCACCAGCGCCGCACCTCGTGCTCATCCGGATACCAGGTCGGGCCGGGATAGCCCGGGCTCGCGAACGTGAGCTGGCGCCGGGGGTTCAGGCGGGCGACGACGACGTGCGACGCGGGGCCCTTCCCGTGCAGGTCGACGGCGAGCTCCGGCGGCGGCCCGGCCCAGGCCAGTGGCTCGAGCTCGCGCGCGGGCAGCACGTCGTCCACCGCGTCGATCAGCCCGGCGAGCGGGGCCAGCGCCGGGGTGGTGGCGAGCACCAGCCGATGGCCGGGCACCGCCGCCCGGATCGCCCGGATCGCCGGGACGCCGGTGAGCAGGTCGCCCAGCCCCAGCGGCCGCAGGACCACCGCGGTCGCGGAGTCGGTCACACGCGGGAGCGGGCGACGAGGGCCGTCGTGGAGTGACCGTCGAGGTAGGGCAGGACGACGGCCTGGCCACCCCAGCGCCGGAGCGCCTCGGCCTCGGGCAGGTCCGCGCCGGCGTAGTCGCCGCCCTTGGCCCAGACGTCGGGCCGGATCCGGTCGAGCACCTCCGCCGGGGTGTCCTCCGCGAAGACGACGACGGCGTCGACGAACTCCAGGGCCTCGAGCACCCGCGCGCGGTCGGCCGCGGTCACCACCGGCCGCGACGGTCCCTTGAGCCGGCGCACCGAGTCGTCGGAGTTGATGCAGACGACGAGGCAATCCCCCAGCCCCCGCGCCGCGCGCAGCGTGGCGACGTGCCCGGGGTGCAGCAGGTCGAAGCAGCCACCCGTGGCGACCACCGTCCCGCCGGCGGCGCGGACGCGGGCGAGCACCGAGTCGACGCCCGGCTCGGCGATCACGTTCGGCCGGTCGCCGGCCGGCTCGCCGAGCGTCTCCCACGCCGACGCGCCGCCGCGGGCCACGAACGCCGCGGCCGCGGCCACCGCTCCGGCCACGGCCTCACCGGTCACCGCGCCGTCGGCCAGCAACGCCGCGGCGGCCGCGGCGAAGGAGTCCCCGGCGCCGCAGGCGTCCCCGCCCGTGACCGCGACGGCGGGGACGAGCATGGGCGCCCCCTCGCCGTAGGAGAGCAGCGCCCCGCGGGGGCCCAGGGTGACCGCGACGGCTCCCACTCCCCAGTGCCGGATCAGCGCCTCGGCCCGGGCGCCCACCGCGGCGAGCCCGTCCCCGGTCACCCGGAGCCCGGCGGCGGCGGCGACCGCGGCGGCCTCCGAGCCGTTCGGCGTGACCAGCCGGGCCTGCGGCACGGGGTCGGCGCCCCGCGGATGCGGGTCCCACACGATCGGTCCGCCGGCCCCCGCCAGGGCCCCGCGCACGTCGGCGGCCGCCGTGGTCCCGCGACCGTAGTCGGCCACCAGCACGCCCCCCGCGGACCCGAGAACGTCCGCGACCTCCGCCGGCAGCGGGCCGAGCGTGGCCACCGGCCCGCCGCTGTCGATCCGCACCACCGAGTGGTCGCCCACCCGCACCCGCTGCTTGACCGCGGTCCCCCCGGCCGCCGGGATCTCGACCAGCCGCACCCGCCCGGCCAGCAGGGCGCGGAGCCGGTCGGCGCCGTCGTCGGAGTCCATCGGTGCGACGAGCACCACCTCACGGTCCGAGGTCGCCGCCGCGATCACCGCGGCCAGCGCCGCGCCGCCAGGACGCTCGCGGCGTTCGACGTCCTGGACCACCGGCACCGGCGCGTCGGGCGTGAGCCGCGACGCCGTCCCGACCAGGTCGACGTCGAGCAGGGCGTCCCCGACGACGACGAGCGGCCGGCTCATCGGGTGACCTCCAGCCGGCTCGCCGTCGGCACCCGCGCGGGCTCCGCGAGCACCGCGGCGTCGAACGCGGCGCACAGCAGGTGCAGGGCGACGAGGTGGCACTCCTGCACCGTCGCGGTCCACGGCGAGTCGATGCAGACCGCGTCGTCGGCGGCCGCGGCCAGCGGGTTCGGCCCCGGACCGGTCATCGCGAGCACGGTGATCCCACAGTCGCCCGCGCGGCGGGCCGCGGCGACGGCGTTCGGCGAGCGACCGCTGGTGGACAGCAGCACGAGCACGTCACCGGACCGGCCGTGCGCCTCGACCTGACGGGCGAACAGCTCGTCGGCCGGGTAGTCGTTGGCGATCGCCGTCAGCGACGAAGTCTCCGCGGTGAGGCAGATCGCCGAGAACGGCGGCCGGTCCGCGCGGTAGCGGCCGACCAGCTCGGCGGTCAGGTGCTGCGCCTGCGCCGCGGAACCGCCGTTGCCGGCCGCCAGCAGCCGCCCGCGGGATTCGGAGCACAGGACGTCGGCGAGCAGCCGCCCCCACCGGTCGAGGGTGTCCACGGACGACTCGACCGACCGCAGCGCACCGGCCAGCGAGGCCACGTGGTCGTGCCCGGTCAGGTGCGTGCAGGCCTCGGGCGAGGGCACATCGGCGGCGGTGTTCTCGAAGAACGAGTGCGGCGGGATGCTCATCGGGCGACCTCCACGACGCGCGAGCGGGCAAGGACCTGCCGGTAGACGGCCTCGGTGTCGGCGACCACGCGGCTCCAGCGGTAGCGGGCGCGCGCCCGCCTCACCCCGGCGGCGCCGTAGGCCGCGCGGCGCTCCTCGTCGGCGAGCAGGGCGGCGACCGCCTCGCCCAGCGCGGCGGGGTCGCGGGGCGGGACCAGAGCGCCGGTGACCCCGTCGACGACGGTGTCGACCAGGCCGCCGACCGCGGTGGCGACGACCGGCTTCCCGCAGGCCATCGCCTCCAGCGGCGTGATGCCGAACGGCTCGTACCACGGGACGGCGAGGACGACGTCGGCGGACCGTACCCAGGCGGGGACGTCCGCCCGCGACACCGACCCCGTGAACACGAGGCGGTCCCCCACGCCGGCGGCCGACGCGACCTCGCGCAGCCGCTGAACCTCGGGGTCGGCGTCCAGCCGGTCGGCCTCCGGTCCACCCACGACCACCAGTTCGGCGTCCGGCACGGCGGTCAGCGCGCGGACGGCGTCGTCCTGCCCTTTCCGCTCGACCAGCCGGCCGAGCACCAGCAGCCGGGGCCGGTCCGACCGCGGGGCCACCGGCCCCCGCGGGGTGAACACCGACGTGTCGACGCCGCACGGCACGATCGACACCCGCTCGCTGGTGAGGCCCAGACGGCGCAGCTCGAAGACCTCGTCGGAGCAGGTCGCGACGACGTGGGCGACGTTGCGGCACAGCGCCCGCTCGAGCTCCACCCGCTGCGGTGGCGACGTGTCGGCCGCGCCCTGATGCCGCCGCTTCACCGAACCGAGCGCGTGGAAGGTCTGCAGCACCGGGATGTCGCCGGCCGCGGCCACCGACGCCAGGCCGCTCATCCAGAAGTGCGCATGCACCAGGTCCGGGGGGCGTTCGGCCCACGTCCGCCGCAGGACCGCGGCGAACTCCGGCATGTGCCGCAGCAGGTCGTCCTTGGGCAGCGGCCGGGGCGGCCCGGCGGGGACGTGCACGACGTTGTAGCCGTCCTGCGTGACCACGCGCTCGGGCAGCGCGTCGTCGTCGCGTCGGGTGTGCACGGTGACGTCGTGCCCGCGCATGGCCAGGCCCGCGGCCAGCGCCGCGACGTGCACGTTCTGACCGCCGGCGTCGACGCCGCCGATGGCGGCGAGCGGGCCGGCGTGCTCGCTGACCAGGTCGATCCTCATCGGGTCACCTCCCGGAGCAGCGCATCCCAGTCGCGCAGGAAGCGGTCCAGGCCGTAGCGCTCGAGCGCCGCGGCCCGTGCCGCCTTGCCGGCGAGCCGGGCGGCGTCCTCGTCGTGCAGGAACTCCCGGACGGCGGCCCAGAGCCGGTCCGGGCGGGTGGAGAGCACCCCGGCGCCGGGCGGGACCGCCTCGACCGCCTCGGTGGTGGCCAGCGCGACCACCGGCATCCCGAGGTGCATCGCCTCCAGCAGCGAGAGCCCGAGCGAGGTCCAGCGGACGGGGTGCACGTACACGCGGCGGCGGGCGAGCTCCGCGTGCATCGCGGCCTGCGGCGGATCCTCGTGCAGCGCGACCCGACGGGGATCGAGCCCGTACGTCTCGTGCAGGCCCGCGAGGCCCATGCCGAAGACGTCGACCGGCGCGGCCTCCGCGAGCCCCGGGAGAAGGTCGCCGCCCACGTACCGGCGCCGCCGCACCGGCTCGTTGACCACCACGGCCGCGCGGGCCAGCTCACCGGTCCAGCGCTCCCCCGGGTCGACGATGCCGTGCTCGATCACCGTCGTCGGCGCCCGGCCGTTGTCGTAGAAGAGCCGGTTGAAGTGCGTGACGTGGGCGATCGGGATGTCGTCCCGGTCGGCCAGCGGGTGCCGGGTGTCCGGGACGGACCGTCCGGATGCGTCGGTTCCAGGGGCGTTGTGCTCGAGGAAGACCGCGGGGAGGTCGCGCCCGGGCTCGCGGCCGAGCCACTCGCGGACCAGCTCGAGATCGCGCATCCGCTGCAGGACCACGACGTCGACGTCCTCGCCGCGCAGCTGCCGGGGGCTGACCTCGCGGGCCGCGGCGGGCCAGTTCCACGTGCGCGCACGGCCCAGCCCGTCGGGACTCCGCTCGTCCGGGCCCGGACCCGCGAGGACCGGGATCAGGTACTCGTGGTCGCCCTCCACGAACGCCGTCGTCCACGAGCCGTGGACATGCCACAGCAGCACCTTCATGCGACCACCAGCTTCTCTACCGCGGCGACGACGTCGGCTGGGCTCACCGACGTCAGGCAGGGGTGGCCGGGCACGGGGCACTCGCGCGCCCGGGTGCCGCGGCAGGCGGCGCTCTGATCGCCCAGCAGCACCGTGGGCACGCCGTAGGGAGCCCACCGCTCGGCCGGGACGACCGGGGAGAAGAGCGAGACGACAGGGGTGCCGACCGCGGCGGCGAGGTGCGCCGGGCCGGTGTTGCCGACGACGACGGCGGCGGCTGCGTCGAGCAGCGCGGCCAGCTGCGGCAGGGTGGTGGCGCCGCCGAGGTCGGTACCGCGACGGCCGGCGACGAACGCGGTGAGCGCGCGCTCCCCCGGGCCGCCGGTGACCACCACCCGGCGGCCCGCGTCGGCGAGCGCCTCGACGGCCTCGGCGCACAGCCCGGCCGGCCATGCGCGGGCCGGTACCGACGCGCCCGGATGGACGACGACGTATCCGGGCTGCAGAGCAGGGAGCCGGTGCTGGTGCGCGACCGGGGGCAGGGGTCTGCGCACGGCGAGCCTGCCGTCGTCACCGGGGGGCAGGTCGAAACCGGCGGCACGAGCGAGCGACAGGGCCCGCTCAGCCTCGGGAAGGTCGTCGTCCACGCGGTGGCGGACGTCCAGGAGCGACCCCGGGTAGTCCGCGCTGATCGCCGAGATCCGGGGCACCCCGGCGGTACGGAGGAGCAGTGCCAGGGGCAGGGGCGACTGGTGGAAGGACGTCGAGATCACCGCCGCGTCGGGTGCCAGGGCGCGGACGCGGGCGGTGAGCGCGACGAGCCCGGCGGGATCGACGGGCTCCGGGTCGGGGTCGATCCAGGGGCAGCGCCAGGTCCAGACGTCGTCGACGCCGGGCAGCAGCCGGGCGGCCTCGGCGCCGGCCGGCCCGGCGAGGAGGACGACCCGGCCGGTGCCCGCGGCGACCGCACGGACCATCGGCCCCTGCAGCAGGACGTCCCCGGCGTTGTCCAGCCGGGCAATCAGGACGGTACGGCTCACCATCTCCCCAGCAGCACGTCGTCGACGCCGGCGGCCAGGGTCTTGACCGGATGTGCGGCAGAAGCGATCTCGGAGCGCCGGGTGACCGGCGTCGGGACCAGGATCCCGACGGCTCCGGCCGCAGCGGCGGCATCCACGTCGGCCCCGATGTCGCCGACGACGACGCAGCGCGACGGGTCGACGGCGAGTGCGTGGCAGGCGTCCTTGACCATCCCCGGCGCGGGCTTGCGGCAGGCGCAGCCGTCGTCGGGGCCGTGCGGGCAGTAGCGGACGACGTCGAACGGGCCGAGCAGTTCGGCCAGCCGGGCGTTGCAGGCCTCGACCTGCCGGGCGGTGATCAGCCCGCGGGCGACGCCGGACTGGTTGCTGACCACGCCCACCCGGATCCCGCGGGCCCGCAGCCGGTCGAGGGCCTCCTTCGCGCCGTCCACCGGGCGCACCCACTCGGGGTCGCCGTTGTAGGGGAAGTCGCGCACCAGCGTGCCGTCGCGGTCGAAGAGCACGAGGTCGGGCAGCCCGCGCCAGGGCGTCACGCGGCGGCGCCGGACGATGCCGCGCAGGAGGTGCCAGGTGGCGAGCGGCGGGATGACGGCGCTGGTGGCGAGCATCGTGCCCACCTCGGCGCGGTCCCGCGGGCCGGGGGCGATCCGCGCCCAGGCGAACTCGGCGGTGCCGGCCAGCCAGCCGGCCGCGGCCGCGG
>JAODNJ010000470.1 GCA_025465155.1 Frankiales bacterium
CGACATCGGCGTCACGCTCCCCCGCCGTGACGACCAGTACCGGGACGCCGCCGCCCTGGCCCTTCGCCGCGAGCGCCGCCGCGACCAGCGGCTGGACCGGTGGCGGCGCCGTGACGGCGAGCTCCGCTCCGCCGGCCGCTGCCAGGACCCGCGCCATGCCCGGGTCGGTGAGGACGACGTCGAGCACGCCGCGAAGGGTCACGCGTTCTTCTCCTGGGGCCGAAGAGCCACACACATCGCGCGGATGCGCGGGGGGCTCTCCCAGGTTAGTCCCCGGTCAGGGGGTCCGCCGCCCCGCCGGGATCACGAGCTCAGTGCATGCCTGCGGGTGCCCGGGTCCCCCGCCTCGAGGGCGGCGAGCGCTCGGCGGAGCGCCGTGCTGGACGTGTGCATCGTGTAGGGGAAGTAGTGGACCTCCACCCCCACCGTGGCGAGGTCGCGCTCGAGCCGGTCCCCCTTCGGGGTCCCGCGCCAGTCGTCACCCTTGAAGATGACGTCGAAGCCCACCTCGCGCCAGGTCTCGAGCTTCTCCGGCACGACCTCCGCGTGCACGCGGTCCACGAAGCGCAGGCTCGCGACGATCTCCATCCGCTCGACCATCGGGATCACCGGAGCGCGACCCTTCGTCCGGAGGAGGACCTCGTCCGAGACCACCCCCGCCACGAGGACGTCACAGTGCTCCGACGCCTGCCGCAGAACATTGAGGTGCCCGACGTGGAAAAGGTCGTACGCACCCGGCGCATAGCCGACAACGGTCATCCTGGCCTCCAGCGATCAGGAGCGGCCGTCCGGCTGAGCTCCCCCCGTGCGACCACGCACCGTCACGAAAGTGCCGACGAAATCTCCCGGATGCCGGGAATGTGTGGACGCAGGAGCAACATAGGCGCTGAATCGTCACGCTGTGTCAGCCTCGGGTTCATCGTCACCCGATCGTGCGCAGGCTTCACCGCGATCGGGGGACGGCGTGCCGGGCAAGGGCACAAGGACCGGCGGCGGCATCGAGGTGCCGCCCCCACTCCACCGGCGCCCGCCCCGCTCATTGGGGTGAGGTGCTCCGTCCGGCTCCAGGCCCGGACCCGTGGCGGCCGTAGCCTCGCGGTGGGGCCTGGGGAGCGGCGGGCGGGCTCCCACGTGCGCGTCTCCGCCGAAGCGCCCCGCGGGGTGCCGACCAGGGGAGCAACAGCGGCATGGAACTGCAGGACTACCGAACGGCCCTGCGCCGGTACTGGCGGACCTGGGTCGGTGTGACCCTTGCCGGCGCGCTGGCCGCGCTCGCCGTCGTCCTCGCCGCTCCGCCGACCTACAAGGCCACGGCCGAGGTGTTCGTGGCCAGCTCGGGCACGGGAACGAGTGGCTGGCAGTTCGTCAACCAGCGGGTCATGAGCTACCCCGACATCGCCGCCAGCCGCACCGTGCTCGACCCGGTGATCCAGCAGCTCGGCCTCCAGGACTCCTTCGCGGCCCTGTCCGGGCGGGTGACCGCGGTCAACCCCACGGGCACGTCGCAGATCCAGATCACGGTCGCGGATTCCCAGGCGCGCCGCGCCGCGGACGTGGCCAACGCCGTCGCCAACCGGTTCGGGACCGTGGTCATGGGCCTGGAGAAGCCGGCGGGGGCGGACTCGCCGGTCGACCTCACGGTGACCAATCCGGCCACCCCGCCGTCCACTCCTGCGTTCCCCGTGCCGAGCGTCCTGCTGGTCCTGGGGAGCGTCGTCGGCCTCCTGCTCGGCGTGGCGGGCGCCATCCTGCGCGGCCGCCGGGACACGCGGCTGAACTCCGAGGACGACGTCCGGGCGGCCTGGGGAGACGACGCCGACGAACTGACCGTCCACGCCCCTCTCCAGCGTAACCGGCGCAGCCGGCGCAGTCCCCTCGCCTCCTGGCCGGCGACGATGCTCGCCCGCCAGCTCGAGCCGCGGGCCGAGGACGGGCCCGTCCGCGTGGTCGCGATCTCCCCGTCCGAGGACGACCGGGGCGCACGGAGCTTCCTCGACGACGTCGCGGCCGGGCTGCAGAGTTGGACGGTGCCGGTCCACCTGCTCGAGAGGCCGCCCGCCGGCCCGCGGAGGCCTGATCGGCCAGGCGTCGAGCTCGTCGTCGGCACACCGCTCGCTCCGCTGCGGAACTGGCGCGACCTCGCGCGCACCGGCGCCGGCGTGGTGGTCGTCGTCGAGCCGGGGCGAGTGGAGGCAGCTGACCTGCGCGAGGTGCGCTCGATCCTCGCGGCCGCCGGAATCCGCCTGCTCGCCATCGTCCTGCACGCACGCGGGCGGGCGGGGAGCACCGCGAAGTCCGCCACGTCCGGCGCGGCGCCGGCCGGATCCGCGGTCGAGAACCGCCCCGAGAAGCCCGTCCCCGCCGGCCGCGGCTGATCTGCGAGGCCGCCGGGCCTCGGGGAGTGCCCGGGCGGCCAGGCCGGGCGTCGGATCCGGCTGTGCACCCATCGCGACGTGGCATCCGATCCCGATGGCGACCCGCTGACCGTCCTGCCCGTGCAGCCTTCCGGGGAGTTCCCCGCGGCGGACCGACCGGCTCACGACCATCAGCGGCCCCCGTGTCCCGGGGGCTGGAGGTCAGGCCGCGCCGCCTGCCCCGGTGATCTCCCGGGCCGCCTCCTCGGAGCGCAGGCGTTCACGGGAGCCGCCCTCGGCGAGCAACGAGACGGCCAGGAACAGGAGGAACGCCGGGGTGGCGTCGAACAGGCCGCTCTCGGTCAGGCTGCGCCCCACCAGGAAGACCAGCAGGCCCTGGAACAGCACCCGGTGCGCGTAGGGCGCACACAGTGCACCCCGAGCCGTCCAGAGGACCCACGCCGCGGCGATCAGCATCCCGAGGGCGCCGGCCTGCACGAGCAGTGACACCCAGCTGCTGTCCAGCGGCTGGGTGTCCCGCCACTGCGTGTGCACCGGGATGATCTTCACCGACAGACCGCCGCCGAAGACCTTCTGCCAGTTCGAGGCCGCCCAGGTGAGCGCCGCCCGCCAGGCGACGAAGCGGGAGTCCAGCGTGCTGGTCCCCGCTCCGCCGCGGGCGGCGAACGCGGCGACGATGCCGGTCGCCTCCGCGGCCACCGCGGTCACCGCGGCGAGGACCAGAGCCCCGACCACGAGACCCGCTCGGGGACGCCGAATCTGCAGCCCCATCACCAGAATGCCCAGCACCAGCATCAGCAGGGCCGTGCGCGACCCGGTCGCCCAGAGGACCGGGAGGAAGAACGCGGCCGCGATGGCGTCGGGCCAGCCGCCGTCGCCCACCACGGC
>JAODNJ010000479.1 GCA_025465155.1 Frankiales bacterium
CGAGGTTCCCACATGCGCCATTTCGACCACCTGTCCGGTGCGGACCAGGAGCGGTTGTTCCACCTCCCGCCGCAGCCGTTCACGGCCGACAGCGACGCCGCGGTCCTGGCGCTGGGGCTCGGGGCCACGCTCTACAGCCCCGCCACGCGCCCGGAACTGGCCGAGGACGTCGCCCGGCAGCGCGCCCACGGGGCGCAGAGCGTCGTGGTGTGCCTCGAGGACGCCATCTCCGACGTGGACGTTGCGGCAGCCCAGTCGCATGCGATCACCCAGCTGCGCGCCTACGCGGCGACCGGGCCGGACGGCCCGCTGGTCTTCGTCCGGGTGCGGCGCCCCGACCAGATCCCCGCGATCGTCGCGGGGCTCGGGAACGGGCTACCGGTCCTCACCGGCTTCGTCCTGCCGAAGTTCACGGAGCGGACCGGCGGCGCGTTCCTCGAGGAGGTGGCCGCCGCGTCGTCGGACGCCGGCCGGCTGCTGCGGGTCATGCCCGTACTGGAGTCGGCAGAGATGATCCACGCCGAGCAGCGGACCGCCGCACTTCTCGGGGCCCGGGACCTGCTCGCCGAGTACCGGGAGCACGTCCTCGCCCTCCGGATCGGGGCTGCCGACCTCTCGTCGGCCTACGGCCTGCGGCGCAGCCGGGAGCTCTCGGTCTACGACATCCGGGTCGTCGCCGATGCCATCGCCGACATCGTGAACGTGTTCTGCCGCGCCGACGGCAGCGGCTATGTCGTCACCGGGCCCGTCTGGGAGTACTTCTCCGGGCCGGACCGGCTGTTCAAGCCGCAGCTGCGGGAATCGCCGTTCCGGGAGCACGAGGAGCGCCGCCTGCGCGCCGAGATCCTCGCCCACGACCTCGACGGCCTCATCCGTGAGGTCGTGCTCGACCGGGCCAACGGGCTGTCCGGGAAGACTGTCATCCACCCCTCGCACGTGGCCGCCGTGCACGCCCTGTCGGTCGTGTCGCACGAGGAGTACTGCGATGCCACCGACGTCCTGGACGCCGCGGGCGGCGGCGGTGCCTCGGCCTCGGCCTACCGGAACAAGATGAACGAGTCCAAGCCGCACCTCGCCTGGGCGACCCAGACCGTCCGGCGGGCCGGCGTCTTCGGGGTCGCGCATCCGAGCACCTCGTTCGTCGACCTGCTGGCCGCCGGGCTGCAGAGGTGAGCGCGACGGCGGAGCCGGTGGCGTGGAACGGCAGCTGGGTGGCCGACCGGCTCGGTGCCGCGCTCGTCGCGGACTCCGGGTTCGGCGGGCTGACCGTCCACCACCTCGTCGGCCTGGCCCTGCGGGTGAATCCCCGCCGCTCGCACCTGCTGGTGAGCCGGGTTCTCGGCAAGCACCTGCCGGCCGATCCGCTGCTGGTCCAGGGAGCGGGACGGCTGCTCGGCGCCGCGGTGGCCGACCTGCTGTCCGGTCGGGACAGCGGCACCCCGCAGGCAGGCGGACGGCTGCTCGCCGCGGCCCTGTCCGGCGAGCCCTCGGCGTCGCTCCGGCTGCTGGCGCTCTGCGACGAGCACCGCGACGCGGCGGCCCCCGCCGACGCGCTGGTGCTCGGCTTCGCCGAGACGGCCACCGGGCTCGGGCACACGGTCGCCGACGCGCTCGGCGCCGACTACCTGCACTCCACCCGCCGCCCGGTCGGGGGAGTGGCCGCGGTGGGGGCGTTCGAGGAGGTGCACTCGCACGCGACCAGCCACCTCCTGCTGCCGGAGGATCCGGCGTTCGTCGCGGGCCCCCGGCCACTGGTCCTGGTGGACGACGAGCTGTCCACGGGCGCGACGGTCATGAACACCGTCCGCGCGGTGCACGCGATCGCCCCCCGGACCCGGTACGTCATCGCGGGCCTCGTGGATCTGCGGTCGGACGCCGACCGGCAGGAGCTGACCGACTTCGCCGCACGCACCGGCGTGCGGATGGACGTCGTGGCGCTGGCCAGCGGGCGGATAGAGCTCCCGGCCGACGCTCCGGCCCGCGGGCAGGAGCTCGCGACCCGGTACGGGCGCCCGGCCGCCGGCGCGGGGAGGCCCGCGCCCGCAGGCCGGATCCGGCCGGCGCCTCCCCGCGGGCGCTGGCCCGATCGCGTCCGCGACGGTGGACGGCACGGCTTTCCGCGCGCGGAGCGGGCGCCGTTCGACGCGGCGGTGCGGGAGGTGGCCACGGCCCTGCTGCCCGCCGTGCTGCCCACCCTGCCGTCCGGGAGGCGTGCCCGGCTGCTCGTGCTGGGAACCGAGGAACTGATGTACCTGCCGATGCGGATCGCGGCCGAGCTGGCCGGACGACTGCGCCCCGCCGGTGCCGAGGTGGTCTTCTCCACCACCACGCGCTCGCCGGTCGTTGCGGTGGACGACGCCGGCTACGCGATCCGGACGGCGCTGGCCTTCGGCAGCCACGACGACCCCGCAGACGGTCCTGGGCCCCGCTACGCCTACAACGTCGCACCCGGCGAGGGTCAGGAGCCGTTCGACGCGGCGGTGCTGGTGGTGGACGCGTGCAGCACGGCATGGCCGGCGGAGGGGCCCCGGCTGCCGGACGTGCTGGCCGGCGTCGTGGCAGGTCCGGTCACGGTGGTGACCGTGCCGAGCCACCGCGCCGGCTCCGGGTTCCCCGCTCCGCTGCACGGACCGGGCTTCGGTTCCTATCGCGCCGACGAGGTCGGCTGGCTGCTCACCGACCTCTCGGACGCCGAGCTGGAGGCGCCGGTCGAGGAGCGCGAGGAGGCCATCCAGGCCGGGACCGCGCACTATGCGGAGTCACTGCCCGTCGAGTACCAGCCGACCCCGGAGTACCAGCGACTGTTCGCTCGCACCCTGGCCTCCTCGGCGGCGACCCTCGCCCACGCCGTCGGCCTGGTCACCGAGCTGGTGCTCGCCGAACGGGGCCCGGAGCCGGTGCTGGTCTCCCTGGCGCGGGCGGGCACTCCCGTGGGCATCCTCATGCGGCGCTGGGCGGAGTTCGCGCACGGGCGGACGCTGCCGCACTACGCCGTCTCGATCGTCCGGGGCCGCGGGATCGACCGGGTCGCGCTCGCCTACCTGGCGGCCGCCCACGACCCCGCGTCGGTGGTGTTCGTGGACGGCTGGACGGGGAAGGGCGCGATCGCCCGCGAACTCGCCGCGGCCCTCGCCGACGCCAACGCCGCGATGGGCCTGCCTTCCGGGCGCCGGTTCTCCCCGGAGCTCGCGGTGCTCGCCGACCCCGGCCACTGTGTCCGCACCTTCGGCACCCGGGCCGACTTCCTCATCCCGTCGGCCTGCCTGAACTCCACGGTCTCCGGTCTGGTGTCGCGCACGGTGCTCAACGACGAGCTGATCGGCCCCGGGCAGTTCCACGGCGCGAAGTTCTACGCAGACCTCGCCGGCGCCGACGTGTCGCGGAAGTTCCTCGATGCGGTGAGTTCCGCCTTTCCCGCAGTCGCCGACCGGGTGGCTGCCGAGCTCCCGACCCTGGCCGCGGCCGATCGCACCCCGACCTGGGCGGGCTGGTCGACGGTGGAGCGGCTGGCGGCCCACTACGGCGTCGGGAACGTCAACCTCGTGAAGCCGGGCGTCGGGGAGACGACGCGCGTACTGCTCCGCCGGGTGCCGTGGAAGGTCCTGCTGCGGCGCGACGCGGCGAGCTCCCTCGAGCACGTCCTGCTGCTGGCCGAGCAGCGCGGAGCCGAGGTCGAACTCGTCGACGACATGCCCTACTCGTGCGTCGGCATCGTCCGCCCCGGGTTCACCCGCGGCGGCAGGGCGTCGTCGGGACCTGGTCGAGCGACGACCACCGACCTGCTGCGCACATGCTGATCGCGACGGACCTGGACCGGACGCTGATCTACTCCGCGGCCGCCTCGGGCGCGGCCGGCGGCGTCCCGCCGGACGGCACGGTGACCGTCGAGCACCTCGGCGGCCGGCCGATCTCGTTCATGAGCGCTGCCGCCGCCGGGATGCTGGACCGGCTGTCCCGCGTATACGTCGTCGTGCCGGTGACCACGCGGACCCCGGCCCAGCTCGCACGGGTGCGGTTGCCGGGGGCGCCGCCGCGGTACGCCGTCGCCGCCAACGGCGGAGTCCTGCTGGCCGACGGGCGGCCCGACGCGGACTGGGCGGCGACCGTGCGGTCCCGGGTCGCCGCCGTCGCGCCGCTCGGGACCGCGATGGAGACGCTGTCGACGGTGTGCGACCCGGAGTGGGCGGCGCCGCCCCGGAACGGTGCCGACCTGTTCTGCTACGCCGTCGTCGACAGGTCGGCGATGCCCGCCGGGGTCCTCGAGCGCCTGCACCGGTGGGCCGATGGTGCCGGCTGGGCGGTGTCGCTGCAGGGCCGGAAGCTGTACCTGGTGCCCACGCCGCTGACGAAGTCCGGCGCGGTCGCCGAGGTGGCCCGCCGGACCGGGGCCACCTTCATGCTCGCGGCCGGTGACTCGCTGCTGGACATCGACCTGCTCGAGGCGGCCGACCGGGGGGTCCACCCGGGGCACGGCGAGATCGCGGACTCCGGCTGGTCCGCGCCGACCGTCGACGCCCTGACCGCGACCGGTCTCCGCGCGGGGGAGGAGATCCTGCGCTGGTTCGCCGCCCGGGTCGCCGACGGGTCGACCGGGCCCGCCCTGGCGGGGCGGGTCAGGCGGCGGTGATCAGGCCGCTCGGCTGCTCGGTCAGCCGGCCGTTCCGCAGGGCCGCATCGACCGCCGCTTCCAGCACCGGCGTGACGGTGGGCGTCCGGCGCCGGTAGCCGAACACCGCGGCCGCCTGGGTGAGCAGCTCCTCGCGCTGCATTCCGGCGCTCGCCCGGCACAGCGCGGCCATCGCGTTGCCGATCTCCTCCGGCGGCACCTGCTCCAGCGGCCGTTCGCTGCTCGCCGCCTGCCGCCGGAAGGTCGTCCAGGCCGACCGGTCCAGCGAATCCGGCCACAGGTACTCGCCGTCGACCGCCGACGGCGGAAGCACCGACAGCAGCGCGGCCTTCCGTGACTCGGTCACCCGGGTGACGCCGAACGCGGCCGCGGCCAGGCGGGCCA
>JAODNJ010000492.1 GCA_025465155.1 Frankiales bacterium
ACCCGGAAGCTAAGCCTCCCAGCGCCGATGGTACTGCCCCGGGGACGGGGTGGGAGAGTAGGACGCCGCCGGACACCCCTCACCGAAAGGGCCCCAGCCAACCGCTGGGGCCCTTTCGCATGCCCCCGTCCGGGCCCCTTATCCGGATGAGGGGCCTGTCCGGCGCTGGTACCGCGGACTCGTCCGCGAGTCGCTCCGCCCTGAACCGATCACCGCTGGACGAGCGGTCAACGAGTCGGGGAGGCGCGAAGCTGATGGCCGGCGGAGGTCAGGCAGCGACCGCTGGCGAGGTCGAAGCGCCAGCCGTGCATCTGGCAGTTCAGCGTCGTCCCCTCGATGCTGCCGAACCGGGCCAGGTCGGCCCGCAGATGCGGGCAGCGCTTCTGGACTCGCCAACCGTCGAGAAGAATGTCCTGCCCGTCATCGTCCCGGGCGGCGTACCAATTCTCGACGTAGTCGATCCGTTGGATCGACAGGCACGTGAAGAATGTGTAGACGAACTCGTTGTAGGGGCCGACCCGGCTGGCGGAGAAGCGCAGGGACAGGAAAAGGCTGTTCGACCAGTCGATCTCCCGGCGTGCGACGTTCGTCGCGATGAGCGCGGCGCGGGCCGACAGCCGGTAGCGGCAATTCTCGCCCTGGTAGTCCCGGACCTGCCGGGCGGTGAAGTCCACGACCAACGGGTGGTCGCCCACGTCGAGTCGCACCGGGCCGCCCACGCCCGAGCAGATCCGGTCGGCGCGCGCCAGAAGCGGTTCCCACCAGGCCTTCAACTGCTCGAGGAGGTTCGGGGGTGGGGAGCTCCACGAGGCTCGCTCCCGGGCCATGTCCGGTCGTCGGCGTTCGGCGTAGGCACGCAGGTACTCCTCCTCCTCGAAGATCGACCGAATCTGCTCACTGGAGTGAGGGTGGGTCACCGTGCACGACCGGCCGTGCAGCGTCGTCCGTGTGCCGGGGCAGGAACAGGTGGCCGTTGCTCCGGCCGGTGTCCTCGAGCGCCCGCAGGAAATGGCGCTGATCGGTGAAGATGCTCTGGCCTTCCAGCGGTCCTGAACCGTGGTCGTTGACCGGGCGCAGTTCCTCGTCCAGGAAGCAGAGCGGCCCGGCGGTCGGGAAGACGTGATCGGCGTGCACGGCGTCGATGTAGCGCAGGGCCCGCTCCTGTTGCCCGGCCCGCTTGCGCTCGGCGAACGCCCGTTTCGCGGTGGCCGGCAGGTCGTACACCATGGGCCACCAGATGGCGCCGGAGAACTGCAGGAAGTGGGCGTGGTAGGCGCCGAACTGCCTGAGCTGGTCGATGTCCAGCGGGTGTGCGTCGTTCTGATTGAGGAGGACGGTCTCGCCGTCGTCCAGACTGAGCGCGGAATCGCCGATCGGCCCGTCACCGCGGACCGGCCAGTGAAGTGATCATGACGTGAAGGCCGTTGAGGTCGGCGATCTCGTTGTTCACAGTCCGGACGAATCGGTGAAACCCCAGCGCCCGCAGCCCGCCCTGGAGCTCGTCGGTGGGGTAGTCCGGCAGCAGGACACGGGCGTCCTTACTCACATGCCGGGCCAACAGATCGGGATCGAAGTGGTCGCGGTGCAAGTGGCTGACGTAAAGGTAGTCGACCTGCCCGATCGTGTCCCAGTCCAGCCAGGCATTGTCCGGGAACGGGAACCATGAACCGAAGAAGGCCGGGGATGTCCACGGGTCGCACAGGACGCTCCCGGCCGCCGTGTCGAGGAGAATCCCCGCGTGGCCGAGGCCAGTGATGAGCTTTGTCATCCCTTGAGCACGTGTCCCGGCAGATTCGCAGTAGCCGGTCCACATGCCGGGGTTCGCAACACCGCGGGGATCGTTCTCCGGAGTGCCGGTCACCCGACGCGACCAGGGGGGCGTCCCCGCGATGGGACACCCGTGCCCGGACGCAGTGGTCCGGACCGGGTGGGCCAGTGACTCCCCTAGCTCTCGCCGGGCTGCTCCCCCTGGTTCTCGCCGGCGAGGATGAGGTACAGCGCCCGGCGGGCGTCCGCGAGCACGGTCGCTGCGGAAGCCTGCTGGGCGGCGTCGCCGACACGGGCCAGCTGGTGCACGGCCCCCATCAGCTCGCCGATCGCGCCGCGGAGGTCGACGCGGTCGCCCCCCTCCGAGAACACCGCGAACGGGTCCACATCGCCGAGGCCGGTGACGTGCTGGCGTCCCGCGTCGGTCAGGGTGACGAGCTTTCGGCCGCCTTCCGGGCTGACCTGGACCAGTCCTTCGTCCTCGAGCTGGGCGATCGTGGGGTAGACGGCGCCGGGGGACAGCCGCCATGCGCCGCCGGTGCGGTCCGCCACGGCCTGCATGAGCTGGTAGCCGTGCATCGGCTCCTGTGCGAGGAGCAGCAGGATGGCCGTCCGGACATCGCCACGTCCGGCCCGGCCGGCGCGCCCTCCGTGCCGGCGCCCGCGGCCGCGCTCCTCTCGTGGGCCGCCGAATCCCGGCCCTGGCGGGGCCTCCCCGAAGGGTCCGCCGAACGGACCACCGAAGCCGGCTCCGGGGGGCGGGCCGTGTCGACGCCCTCCACCGCGGGGACCTTCGAACCGGTCGCGGCCGGGGCGGTCGTACGGGTGGTGCGGGCGCGCTTCGAGGTCCGGCGCGCCGAACATCATGTGCTGGTGACTGTGCCGCGACCACGGGGTTGTGGGCCTCATGGCACACCTCCTACTGTCTCGAGATGCACTCACGATATATCGCGATAGGTACGGCTGCAACCCGGACGTGACCGGAGTAGGGGCCGTTGCACGGTCCCCGGTCAGCGTCCGCCGTCCCCACCTCCGGAGGTCGCCGCGTGCACCTGACCCCGCACGAGCAGGAACGACTCCTGCCCTCCTACGCCGCCGTACTCGCGCGGCGACGACGGGCCCGCTGACTGACGCCGAACCTCCCCGACGCGACCGCGGTCGTCACGGCCACGTGCTCGAGGGGGGCCCGGGGACGGCCTTTCCGAGTTGCCGGGGGAGGTACAGGTGGAGACGACCTTCCCGGACGGGACCGCGCTGATGGTGCAGCTGTCCCGGGAACGCTATGCCCGGCTCTACGGGCCGACTGTGGGCGATCGGATCGGACTGGCCGATACGGACCGGCTGATCGAAGACACCGAGGATCGCTCCGGCGGCCCGGAGCACGCCGGCGAGGAGGCCGTGTTCGGCGGCGGAAAGGTGATCCGCGAGTCGATGGGGCGGGGCTGACGATGCCCATCGGCGGCCGCACCGGGCCGGCCGAGGGATCGGCGGCCGCGACCATCACGCCGGGCGACTGGTACCTCGCGGTGGCCGCAGCGGTCGCGCTCCCGGCCCGCGGCCAGGAGGTCCCGTCGGTCCAGCGGATCGTGGCCACGGTCGCCGGGACGCTCGACCTCCGGCTGGAGCCCACGGTCGTCGCTGCCGGCGCGCACCCCGTCACTACGCTGGTCGCCGTGCTGACCGGGAAGCCTGGCTGCCGGCCGCCGGCTGCCGGGCGGATGGGTGGCGACCGCCTGGGGGGCGCAGCTGCACCGGGTCACCGCGGCGCTGCGGGACCTCGCCGAGCCGGCTGACGGGCGGGTGACAGCGTGAGCCTCGTCGTCCGCGCCCGCCGGGTGGTGTTTCCCGACGGGATCCGGCCGGCGTCTGTGCATGCCGGAGACGGCCGGATCATCGCGGTGACCGGCTACGACGAGGCGCCGGGGGAGGCCGTCACCCTGGCCGACGACGAGGTCCTCCTGCCCGGGCTGGTCGACAGCCACGTACACGTCAACGAGCCGGGCCGCACGGAATGGGAAGGG
>JAODNJ010000506.1 GCA_025465155.1 Frankiales bacterium
TACTTTCGTCACTTCAGAACTCGCCGTACCGGACGCAGGGCGAGCTGGCCGAGGCCGTCGGGGTGCGCCAGCCGACCCTGAGCCATCACCTCGACGGGCTGGAGCGGGCCGGCCTGGTCACCCGCGAGCGCCAGCCGGGCAATCGCCGGGTGCAGCGGGCCACTCTCACCGAGGGGGGCGAGCGGCTCTTCCTGCGGATGCGCCGCGCGGCGGCGGCATTCGAGGGCCGCCTCGAGGCCGGGCTCGACGAGGAGGAGGTGGGCGAGCTGCGCCGGCTGCTCGCCCACCTCGTCGAGAACGCCCAGCCGGACTGAGGCCCCCTGCCGGCCTGGCACGGACGACGCAGGGGTGTTCGACGGCGCCCTGGCCCGGGCGCTGGTGACGTTCCTGGCAGCAGCCGGCGTCGTGGCAGCCGATCAGCGGCTCGGCGTCGGGGATCCGTCCGGAGGAGCCGGAGCACGCGGTCCGGCTGACCCGGAGCCGATCCCGCGACGGTTCTCCGGACCGTTCGCGGCCGCGCGGCTGCGCAGCAGCGCCCGTTCGCGCTCGTTGCGGGTCATGGCCGCGGCCTGCTCGAACTCCGCGCGGGCCTCGGCCGAGCGGCCGAGCTGCTCCAGCAGGTCGCCGCGGACGCTCGGCAGAAGGTGGTACCCGCGCAACGCCGGCGCCTCGGTCAGCGCGTCGGCCAGCTCCAGCCCGGCGGCCGGCCCGTACGCCCGGCTCACCGCCACGGCCCGGTTCAGCTCGACGACCGGCGAGGGCACCAGCTCCGCCAGCGCCTCGTACAGCGCGGCGATCCGCGGCCAGTCGGTCTCCTCCACGGTGCGGGCGCGCGCATGGCACGCCGCGATCGCGGCCTGCAGCGCATAGGGCCCCAGGGACCGGCCGGTCCCCTCAGCGCGCGCCAGCGCGGCCAGGCCGCGACCGATGAGCACGCGGTCCCAGCGGCTGCGGTCCTGGTCGGTCAGCAGCACGGGTTCGCCGTCGGCACCGACGCGGGCACGCAGCCGGGACGCCTGGATCTCCATGAGCGCGACCAGGCCGTGCACCTCGGCCTCGGCCGGGGTGAGCGCGGCGAGGATGCGGCCCAGGCGCAGCGCCTCGTGGCAGAGCTCAGGCCGGGTCCAGTCCTCCCCCGCCGTCGCCGCGTAGCCCTCGTTGAAGACCAGGTAGATCACCTCGAGGACCGACGAGAGCCGGGCGGTGAAGTCCGGCCCGGCCGGTACCTCGAAGGGCACCTTCGCGGCGCCGAGGGTCCGCTTGGCCCGGACGATCCGCTGCGCGACCGTGGCCTCGGGCACGAGGAAGGCACGCGCGATCTCGTCGGTGGTGAGCCCTCCGACCAACCGGAGGGTCAGCGCCACCCGCGCCTCCCGGGACAGCACCGGGTGGCAGGACATCAGCACCAGCCGCAGGACGTCGTCCTCCACGACCTCGTCCAGTGCGGCCGCCCAGTCGGGCTCGTCGTTCTGCGCCACCTCGAGAGCCCGGCCGAGCTCCGCGGTCCTGGCCCGCAGCCGCTCGGCGCGGCGGAACGTGTCGATCGCGCGGTGCTTCGCGGTGGCCATGAGCCACGCCCCGGGCCGGTCCGGAACGCCGGTCTGCGGCCACTGCTCCAGCGCCGCTACCAGCGCGTCCTGCCCCAGCTCCTCGGCCAGTCCGACGTCGCCGGTGACGCGGGCGAGGGCGCCGATGAGCCGGGCGGACTCCATGCGCCAGACGGCGTCGACGACGCGGCGGACATCCACCGTCGTCATCGACGCCGTCCCAGGTCGGCGAGGCGCGGCATCAGGCCCCGGACTGCGCCGCGGACCGCGCTCGGAGCTGCTCCTCCCGCTCGCGGAGCTCAGGGGTGAGCGCGTCGCCGAAGTCCTCGGCCTCGGCCACCCGGCGCACCTCCACCTCGGCGTCCCGGAAGGGCGCCTTGCGCACCCACTCGAGGACCTCCTCGCGGGAGGACACCTGCAGGACCCAGAAGCCGGCGACCAGCTCCTTGGTCTCGGCGAACGGCCCGTCGACCACGGTCGCCCGGCCGTCCTTGTCGTAGCGGACGCGGGCCCCCTGGGAGCTGGGCGCGAGACCTTCGCCGGCCAGCATGACGCCGGCCTTCACCAGCTCCTCGTTGTACGCGCCCATCTCCGCCAGCTGCTCGGTGGTCGGGAGCGCGCCGTTCTCGCTGTCCTCGCTGGCCTTGACGATCACCATGTACCGCATCGCGATCTCCTTCGTCCCTCGTCCGACCGGGTGCCGGTCCTCGTGACCGGCGCGGAACCCGTTCTGCCTCTCCGTCGAACGGGGGCGGTCCGGATCGACACGGTCGGGAGAAATTCTTCCCGGCCGGTCAACCGACCGGGTGGCGCGCCCGGTTCCGGGCCCGGATCCCGCAGGACCGCTCCTACAGTCGGCTGGTGACCGGATCTCTCACGCTCGGCGGGACCGCCGCAGAGAAGTGGCTGCACCCCTCGCCCAGATTGGCCACCCTGCGGCTCGCGGAGGCGGGCGGGGTGACCGTGCTGGTGCTGCTGGCAGCAGGCATCCCGCTCCTGCTCACCGGTCAGGCCGTCGTGGCGGGGATCGCCGCGGCGGGCGTACTCGTCGCGGGGCTCGTCACGGCCGTGCTGCTGCGCCGGCGGGTGCGCTCGTGGGGGTTCGCCGAGCGCGCCGAGGACCTCCTGGTGCGCCGCGGTGTGATGGTCCAGCGCCTCTCGCTGGTGCCCTACGGGCGGATGCAGTTCGTCGACGTCACCGCCGGCCCGCTGGAACGCTCGCTCGGCCTGGCCACCCTGCGCCTGCACACGGCCGCGGCGGCCAGCGACGCCCGCATCCCGGGGCTGCCCCGGGACGAGGCGGAGCGGCTGCGTGACCAGCTCGCCGGCCTCGGGGAAGCGCAGGCGGCCGGGCTGTGACCGCCCCCGCCGACCAGGCTCCGTCCGCGCCGCCGGGCGCCGGCGGCCCGGCTCCCGACCTGAGCGGCTGGCACCGGCTTCACCCGCTCTCGCCGGTGGTGCGGACCGGCCGCGCGTTCGTGCCGGTGGTGCTGGTCGTCGGCGGGTCGCTCGTCCAGACGACGAGCCAGAAGGACGTCTGGTGGCACCTGGTCGTCGTCGGGCTGATCGCGATCGCCGGCGTCGTCTCCTGGCTGGTCACGCGCTGGCGGGTCGAGGGGGGTGACCTGCGGATCGAGTCCGGCCTGCTGCGCCGGGAGTCGCAGCGGATCCCGCTGGCACGCGTGCAGGCGGTCGACATCGTGCGACCGGGCATCGCCCGCGCCCTGGGGCTGGCCGAGCTGCGGCTGCGCTCCGCCGGCTCGGCCGGTGACGCCGGGCGGCTGGCCTACCTGCGGGCCGACGAGGCCGAGCGGGTCCGCGCCCGGCTACTGGCACTCGCCCACGGCGTCGCCCCGGAGACCCCGGCGCCGCCGGAGCGCCCGCTGTTCGCGCAGCGGCGCGGCCGCCTCACCGCCTCGGTCGTGCTGTCCCGGCCGTTCGCCGTCCTCGCCGCCTTCGCGGTCGCGGTCGCCGTCACCGCGGTGTTCTCCCCCGCGGCGGCGCGCGGGATCGCCAGCGCGTCGGTCGCCTACGTGCTCGCCGTCGCCACGCTGGTGTGGCGCCGGTTCAACGGCGGGTGGGGGCTGCAGGTCGGTGAGGCCGCGGACGGGATCCGACTGCGGTTCGGGGCCCTGGAGACGACGGCGGAGACGATCCCGCGCGGCCGGGTCCAGGCCCTGGAGCTCACCGAGCCGGTCGCCTGGCGGCCGATGGGCTGGGTCCGCCTGCAACTCGGCGTCGCCGGGCACGCCCGCAACCGGGAGGAGCGCCAGTCCGATACCCGGGAACTGCGGACCGTGCTCCCGGCCGGTTCCCGCGCCGAGGCGGACCTGCTGCTCGACCGGCTGCTCCCGGCCCGCCCGGGCACGCTCCGCCCGCCGCCGCGGCGGGCGCGGTGGAAGTCGCCGCTGCGCTACCGATGGCTCGGCGTGGGCTGGAACGCGGCGGCGATCGTGGTGTCCTCCGGCCGGATCACGCGACGGACGACGTGGGTGCCGCTCGCCCGGGTGCAGAGCCTGCGGCTGGTCCAGGGCCCCGTCCAGAGGCGGCTGCGGCTGGCCAGTCTGCACATCGACGCGGCGGGCAAGAGGCTGACCGCCGTCGCCCGCGACCGCGATGCCCGGGAAGCGGAGCAGCTGTTGTCGGACCTCGGCCTGGCCTGCCGCGAGGCCCGCGAGCCGCTGCGCCGTCCGGGCTGACCGCCGGGCCGGGCGTCCACCCGGGGACATGTCGACATGTCGACGAAGCGCCGTCTGTGGAGGACCCCGGTGCGGTGCAACCGGTGCCACACCACCCACCCCATCGGAGGTCATCCGGACCGTGTGAGGCCACGGGGCTGGCGCAGCTGAGTAGCGTCAGGGACGACACCCTTCAGGAGGCACCCCGTTCCCCTTCGACATGGACTCTGCGGCGAAGCTCATCTCGGCTGCCCCTGCCGGGGCGACGAGACGATCCACGAGGAGCGCTCCCGGGCCATCACCGAGGCCCGC